>NZ_AUFD01000007.1:0-337901 GCF_000426325.1 Streptomyces sp. CNS606
GGTCGGGTGGGGGGGGACGGTCGGGTGGGGGGGGACGGTCGGCGGGGACGGTCCGTAGGGTCGGCGGCCGGGGGACGGCCGGGTCACTGGTTGCCGCAGGCGGAGACCGGCTCGGCGTCCAGCCAGGGCAGTTCGTGTCCCATCCGGTCGCGCTTGGTGCGCAGGTAGCGGATGTTGTGCTCGCCGGCGGTGACGGCCATGGGTTCGCGTCCGGTGACGCGGAGGCCGTGCTCGACCATGGCGGCGGTCTTCTCCGGGTTGTTGGTCATCAGCCGCAGTGAACGTACGCCGAGGTCGGCGAGGATCTGCGCGGCCGCCCCGTAGTCGCGGGCGTCGGCGGGCAGGCCGAGCTCCAGGTTGGCGTCCAGGGTGTCGCGGCCGCGTTCCTGCAGTTCGTAGGCGCGCAGCTTGGACATCAGGCCGATGCCGCGGCCCTCGTGGCCGCGCAGGTACAGCACGACGCCGCGCCCCTCCGCCTGCACCCGGTCCAGGGACGCCTGGAGCTGCGGGCCGCAGTCGCAGCGCTGGGACCCGAAGACGTCGCCGGTGAGGCATTCGGAGTGGACACGCACCAGCACGTCCTGGCCGCCGAGGGCGGCCGGGTCCCCCGCGACCAGGGCGATGTGCTCGACGCCGTCGGCGGTGGAGCGGTAGCCGTGGGCGCGGAAGTCCCCGTAGCGGGTGGGCAGGCGGGTGGCGGCCTCCCGCCGCACGGTGGGCTCCTGGGCCCGGCGGTGAGCGATGAGGGCCTCGATGGAGATGAGGGACAGTCCGTGCTTGCGGGCGAACGGCACGAGTTCGGGGAGGCGCAGCATCGCGCCGTCCTCGCCCGCGATCTCGACGATCGCCGCGGCGGGCCGCAGCCCGGCCAGGCGGGCCAGGTCGACGCCGGCCTCGGTGTGCCCGGCGCGTGTGAGGACGCCGCCGGGCTTGGCGCGCAGCGGGAAGACGTGCCCCGGCCGGACGAAGTCGCCGGCCGCGGCGCCGGGGTCGGCGAGCAGCCGGATGGTGGCGGCCCGGTCGGCGGCGGAGATGCCGGTGGTGACGCCGTGGCCGGGGCCGGCGTCCACGGACACGGTGAAGGCGGTGCCCATGGACTCGGTGTTGTGGGCCACCATCTGCGGCATGGCGAGCCGGTCGAGGTCGGTCTCCTCCATGGGCGTGCAGATCAGGCCGCGGCACTCGCTCATCATGAAGGCGACGATCTCGGGGGTGATCGTCTCGGCGGCGACGATCAGGTCGCCCTCGTTCTCCCGGTCCTCGTCGTCGACGACGACCACCGGGCGGCCGGCGGCGATGTCGGCGACGGCCTGCGCGACGGGGTCGAGGGCGAGCGGGCGGTCGCCCGGCCCGTCGGGGAGGTCGGCGTAGAGGTTCCGCAGTGCGGTCATGACAGCGCTCCTTCGAGGGCGGTCGGCCGGGCGGTGGCGGTGCGGGAACGCAGCCACCAGGCGCGCAGGCCCCACAGGACGAGGCCGAGGTAGAGGACGTAGACCAGGCCGGAGAAGGCCAGGCCGCTGCTGAAGGCCAGGGGCACGCCCACCAGGTCGACCAGCAGCCAGGCGAACCAGAACTCGACCAGGCCGCGGGCCTGGGCGACCATCGCGGTGAGGGTGCCGACGAAGATGTAGGCGTCCGGCCAGGGGTTCCACGAGAGGTGGGGGACGAGGGTGAACAGCCCGCCGACGGCCAGGGTTCCGGCCGCGGTGCCGGCGGCGAGGACCCCGCGTTCGCGCCAGGTGGCGAACCGGACGGCCACGGAACCGTCCTGGGCCTGACGGTTGCCGCGCGTCCACTGCCGCCAGCCCCACACGGCGACGGAGATGACGATCAGCTGCTTTCCCACACCCCCGGCGAGGTCGGCGCCGTGGTAGGCGACGACGAGGACCAGGCCGGAGAGCAGCTGCGCCGGCCAGGTGAGGACGTTGCGGCGCCAGCCGAGGGCGAGCGCCGCCAGACCGATCGTGTTGCCCAGCATGTCGGACCAGATGACCTGCTGGCCGAGGGCGGTGAACGCCACGTCGCCGAGCCAGTCCAGGGCGCTCACCGTGCGGCCTCCGCGGTGGGTCCGGCGAGGGGGGTGACACCGGCGGCGAGGAGCCGCTCGACGTACTTGGCGAGGACGTCGACCTCGAGGTTGACGGGATCGCCGGGCTGCTTGTGGCCCAGGGTGGTCAGGGCCAGCGTGGTCGGGATGAGGCTGACGGTGAGGAAGTCCTCGCCTGCCTCGACGACGGTCAGCGAGACGCCGTCGACGGTGATGGAGCCCTTCTCCACGACGTAGCGGGCGAGTCCGCCGGGGATGCCGACCCGCACGATCTCCCAGTGCTCGGCGGGCGTGCGCGCCAGGAGGGTGCCGGTGCCGTCGACGTGGCCCTGGACGAGGTGCCCGCCGAGGCGGCCGCCGAGGGCCGTGGGCCGTTCGAGGTTGACGCGGGACCCGGCGGTCAGCGCGCCGAGGCTGGAGCGCTGCAGCGTCTCGGCCATCACGTCGGCGGTGAACTCGCCGTCGGCGGTGTCCACGACGGTGAGGCAGACGCCGTTGACGGCGATGGAGTCGCCGTGCCGGGCGCCCTCGGTGACGAGCGGTCCGCGCAGCCGGAAGCGGGCGGCGTCCTGCCGTTCCTCGACCGTGACGACTTCGCCGAGTTCCTCGACGATTCCGGTGAACATGTCGGCGGGCTCCTTCAGGGTCGGCCGGCTGCGGCTGCGGCGGGGACGGGCACGGCGGTGATGCGGAGGTCGGGGCCGAGGTGCGCGGTGCCGGTCACGTGCAGCCGCAACGCCTCGGTGAGAGTGGTGATTCCGCCGCCGGCGAGGGCGGGCGGGCCGTCGCCGAGGAGGACGGGGGCGAGGTAGCCGACGACCCGGTCGACGGCTCCTGCGGCGAGGAACGCCCCGGCGAGGGTGGGTCCGCCTTCCAGCAGAACGGAGCGCACGCCGCGCGCGTGCAGGGCGGTGAGCAGGGGCCGCAGGGCGAGGCCGTGGCCGTCCTCGCCTCGCGGGAGGCGCAGGACGTCGGTCTCCCCGGGTAGGTGGCCGGTACCGGCGTCCTCGGCGACGGCGACGAGGGTGGGCGCGGCGCCGTCCAGGACGCGGGCGCCGGCCGTGAGGGTGGCCTCGGTGTCGAGGACGACGCGCAGCGGCTGGACGGCGCCTTCGATGCCGCGGACGGCGAGGTGCGGGTCGTCGGCGCGCAGGGTGCCGGAGCCGACGACCACGGCGTCGGACTCGGCCCGCAGCCGGTGCACGTCGGCGCGGGCGGCGGCGGAGGTGATCCAGCGGCTGGTGCCGTCGGCGGCGGCGCTGCGGCCGTCGAGGGTGGCGGCGTACTTCCAGGTCACGTGCGGTGTGCCGCGGCGTACGGCGGTGAGCCAGGCGGCGTTGACCTCCCCGGCCTCCTCGCCGAGCAGCCCGGAGACGACGTCGACGCCGGCGGCGCGCAGCGTCGCGGCTCCGCCCGCCGCACCGTCGGTGGGGTCGGGCACGGCGTAGACCACGCGGGCGACGCGGGCGTCGAGGAGGGCGCGGGTGCAGGGGCCGGTGCGTCCGGTGTGGTCGCAGGGCTCGAGGGTGACCACGGCGGTACCGCCGGCCGCGTCGTCGCCGGCCTCGGCGAGGGCGTGGATCTCGGCGTGCGGGCCGCCGGCGCGCTGGTGCCATCCTTCGCCGACGGTGCGGCCGTCGCGGTCGAGTACGACGCAGCCGACGACCGGGTTGGGGCTGGTGGAGCCCAGGCCGCGGGCGGCGAGCGCGACGGCGCGGCGCATGGCGGACTGCTCTGCGGATCCCGCGGGGTGGCCGGCCACCGGTCCTCCTGCCTCATCGGGCACGGACTCCGGGGCGGGTGAGGACCACGGACGGACGGGTGACCGGTGCAAGCGCGCCGGTCACGGGGTGCCGGCGTCTCCCCGAACGGGAGCGCGGCGCGCCGCTGCGGCGGGTACCGGCCTCGTCCGCCGCGCACTGCCTCCCATCCGGACTTTCACCGTCGGTCCAGGAGTTTCACCTGGTCAACCGGCCGCTGGCTGCGGCCGGGTCGCGGACTGTAACCGCCGGTTCGGACTTTCACCGACCCCGGAGTGCGCTGACGTCACTGGTACGCCTTCAGTCTGCCACGCGACGACGCGGTCCATGCGGGTGACCCCTGTGGAGTGACTCACAACGCTCCGCGGCCGGGCCTTCACAGGACCCGACGCCCCGTGGGCGGTCCGCGGGCTTGCGGCGGGCGCGGGGACGGCTCGTAGCGTGGGTCCGGTCGGGTGGGACGGCAGGGCGGGACGGCGGACGGGGAGCGATGACCCGGGACGAGGAACGGATCGGCGGCGGGCGGGAGACCCGTTCGGCGCGGCGGGCCGTGGCGGTGGTGTTCGCGGTGCACGGGACGGCCAGCGGCACGTTCGCCACCCGCATCCCGTGGATGCGCGAGCACCTCGGCCTGAGCCCCGGATGGCTGGGCGTGGCGCTGGTGTGCGTGACGCTGGGGGCGTCGGCGGCGATGCCGCTGTCGGCGTTCCTGGAGCACCGGCTGGGGCCGCGGGCGACGTTGCGCGGCACGTCGCTGGCGTGCTGCGCGGGCCTGGCGCTGCCGCCCTTGATGCCGGGACTGGGGTGGCTGTGCGGGGCGCTGTTCCTGTTCGGCTGCGGGCTGGGCCTGATGGACGTGGCGATGAACGCGCAGGGCGTGTACGTGGAGGAGCGCTACGGGCGTTCGGTGCTGTCGTCGCTGCACGGCATGTGGAGCGTGGGCGGTCTGGCGGGCGGCGCGCTGGGGGTGCTGGCCGCGCACGGCGGCCTGCCGGCGACGCTGCACCTGGCCCTCGTGGCGCCCGCGTTGTGCGGGGTGGCGGTGGTGGCCTGCCGGTGGGTGCTGGACGTGCGGCCGGACGCCGTGGCGGCGGAACCGGAGCCGCCGCGGTTCGCGCTGCCCACCCGGGGCGCGCTGGCGGTCGGGCTGGTGGGGTTCTGCGCGGTGTTCGCCGAGGGCGCGTCGATGGACTGGTCGGGCATCTACCTGCGGGACGTCACCGGCGCGTCGCCCGGCCTGGCGGCCACCGCCTACACGGCGTTCGCCTGCACCATGGCGGTCGCCCGGCTGGCGGGCGACGCGACGGTGGAACGGTTCGGGGCGGTGCGCACGGTGCGTGCGGGCGGGGTGCTGGCGACGCTCGGCGGAGTGCTGGTGGTGACCGCGGAGGCGCCCGCGTCCGCCGTGGCCGGTTACGCGCTGATCGGGGTGGGCATCGCGGTGGTGGTGCCGCTGTGCTTCTCGGCCGCCGGGCGGACCTCGGAGGGCTCCGCGGGGCGGGCCGTCGCCGGCGTGGCGACGCTGGCCTACGCGTCGGGCCTGGCCGCTCCGGCAGCGGTGGGCTGGGTGGCCGAAGCCACTTCGCTGCCGGTGTCCTTCGGCCTGGTCACCGTGCTGGCGTCCGGTCTGGTGCTGGGGGCGGGCGTGCTGCGGCCCGCTCCGCGCACCTCCGGACCGGCCGCCGTCCCGCCGGGCGGTGCGGACGGCGGGACCGGGACCGCCGGGCGCGGCGCGGGGAAGTCGGCCGATGACGGCGGTACGGGAGACCGGGGGGCGTAAGGGCGGTCCCGCGTCGGGGGCACGCCGGGCCGGACACCGGTGCGGCACGGTGCGCCCCGGCGACGCCGGCCCCATGGCATGGGTCGAGGAGCCGCCGCTGCGGGACGCGGGAGCGGTGGCGGACGTCGTACGGCGGATACGTGCGGTCGGCGCGGGCGTGCCCGCGCGGGACGGCGTGGCGGTCTTCACCGCGCGGGGCGGTTGACCCACGCCCGTGACCCGCGTCCGCGCGCGGACGGCGTCCGGGCGGGCGTGGAGCGCTCGGGCCCGGCACGGGCGGCCGGGCCCCGGCGCTCGTCCTCTCGTGAGGGACGGCGGGGTCAGTCTTCGGGCAGTTCCACCGGGGCGATCTCGTCGTAGACGTCGCCCGGTCCCGGGTTCGACGGGTCGGTGGAGCCGCCGAACTGGTGCATCACGCCCCAGACGGCGTTCAGCGCGGTGTGCACGGCGCCCTCCGCCCAGCCGGCGGTCCAGGAGATGTCGTCTCCGGCAAGGAACAGGCCGCGCTTGTCCTCGGGCAGCCGGTCCTGCATGAAGTGCGTGAACAGGCGCCGCTGGTAGCGGTAGTGGCCGGGCAGGTTGGCCTTGAACGCCCCCATGAAGTAGGGCTCGTTCTCCCAGGAGACGGTCACCGGGTCGCCGATGATGTGCCTGCGGATGTCGACCTTGGGATAGATCTCCCGCAGCGACTTCAGCATCACCTCGAGGCGCTCCTCGGGGCTGAGCGGCAGCCACTTGAGGCTGTCGTCGCACCAGGTGTAGGAGAGGCAGATGACCGCGGGCCGGTCCGGGCCGTCGTCGAGCAGGTAGGTGCCGCGGGTCATGCGGTCGGTGAGCGTCATCGACATCACGTCCCGGCCGGTCTGCTCGTCGGTGTCGAGCCAGAACGGCCGGTCGACGGGGACGAACAGCTTGGAGGACTCCATGTAGTGGGTGCGCTCGACGGCGGTCCAGTGGTCGATGGGCAGCAGCGTGTCGTCGCAGTCGATCTTGGCGAGCATCATCCAGGACTGCGCGGTGAAGACCGCCGCCCGGTAGGTGCGGATGCGGCCGTCGGCGTCGGTGATCGTGACGCGGTTGCCGGCCGTGCGGTGCATGCGGGTCACGGCGGGACGCGGGCGGCCGCCGTCGTGCAGCGAGGCCAGCGAAGTGCCGTGCTGCCAGTGCACGATCTTCGCGGGCTCCCGCTCCCACAGCCTCTCCGGGAGCTGCTGGGAGCCGCCGACGATGCCGCGGTGGTCGTCGTCGGCGCCGGTGTAGACGACCCGGAGGATCTCCAGGATGGAGTTGGGGAAGTCGGTGTCCCAGCCGCCGGTGCCGAAGCCGACCTGGCCGAAGATCTCCCGGTGCCGGAAGGAGGAGAAGGCCTTCGCGTCGCACAGGAAGCCGTAGAAGGTCTGGTTGTCGAGCTTCTCGACCAGCCGTGCCCAGATCTCGCGGATGCGCGGCACGTCGCGCTCGCGGATTGCGTACTGCATGTCGGAGAAGTCGGCGCCCTCCTCCAGGCAGGCGTTCCAGGCGTCCATGACCTGGTGGTAGACCTCGGGCAGGTCGTCGAGGGTGCGGGCGTAGTGGGACTCGCCCTTGAGGTCGACGACCGTGGACGGGGTGTTTGGCGCGAGGGGGTTCGGGAACGGCGTGGTCTCCAGGCCGGTCAGGTCGACGTAGTGGCGGAAGGCGGTGGAGGACGGCGGGAAGCGCATGGCGCCCATCTCCGCCGTGAGGTCGCCCTCGCAGCCCTCGAAGCGGTCGGTGCGCAGCCGTCCGCCGAGCCGGTCGGCCTCGTACACGACGGGCCGGAGGCCCATCTTCATCAGCTCGTAGGCGGCGACGAGGCCGGACAGGCCGCCGCCGACCACGGCGACCTCGGTGCCGTGCTCGGTGGCGGGCACCGAGCCGATCCCCGCCGGGTGGGCGAGGAAGTCGTCGTAGGCGAAGGGGAAGTCCGGGCCGAACATGGTGAGCGGCCGGCCGGCCTGTGCGGTGGCGTCCGGGTCGTGGTGGTCGTCGTGGGCGGCGGTGGGCACCATGGACGTCATCGGAGCGGTTCTCCTTGCGGGTCGTGCGGGTGGCGCGGGCTGTACAGGTCGGAGCGGCGGTCGGCGAGGTAGGGGTTGCGCGCGCGGGATGCGGCGAGGAGGGCGGGATCCGCGTCGCCGAGGACGAGTTCGCCGCCTGCTCCGGCGCGGGCGCGGACGGCACCGTCGGGGGCGGCCAGGCAGCTGAGGCCGGCGAAGTCGAAGTCCCCCTCGGGGCCGCAGCGGTCGGCGTAGGCGATGTAGAGCTGGTTCTCCCAGGCGCGGGCGGGCAGCAGGGTCTGCGCGACGAACTCGTAGGGCCGCATCAGCGCGGTGGGCACGAGGAGCAGGTCGGTGCCGGCCAGCGCGTGGGCGCGTACGGTCTCCGCGAACTCGACGTCGTAGCAGATCAGGAGGCCGAGCCGGAGGCCGTCCAGCTCCGCCTGGACGACGAGGGTGTCGCCGGGGGTGAAATGGGCGGTCTCGTAGCCGCCGTAGAGGTGTGTCTTGCGGTAGTGGGCCAGCGGTTCGCCGTTGGGGCCGATCAGCTGCACGGCATTGTGGACGGCCCTTCCGGCGCGTTCCGGGTAGCCGTAGGCGACGGCGAGGCCGTGCCGCGCGGCGATGCGCGCGACGGCGTGGGCGCCGGGCCCGTCGGCCTCCTCGGCCAGGTCCGTGACGCGGTCGCCGAGTGCGTAGCCGGTCAGGTACAGCTCGGAGGCGACCAGGAGCCTCGCGCCCGCGTCGGCGGCCCGGCCCGCGGCGTCGTCGAGGGCCCCGAGGGTGACGTCGGTGGAGGCGGGTACGCCGCCCGGCCCCTGGAGCAGCGCGGTGCGCAGCGGCGTCATGGAACCCCTGACCTGGTCGTACGGGATGCGAGCGGACACATCGACGGTACGGTCGGGCGGGGACGGCCGACAAGACGACTCCGTTGCGGGCCGACGGGCGGTTCGTTGCGTCTTCGGCCCCTGCTGCGGCGATTCGTTGTGCGTGGGCGGCGTGCCGGAGCGTGGGGGCGCCGGTCAGGTGGGGGCGCCGGTCAGGTGGGGGCGCCGGAGCCGTAGCGGCGGAGCAGTGGGGAGAGCACCAGGACCGACTTGGTGCGTTCCACGAAGGGCTCGGAGGCGATGCGTTCGAGCACCGCTTCGAAGTGCCGCATGTCGGCGGCGAAGACCTGCACGACGGCGTCGGCGTCGCCGGTGACGGTGGAGGCGGCGACGACCTCGGGGTAGCGGGTGAGGGCGCGGCGGATGTCCTGGGGCCCGGTGTTGGACCGGCAGTACATCTCGATGAAGCCCTCCGTCTCCCAGCCGAGCGCCGAGGGGTCCACGCGCACCGTGAACCCGGTGATCGCGCCGTCCTCGCGGAGCCTGTCCACGCGGCGTTTGACCGCGGGAGCGGACAGGCCGACCTCGGCGCCGATGTCGGCGTAGGAGCGGCGGGCGTCCTCCGCGAGGACGCGGACGATGCGTTCGTCGAGTTCGTTCAGGTGTCGCACTGCGGGTGGTTCACTCTTCTTCTGCGCTTGCGGTGGCCGGACGGCAGCGGCGCACGCCGTAACCGCAGTAGACCACAGGGCCGCCCGCCCGCCGGGCCCGGCGAACCGGCCGGGCGGGCGGGCGTTCACCGCGGCAGGGCCCGGGCCCAGGTGCGGTCGTCGGTGAGGTAGGCGTCCAGGGTGAGGCCGGCCCGGTGCAGCGCCTGGGCGAAGTCGGCCTCGTGCAGGTCGTGGGAGACGAAGGTCTGGCTCCACGCGGCGTCCTCGAAGGCGTACTCCATGCGGGTGCGTTTGGCGCCGCCCTCGGCTGGTTCACGGAGCGCGATCCGCACGGTCATGCCGTCGTGCTCCCACTCCTCCCCCGTGGTGCGGGTGCGGTGCCATTCGCCCTCGCGCTGGACGAGGACGGCCCCGCCGGGGGCGAGGTGGTGCGCGCAGGTGCGCAGCAGCGCGTCGCGCAGCGTGTCGTCGGCGGTGTTGATGAGGAAGGACGCGAGGAGCACGACGTCGAAGCGTTCCTCCAGCCGCAGGTCCTCGATGGTGGAGCGGACGGTGGGGGCGCCGTCGATCTGCGCCAGCATCTCGGCGGACTCGTCGACGGCCGTGACGCGGAATCCCTTCTCGCGCAGCGGGCGGGTGAGGCGGCCGGCGCCGGAGCCGAGTTCGAGGAGGGTCGCGCCGCTCGGGGCGGCGGCGGCGACGATCTCCGGCTCGTCACCGGCCGGGAGGCGTGCGTAGAGGCTGACGGAGCACCCGTCGGGGGTGATGTGGCCGGGGCCGGTGCCCCGGTGGTGGCGTGCGCGGTAGGTGACGCCGTGGGGTGCGGGGGCTGCGTGTGCCGCGGGGGCCGTCTCGTCGCTCATGCCCGCATTCCAGCAAGGAGAGGGGAGCGGGAAAAGGGATTCGCACGGATCCGAATGTTCCCGCCGCGGCTCTGTGCCCTGTTCGCGGGACCGGCCGCGACCCGGCCGCCGCGGGGGTGCCCCGCGGCGGGAACGGGTCACCAGCTGGCGTGCAGTGGCTTGCCCTCGGCGTAGCCCGCGGCGCTCTGAACGCCGACGACGGCCTTCTCGGCGAACTCCTCGAGGGAAGCGGCGCCGGCGTAGGTGCAGGCGGACCGGACTCCGGCGATGATCGCGTCGATGAGGTCCTCCACGCCGGGCCGGACGGGGTCGATGAACATCCGGGAGGTGGAGATGCCCTCCTCGAACAGGCCCTTGCGGGCGCGGTCGTAGGCGGACTCCTCGCTGGTGCGGTTGCGCACCGCGCGCGCGGACGCCATGCCGAACGACTCCTTGTACAGCCGCCCGTCGGAGCTCTGCTGCAAATCGCCCGGCGACTCGTGGGTGCCGGCGAACCAGGAGCCGATCATCACGTTCGACGCACCGGCGGCCAGCGCCATGGCGACGTCGCGGGGGTGGCGCACGCCGCCGTCCGCCCAGACGTGCTTGCCGTGCCGCCGGGCTTCGGCGGCGCACTCCAGCACGGCGGAGAACTGCGGACGTCCGACGCCGGTCATCATGCGGGTGGTGCACATCGCGCCGGGGCCCACACCGACCTTGACGATGTCGGCGCCGGCCTGGATCAGGTCGCGTACGCCGTCGGCGGCCACCACGTTCCCGGCGACGACCGGGACCTGCGGGTCGAGGGCGCGGACGGCCTTCAGCGCGTCGAGCATGCGCTCCTGGTGCCCGTGCGCGGTGTCCACGACGAGGGTGTCGACCCCCGCGTCGAGCAGCCGCCGCGCGCGGTCCGCGACGTCGCCGTTGATACCGACGGCGGCGGCGACGCGCAGCCGTCCGGCGTCGTCGGTGGCCGGGGTGTAGAGGGTGGCGCGCAGCGCGCCCTTGCGGCTGAGGATGCCGACGAGGCGGCCGTCGCCGTCGACCGCGGGGGCGAGCTTGCGGTGGGCCCCGTCCAGGCGGTTGAAGGCCTCGCCCGGGTCCAGCCCGGCGTCGATGACCAGCAGGTCGCGGGACATGACCTCGGAGAGCTGGGTGAAGCGGTCGACGCCGGACAGGTCGGACTCGGTGACGATCCCGACCGGCCGCCCCTCGTGCACGACCACCCCGGCGCCGTGGGCCCGCTTGGGCAGCAGGGCGAGGGCGTCGGCGACGGTCTGCTGGGGGGCGAGGGTGATCGGGGTGTCGAGCACCAGGTGGCGCCGCTTGACCCAGGAGGTCACCTCGGCGACCACGTCGAGCGGGATGTCCTGCGGGATGACGGTGAGGCCGCCGCGGCGGGCCGTCGTCTCGGCCATCCGGCGCCCCGCGATCGCCGTCATGTTGGCCACGACGAGCGGGATGGTGGTGCCGGTGCCGTCCGGGGTGGACAGGTCCACGCCCTGGCGGGAGCCGACGGCACTGCGGCTGGGAACCATGAAGACGTCGTCGTAGGTGAGGTCGTACGACGGACGCTGATCATTCAGAAAACGCACGTACCTCATTCTCCCATGTCAGGGGGCGGAAGGGGGACGGAGAAAGCCCCAGGGCGCGGCACGGCGGCTCGTGCGATCGTACGAGTCGGCGCGGGAGGCGTTCGCGGGAGCCGTTCACGGGGCCTGTTCAGAGACCGTCGGGGTCGGCCCGGTCCAGGGCGGGGCGCGGCGGCAGCGGGGTGCCGTCCTGGAGCAGGTGGTCGGCGGCCGCGGTGTCGGTGACGAGGCTGGTGACCAGGCCGGAGCGCAGCACCGCGCCGATGGCGTCGGCCTTGCGCTGGCCTCCCGCGATGGCGACGACCTCGGGGATGCGCCGCAGCCGGTCGGCCTCCACGGTGATGCACCGCTCCCCCAGGTCGCGTCCGATGCGGCGGCCCTGGGCGTCGAAGAGGTGCGCGGACATCTCGGCGGCGACGCCGAGGGAGGAGTAGTGGGCGCGCTCGGAGTCGCTGAGCATGTCGTGCACGGTGGAGACGCCCGGCTCCCACGAGCCGATGGACACGGCGGCGACGGTCACCTTGTCGAAGTACTCGAACGCGCGGGAGATGCCGGTCTGGCTGCGCAGCGCGGCGGCGGTCGCGGAGTCGGGCAGCAGCATGGGCGCGTAGAGGGGATGCGCCTCTCCGCCGGCGACCTCGGCGGCCCGCCGTACCGCCTCGACCGAGCCCCGGTCGGCCGTGCCCGCGTCGTAGACCCCGGTGAGCTGGACGACGGTGCACGGTGGCAGCTGCCGGAGGGCGGCCGCCATGTGGATGGTGGACCGGCCCCACGCCAGGCCGAGCACGTCGCCGTCGGTGACCAGTTCGCCGAGCAGGTCGGCGGCGACCTCGCCGAGGTTCTCGGGGTCGGCCCCGGCCTCTTCCGCGGCGGTGTCGGCTCCCTCGGTGGGCGACTCGACGACGACGGCGTGACGCAGCCCGTAGCGGGCCCGCAACGCGTCCGAGCGCTCGGCGTCCAGCTCGGCCGGGACACGGATCTCGATGCGTACCAGGTCGCGCTCCAGCGCCGTCTCCAGAACGCGCGCCACCTTGAAGCGGCTGACGCCGAACTCGTCGGCGATCTGGATCTTGGACTTCCCCTCCAGGTAGAAGCGGCGTGCGATGGCCGCCGCCTGCATCAGCTCGGCGGGTCCCATTCTTGTGGCCCGACCCGTCGACACCGCACTCACCTCACTGTTCTGCCGTACCTGCGCGTTCGCGCCGCGTGTTCATCCTCGCAGATGCGGCGCCGTGTGGGGCCCTGCGGGCTCGTCGATCACGGGTGTGCGGTACATGCACCACATCCCCGCGGGAGGGCTTGCGTGCCGGGGCGTCAGTGGGCGCAGGTCCGGGACGCGGTCTCCTCCGCCTGCGCGCGGAGCGACCGGACGGCCGCGGCCGGGTCGTCGGCACCGTAGACGGCGGAGCCGGCGACGAAGACGTCGGCTCCGGCCTCGGCGCAGCGCTCGATGGTCTCGGCGGACACGCCGCCGTCCACCTGGAGCCACATCTGCAGGCCGTGCCGCTCGATCAGCCGCCGGGTGCGGCGGATCTTGGGCAGCATGACGTCGAGGAACGCCTGCCCGCCGAAGCCGGGCTCGACGGTCATGACCAGCAGCATGTCCAGTTCGGGCAGCAGGTCCTCGTACGGCTCGACGGGGGTGGCCGGCCTGAGCGCCATCGCCGCGCGGGCGCCCTGCGCGCGGATCTGGCGGGCGAGCCGCACCGGGGCGGCGGCGGCCTCCGCGTGGAAGGTGACCGATCCCGCACCGGCCTCCACGTACTGCGGCGCCCAGCGGTCCGGGTCCTCGATCATCAGGTGGCAGTCCAGCGGGGTGTCCGTCGCCTTCCGCAGCGACTCCACCACGGGCACGCCGAGCGTGAGGTTGGGGACGAAGTGGTTGTCCATCACGTCGACGTGCAGCCAGTCCGCGCCCTCGACCGCCCTCGCCTCGTCGGCGAGGCGGGCGAAGTCGGCCGACAGGATGCTCGGGTTGATCTGTGCCATGCCCCCAGTATCCCGGTCCCGGGGGCCGGTTCGCGGGCGGGTCTGCGCGCGGTCCGCCGGGGGCGCCGGTCAGCCGGTGCGGCGCAGCAGCGCCAGGTACATGGCGTCGGTGTGGTGCAGGTGCGGCCACAACTGCACGTCGGGGCCGTCGCCGAGACCGGGCATGTCGGGCAGCAGCGGGCGGGCGTCGAGGAGTTCGGCGCCCCCGGTGTGCTTGAGGACGTCGTCGACGACGGCACGGGTCTCGGCCGGATGCGGGGAGCAGGTGGCGTAGCCGACGACCCCGCCCGGGCGGGTGGCCTTCAGCGCCTGCTCCAGCAGGCCGCGCTGGAGGGGGGCGAAGCCCGCCAGGTCCTCGGGACGGCGGCGCCAGCGGGCCTCGGGGCGGCGGCGCAGCGCTCCGAGGCCGGTGCAGGGCACGTCGACCAGGACCCGGTCGAAGGTGCCCTCCCGCCAGGGCGGGCGGGTGCCGTCGGCGGTGAGGACCTGGTAGGGGCCCGGGTTGCCGCGCAACGCGCGGGCGACCAGGCGCGCGCGGTGGTGCTGCCGTTCGCCGGCTGTCAGGGTGGCGCCGCGCCGTGCGGCGAGCGCGGCGAGCAGCGCGGCCTTGCCGCCGGGGCCCGCGCAGGCGTCCAGCCAGACGGCGTCCGGGCCGTCGTCGAGGGGGGCGGCGGCCAGGGCGAGGGCGACCAGCTGGCTGCCCTCGTCCTGCACGCCGGCGCGGCCGTCCTGCACGGTCTCCAGGATGCCGGGGTCACCGCCCTCGCTCAGCCGGACCGCGTACGGCGACCAGCGGCCGGGGACCGCGTCGGGGACGGTGGCCAGCAGTTCTTCCGAGGTGGTGCGGCCGGGACGGGCGACGAGGGTGACCTCGGGGCGCTCGTTGTCCGCGGCGAGCAGTTCCTCCATGCCGCTGCGGCCGCCGCCGAGGGCGTCCCACAGCGCGGACACGACCCACCGGGGGTGGGAGTGGCGGATGCCGAGGTGTTCCTCGGCATCGTCGTCGTACGGCGGGGCGACGCGGTCCAGCCAGCCGTCCAGGTCGTCGGCGGCGATGCGGCGGAGCACGGCGTTCACGAACTTGGCGCGGCCGTCGCCGAGGACGACGCGGGCGAGTTCGACGGTGGCGCTGACGGCGGCGTGGGTGGGGATGCGGGTGCCGAGGAGCTGGTGGGCGCCGAGGGAGAGCACGTCCAGGACGGGCGGGTCGACGTCGCGCAGCGGCCGGTCGACGCATTCGGCGATGATCGCGTCGTAGGTGCCCTGGTGGCGGAGCGTGCCGTAGACGAGTTCGGTGGCCAGCGCCGCGTCGCGGGCGTCGAGGTCGCCCGCGGTGCGGGCCTTGCGGAGCAGCGGGGGGAGAACGAGGTTGGCGTAGGCGTCGCGTTCGTCGACGGCGCGCAGGGCCTCGTAGGCGAGGAGGCGGACGGGGTCCCTGCGGGGGCGGCGGTACGGCTTGGCGGGGCGGCGCGGCCTGTTGCTCACGGTGGGAAGGTGCTCCGGGTGCGGTGTGGTGGGGCGGTGCGTCCAGGGTAGCCGCGGCGTGTCAGACGCCGAGCGTCTCGCCGGGCTGGATGCGCACGCCGCGGGCCCAGTCCGCGGCCTGCATCGGCTTCTTGCCCTGCGGCTGCACCCACAGCAGCCGCACCGCGTGCGACCCGGTGCCGGCGTGGACGGCCTTCTTGCCCGCGACGAGTTCGCCGGGCGCCGCCTCCGTGTGGTCGGGGGCGAGTTCCGCGGTGCGCACCTTCAGCCGTTCGCCGCGGAAGGTCGTCCAGGCGCCGGGGGCGGGGGCGCAGCCGCGGACCACGCGGTCCACGCGCAGCGCGGGCGCCGTCCAGTCGATGCGGGCGTCCTCCACGGTGATCTTCGGGGCGAAGCTGACGCCGTCCGCCGGCTGCGGAGCGGCGTCCAGGGTGCCGTCCTCGATGCCGTCCATAGTGGCGGCGAGGAGGCCGGCGCCGGCGAAGGCGAGGCGGGTGAGGAGGTCGCCGCTGGTGTCGGTGGGGCGGAGACGTTCGGTGAGCACGCCGTAGACCGGCCCGGAGTCGAGGCTCTCCTCGATGAGGAACGTGGACGCGCCGGTCATGTCGTCGCCGGCGAGCACGGCGTGCTGCACGGGGGCGGCGCCGCGCCACGCGGGCAGCAGCGAGAAGTGCAGGTTGACCCAGCCGTGCCGGGGGATGTCCAGGGCGGCGCGGGGCAGCAGGGCGCCGTAGGCGACGACGGGGCAGCAGTCGGGCGCGATCTCGGCGAGACGTGCGAGGAAGGCGGGGTCGCGGGGCCGCTCCGGGCGGAGCACCTCGATCTCCGCCTCGCGGGCGCGCTGCGCGACGGGGCTGGCCACCATGTGCCGGCCGCGGCCGGCGGGCGCGTCCGGGCGGGTGACGACGGCGACGACCTCGTGCCGGTCGGACGCGAGCAGGGCGTCCAGGGCGGGTACGGCGACCTCGGGTGTTCCGGCGAAGACGAGCCTCATCGGTGGGTGGTGACCTCTCGCAGCGGTGGTACGGCGCCGACGAGTCTACGGTGCGTGACGCCGGGCGGGGGGCGCGCGGTGGGGCGAGCGACTCGTACGGGCGCTTGTGCGCCCCCGGGGCGTGACTGATCCGGGCGTTGCCGCGTTGGTCAAAGCAGATTGACCTCACGAGGCCGCCGCGGTGGCCTCGTCGTACCTTCCCGTCACGCCGGCTCGAGAGGCTTCTTCATGGCCGACCACGCAACCCACGACGCCCAGGCGCGGGCCAGCCTGCACCTGCTGGTCCGGGACATCGAGCGGGTCCGCAGGCAGGTGGACGCGCTGCGCACGCTCACCGCGCAGCTCGGCAACGTCTACCGTCCCCGCCGTACCGGCCCGTCGACCGGTTTCGTCGTCTACGGACGGGCCCCGGCGCCGACCGTGCGGCTCGCCCAGGAACTGCGCGACAGCGTCGAGACCCTGGTGACGGCGGCCGTCGACTTCGACCGTTCACTGGGCTTCTCCTGGGACGCGGTGGGCTCGGCGCTCGGCGTCACCAAGCAGGCGGTGCACCGCCGTTACGGTGCGCGGCGCAGCACCGGCAACCCCGGCAGCCCCGGCAGCACAGCCGCGCAGCAGCAGGTGCCGCCGGGGCCGGGCCCGGAAGAGACCGCGGGCACGTCGGCGGGCCGGCGGCCCGTGGCCCCCGTGGCGCCGGCCGCCGCGGGACGCGCGCCGGCGACGCCCGGGGCCGTGCCCGCCGCCCGCTCGGTGCCCGTGCCGCCCGTGCGGCCGGTGCGCCCGGAGACCCGGCCCGGGGTGTTCCCGGGCCCTCGCAACGGCTGACCCCTCCGCAGCCGTCGCACCGCCCGGCGCCTCCGGCCCTCCCCCGGCCGGGGCGCCGGGCGGCCGTGTGCCCGGGGCGTGCCGCGGTGCGGCTCTCGGCCCTGCCCGGCGGGAAGGCGTCCGGAACCGGTCGCCGGGCGGCCGTCAGCCGATGTCGGGCGGGTCGATGCGGAGCCGCACGGCCGGCCCCTCGCGCCGGGCCAGCCGCAGCGCCTGGGTCTGCTTCAGCGCGGCCGCCAGGGCCGCGCCGTCGCCGGGCGGGACCCGGATCAGCGCCCGCTCCCACTGTTCGCCGGGCGGGGGCTCGCCGGTACGGCGGGGCCGGCCGGCCGGGACGACCGGCAGCGGCACCGGTCCCAGTACCTCCGCTCGTTCCGGCAGCCCGGCCTGGGCGAGGAACGCGGCGACGCCGTCGGCGGGACCGCTGACCGCCGCCATCCGGGAGACCGGGGGGAAGCCGAGTTCGGCGCGTTCGGCGAGTTCGCGGACCGCGTGCCCGGCCGGGTCCCAGCGCAGCAGTGCCTGCACCGGGCGCAGCGTCGGCTCGGCGACGACCAGGACGCTGCCGCCCTCGTCCCCCGGACGGACCAGCGCCGCCGCCGACAGCCAGCGGCGCAGCGCCTCCTCGTCGGCCCGCAGGTCGGGCCGGCCCAGCAGGGCCCAGCCGTCGAGCAGCAGCGCCGCCGCGTAGCCCGCGCCCGCGGCGGGCGGTTCGGCGCCGGGCGTGGAGACGACGAGGGCCGGCCGGTCCGGGACGGAGTCCAGGATGTGGTCGCGGCCGGAGGTCCGGACGGGCACGGCGGGGAACGCCCTGCCCAGTTCCTCCGCCGTGCGGCGCGTCCCGAAGACCGAGCCGCGCAGCCGGGTGCCTCCGCACTCCGGGCAGGCCCAGCCGGGGGACCCGGCGGCGCACCAGGCGCAGCGCAGCGTCTCCTCCGCTCCGGTGGCTTCCAGCGGTCCGTGGCAGCGGGTGCAGCGTGCGGGGGTACGGCAGCGGACGCAGGACATCCGTGGGACGTAGCCGCGACGGGGCACCTGGACCAGGACGGGCCCCACCTCCAGCGCGTCGCGCACGGTCCGCCAGGCGATGCTGGGCAGCCGGGCGGCGCGGGCGGCGGGGTCGAGGGCCTCGTCGCCGTCGCCGACGGTGCGGACGGCGGGGGCGGCGGCGCGGACCGTGGCGCGGTCGGCGGTCAGCGGGCGGGCCCAGCCGCTGTCGACGAGCTGGGCGGCCTCGACGGTGCAGCCGTGGGCGCCGAGCAGGAAGCCGGCCTGCTCGTGGGCCGCGCGCAGCAGCAGTACCTCGCGGGCGTGCGGCTGGGGTGCGTGGTCGTCGCTGTGGGCCGGGTCGGCGTCGTCCCAGAGTGCGGCCAGGCCGAGGTCCCGGACGGGGGCGAACATCGCGGCGCGGGTGCCGACGACGGCGCGCACGGAGCCGCGGGAGACGGCGAGCCAGCGGCGGTAGCGGGCCTCCGGGCCGGCGTCGGCGGTGAGCATGACGTGGTGGCCGGGGCCGAGCAGCGCGGTGAGCGCCTCGTCCGCGCGGGCGGCGCTGCGGCCGTCGGGCAGGACCGCGAGGGCTCCCCGGCCGCCGGACAGCGTGGCGGCGACGGCCCGGGCCAGTTCGTCCGGCCAGCCGGGCCCGGGCAGCGCGGTCCACACCGCGCGGGGTGCCGCGCCCCGGGCGAGGGCGTCGAGGAAGCCGGCCCCCCGGAGGTAGCGTGCCCAGCCCTCCGGCCGCGGCGCGGGCGGAGGGGGCTGGGGAGGCGGTGACGCCGCCTTCTCGGCGCGGGCCATCCGGGGCGGAACGGCGAGCTGCACCACGTCGGCGAGCGAACCGGCGTACCGGTCGGCGACGGTCCGGCACAGGGCGAGCAGGCCGGGAGTGAGCACCGGCTCGGGCGACAGCACCTGCGCGAGAGGGGCCAGGGTGCCGGGGTAGTCGCTCTCCTCGACGCGGTCGACGATGAAGCCGCCGGTGAGGCGGCCGCCCTCGCGCCGGCCCTGCTTCTCCCCCGCTCCGAAGCGGACCCGGACGCGGACGCCGGGGACGGCCTCGTCGTCCATCGCGGCGGGGACCGCGTAGTCGAAGTAGCGGTCGAGGTGGACCAGGCCCTTGTCGACGAGGACGCGGGCGACGGGACGCTCGGGCGCCAGGGCGGCGCCGCGCCAGGTGCGCGGCCGGGCGCGGGGCTCCCGGCTGCGGCGGACGGTGTCGCGGAGCAGGGCGAGCTGCTCCGGCGGCCGCGCCGCGGAGTCGCCGTCGGTGTCGTCGTCGCTGCTCACGGTTTCCTTGCTACCAGACGGCTCGGACATCGGACATCACGGCTGCCGGACCGGGGGAACCGTGCGCCGCGGCGGCGGCGCCCGGTCCGGGCGTCGCCGCCGCACGCGCCGGGGCCCGGACGTCCGCGGCGGACGTCCGGGCCCCGGCGTGAGCGGGCGGCAGCGGGCCGGTTACAGGCCGACGGCCTGGCGGAGTGCGTCGACGCGGTCGGTGCGCTCCCAGGTGAAGTCCGGCAGCTCGCGGCCGAAGTGCCCGTAGGCGGCGGTCTGGGCGTAGATCGGGCGCAGCAGGTCCAGGTCGCGGATGATCGCGGCCGGGCGGAGGTCGAAGACGTCCGAGATGGCCTGCTCGATCTTCTCCACCTCGACCTTGGCGGTGCCGAAGGTCTCCACGAAGAGGCCGACCGGTTCGGCCTTGCCGATGGCGTACGCCACCTGCACTTCGCAGCGGGTGGCGAGGCCCGCGGCGACGACGTTCTTGGCGACCCAGCGCATCGCGTAGGCGGCGGAGCGGTCGACCTTGGACGGGTCCTTGCCGGAGAAGGCGCCGCCGCCGTGGCGGGCCATGCCGCCGTAGGTGTCGATGATGATCTTGCGGCCGGTGAGCCCGGCGTCGCCCATCGGGCCGCCGATCTCGAAACGGCCGGTGGGGTTCACCAGCAGCCGGTAGCCCTCGGTCTCGATCTTGATGCCGTCCTCGACGAGCTGCTTCAGCTCCGGCTCCACCACGAACTCGCGGATGTCGGGGGCGAGGAGGGAGTCGAGGTCGATGTCCGCCGCGTGCTGCGAGGACACCACGACGGTGTCCAGACGGATCGCCTTGTCACCGTCGTACTCGATGGTGACCTGCGTCTTGCCGTCGGGGCGCAGGTAGGGGATGGTGCCGTTCTTCCGGACGGCCGAGAGCCGCTCGGAGAGGCGGTGCGCCAGGGTGATGGGCAGCGGCATCAGCTCGGGCGTCTCGTCGCAGGCGTAGCCGAACATCAGGCCCTGGTCGCCGGCGCCCTGCTTGTCGAGTTCGTCCTCGTCGCCTTCGACACGCTTCTCGTACGCGGTGTCGACACCCTGGGCGATGTCCGGGGACTGCGCTCCGATGGACTCCGACACGCCGCAGGACGCACCGTCGAAGCCCTTCTTCGAGGAGTCGTAACCGATCTCCAGGACCTTGCCGCGCACCAGCGAGGCGATGGGCGCGTAGGCCTTGGTGGTGACCTCGCCGGCCACGTGCACCAGGCCCGTGGTGATCAGCGTCTCGACGGCGACGCGCGAGGTCGGGTCGTCCTTGAGCAGGGCGTCGAGAATGGTGTCGCTGATCTGGTCGGCGATCTTGTCGGGGTGACCCTCGGTCACGGACTCCGAGGTGAACAGGCGGCGGGACACATCGCTCCCTGGGGTTGCAGCGGCTGCTGGCTGAACATGGCCGGATGCGTCGGGGGCTGCGCCCGATGACGATCCGTGGCCAGTTTATCCATGCCGGCCCGAATCCAATCGCGGTGTCTCGAACTGCGACATGATTCAGGGAAAACCTCAGGACCGCGGAAAGCGGTCCCGCACCAGGTCCCACACCGTGTCGGCGAGGGCCTCCTTGGGTCCGTGCGGGACCGGGGTCTCGCTGCCGTCGGCGCCGAGCACCACCGCTTCGTTCTCCTCGGCGCCGAAGGTGCGCCGCTCCCCCACCTCGTTGACGACCAGCAGGTCGCAGCCCTTGCGGACGAGCTTGGCGCGCCCGTTGGCCAGTACGTCGTCGGTCTCCGCGGCGAACCCGACGACGACCTGCCCCGGCCGGGTCCGGTCGCCGGCCACTTCGGCGAGCACGTCGGGGTTGCGCACGAGGGCGACCGGCTCGGGGTCCCGGCCCTCCTGCTTCTTGATCTTCCCGGTGGCGTAGGCGGCGGGCCGGAAGTCGGCGACCGCGGCGGCCATCACCACGGCGTCGGCGTCGCCCGCGGCCTCGAGTACCCGTTCCCGCAGTTCGACGGCGGTGCCGACGGGGACCACGTGCACGCCGGCGGGGTCGGGCAGCGCCGTGTTGGCGGCGACCAGGGTGACCCGGGCGCCGCGCGCGGCCGCCGTGCGGGCGAGGGCGTAGCCCTGCTTGCCGGAGGAGCGGTTGCCCAGGTAGCGGACCGGGTCCAGCGGCTCGCGGGTACCGCCGGCACTGACCACCACGTGCCGTCCGGTCAGGTCGGCGGGCGCGGCGCCGCGGGCCAGGACGTGCCGGCAGGCCTGGAAGATCTGGTCCGGGTCGGGCAGCCGGCCCCGGCCGGTGTCGGCGCCGGTCAGGCGGCCGACCGCCGGTTCGAGGACGACGCAGCCGCGGCGGCGCAGCGTGGCGACGTTCTCCCGGGTGGCCGGGTGCTCCCACATCTCGGTGTGCATGGCCGGGGCGAAGAGGACGGGGCAGCGGGCGGTGAGCAGCGTGTTGGTCAGCAGGTCGTCCGCCATGCCGTGGGCGGCCTTCGCGAGCAGGTCCGCGGTGGCGGGCGCGACGACGACGAGGGCGGCGCGCTGCCCGATGCGCACGTGCGGCACCTCGTGCACCGTCTCCCAGACCTCGGTGGCGGCGGGGCGGCCGGACAGCGCCGCCCAGGTCGGTTCGCCGACGAAGCGCAGGGCGGAGGCGGTGGGCGCCACGGTGACGGCGTGCCCGGACTCGGTGAGGCGCCGCAGCAGCTCGCACGCCTTGTAGGCGGCGATGCCGCCGCTCACTCCCAGCACGACCTCGGTACGGGCCCGCTCCATCGTCGCTCCCCACTCGTGCTCCGGCCGGGGCCCGTCCGCGGGCGCCCGGCGTCAGGTTTCCATGACACACCAGGGGCCCGGCAGCCGCGCTGCCGGGCCCCTGGTGTCTGCCGCGTCTACGGGGTGACCGGGCCGTCCACGGCCTCGGAGGTGAGGAGACCCGCGTTGATCTCCCGCAGCGAGATGGAGAGCGGCTTCTCGTGGACGTGGGTGTCCACCAGCGGGCCGACGTACTCCAGCAGGCCCTCGCCGAGCTGCGAGTAGTACGCGTTGATCTGGCGGGCGCGCTTGGCGGCGTAGATCACCAGGCTGTACTTCGAGTCGGTGGCCTCGAGCAGCTCGTCGATCGGCGGGTTGATGATGCCCTCGGGCGCGGTGAGGGAAGAGGACACGCTGAAACCTTCCGGAGTGTCGAGGGTGGTTCACGAGTGGCGGGCGGTTCTCCCGTCTGCACGGGCAGGCGCCGCTGAGGTCACTCGTCGTTCATCAAGGCTAGCAGCTCGGCGGAGACGTCCTGGACGGAGGTGTTGACCAGGGTGGTGTCGAACTCCGACTCGGCCGCCAGCTCGGTGCGGGCGGCGGCCAGCCGGCGTTCGATCACCTCGGGCGCCTCGGTGCCGCGGCCGGTGAGTCTGCGCACCAGCTCCTCCCAGCTCGGCGGGGCCAGGAAGACCAGCCGGGCCTCGGGCATGGAGGACCGGACCAGCCGGGCGCCCTGGAGGTCGATCTCCAGGAGCACCGACTCGCCGGCCTCCAGCCGGTCCAGCACGGCGCGCCGGGGCGTGCCGTAGCGGTTGCCCGCGAACTCGGCCCACTCCAGCAGTTCGCCGTTGGCGACGAGCTTGTCGAACTCCTCGTCTTCGACGAAGAAGTACTGCACGCCGTGCTTCTCGCCGGGGCGGGGAGCACGGGTGGTGGCGGAGACCGAGAGCCAGACCTCGGGGTGTTCTTTGCGCAGATGGGCGACGACCGTGCTCTTGCCGACCCCGGAGGGGCCGGAGAGCACGGTCAGCCGCGGACGATGAGCCATGGAGCGATTATCCAGGTTTCCCGCCGGGGCGGAAAACGTGGGGATTCAGGCGCTGCCGAACTCGCGCTCCAGGGCCGCGATCTGGTTGGACCCGAGACCGCGCACGCGGCGGCTCTCGGAGATGCCCAGTCGCTCCATGATCTGCTTGGCGCGGACCTTGCCGACGCCGGGCAGGCTCTCCAGGAGGGCGCTGACCTTCATCTTGCCGATGACGTCGTTCTCCTGGCCCTGCTTGATGACTTCGTGGAGGGAAGCGCCGGAGTGCTTCAGCCGGTTCTTGACCTCGGCGCGCTCCCGGCGAGCCGCGGCGGCCTTCTCGAGCGCGGCTGCGCGCTGTTCAGGGGTAAGGGGCGGAAGAGCCACGCCTACGTCACCTCGGATGTCGAACTGTCGGATATGGATCGGTGTGGAGCCTGGCGGCTCCGCACCCGCGGAGCACCGAGCAACGCGCCCCCCTGCCCCTTCGGACCTGGGGAGGCTCCACTTCTACGTGCTCCCGACGGAGACTAGCGGCCGAGGGCGCTCCAGTCAGCGATAACTGCGGAAAAGTCCTGGTCAGCTTGATTCCCCTGGGGGCATTTACGGACATATCACCACAGAATGACTCAGGAGAGGAAGCGGGCGAGCTCCTCCGCCTGTGTCGCGGCGGCCGCACGCAGGGCCTCCACCCCGGGCCCGTGCCGCAGCACACCACGGCTCACGCTGGGCAGCACGTGGGAGGCGGCGGCCCCGAAGACCCGGGGCAGGTCCTCGGCGGCGGCGCCCTGTGCGCCGATCCCGGGCGCCAGCAGCGGCCCGTTGATCGCGAGCGGCGCGCCGAGACGCTCCGGGACGTCGCCGAGAGTGGCGCCGACGACCGCGCCGAACGAGCCGAACGGCTCCGCCCCGGCGTTCTCCGCACGGAGCTGCTCCAGCACGGCCGCGGCGACGGTGCGGCCGTCCTCGCCGCGGGCGTGCTGCACCTCGGCGCCCTCCGGATTGGAGGTGAGGGCCAGGACGAAGACGCCGCATCCGTTCTCCCGGGCCGCCTCCAGGGCGGGCCGCAGCGCACCGAGGCCGAGGTAGGGGCTGACGGTGACGGCGTCGGAGAACAGCGGGGAGCCCTTCTCCAGGTAGGCGGCGGCGTAGGCGGCCATGGTGGAGCCGATGTCGCCCCGCTTGGCGTCGGTGATCACCAGCGCTCCGGCGCCGCGGGCCTCGGCCACCGCGCGTTCGAGGACGGCGACGCCGCGGGAGCCGAAGCGCTCGAAGAACGCGGACTGCGGCTTGAGCACGGCGACGCGGTCGGCGAGCGCCTCGACCACGGTGCGGGTGAAGGTCTCCAGGCCGCCGACGTCGTCGGCCAGGCCCCAGGAGGCGAGCAGCGAGGGGTGCGGGTCGATACCGACGCAGAGCGGGCCGCGGGCGTCCATCGCAGCGCGGAGGCGGGCGCCGAAGGGTTCCCGGGCGGATGCGGGGCTCATGGGGTGGCCTTCCGGGTGTCTGCGCCGACGGCTTCGGCGAGGGTGGCGTGCGGGCTGGCGGCGAGGCGGGCGGCCAGGCCCTTGTGGACCGAGCGGCACCACAGCGGGCCACGGTAGACGAACGCGCTGTAGCCCTGGACCAGGGTGGCGCCGGCGAGGATGCGCCGCCAGACGTCCTCGGCATCCTCGACGCCCCCCACGCCGACCAGGACGATGCGGTCGCCGACCCGCTCGTACAGGCGGCGCAGCACCTCCAGGGAGCGCCGCTTCAGGGGAGCGCCGGACAGGCCGCCGGTCTCGGCGACGACGGCCGGGTCGGCGGTGGGCCCGAGGCCGTCGCGGGCGACGGTGGTGTTGGTGGCGATGATGCCGTCCAGCCCCAGGTCGAGGGCGAGGTCGGCGACCGCGTCGACGTCCTCGTCGGCCAGGTCGGGGGCGATCTTGACCAGCAGCGGCACCCGGCGGCCCGGCACCGTCCGGTCGGCGGCCTCCCGTACGGCCGCCAGCAGCGGGCGGAGCTGCTCTGCGGCCTGCAGGTTCCGGAGCCCGGGGGTGTTGGGCGAGGAGACGTTGACGACCAGGTAGTCGGCGTGGGGCGCCAGTCGCTCGGCCGAGGTGACGTAGTCCGCGACGGCCTCCGCCTCGGGGACGGCCTTGGTCTTGCCGATGTTGACACCGACGGCGGTGCGGAACGCCGGGCCGCGGGCGGCGCGGCGGGCCAGGCGTGCGGCGACGGACGCCGAGCCGTCGTTGTTGAACCCCATGCGGTTGACCAGCGCACGGTCCGGGACCAGGCGGAACAGCCGCGGCCCGGGGTTCCCGGGCTGCGGCCGCGCCGTCACGGTGCCGGTCTCGACGTGGTCGAAGCCGAGCATCGCCATACCGTCGATGAGGGTGGCGTTCTTGTCGAAGCCCGCGGCGAGCCCGAACGGGCCGTGCATGCGCAGGCCCAGCGCCTCGGTGCGCAGCGCGCGGCGGCGCGGCGCGAGGTAGGCGGCGAGGAAGGTGCGCAGCACGGGGACGCGGGCCGCGAGGGCGATCCAGGTGGTGGCCAGGTGATGGGCGCGCTCGGCGTCCATCCGGCTCAGGACCGTGCGGAAGAGCAGTCGGTACATGTCCCCCCCCTCAGGCGCCGCGGGCGGCGGTCAGGTGGCCGGCGTGCTCCTGGAGGGAGCGGACTCCGACCTCTCCCCTGCCGAGCGCGTCGATGCCCTGCACGGCGGCGGCAAGCGCCTGGACCGTGGTGAGGCAGGGCACGGAGCGGGCGACGGCGGCGGTGCGGATGTCGTAGCCGTCCAGGCGGCCGCCGGTGCCGTAGGGGGTGTTGACGATGAGGTCGACCTGGCCGTCGTGGATGAGCTGGACGATGGTCTTCTCGCCGTTCGGACCCTCCCCCTCGCTGTGCTTGCGCACCACGGTGGCATGCATGCCGTTGCGCCGCAGGACCTCGGCCGTGCCGGAGGTGGCGAGCAGTTCGAAGCCGAGCGCGACCAGTTCCCGGGCGGGGAAGATCAGCGACCGCTTGTCGCGGTTGGCGACCGAGACGAACGCACGGCCCTTGGTGGGCAGCGCGCCGTAGGCGGCGGCCTGCGACTTGCCGTAGGCGGTGCCGAAGACGGAGTCGATGCCCATCACCTCGCCGGTGGACCGCATCTCCGGGCCGAGGATGGTGTCCACGCCCCGGCCGTGCACGTCGCGGAAGCGCGTCCACGGCATGACGGCCTCCTTGACGGAGATCGGCGCGTCCATCGGCAGGGTGCCGCCGTCGCCCTCGGCCGGCAGCATCCCCTCGGCGCGCAGCTCGGCCACGGTGGCGCCCAGCGAGATGCGGGCGGCGGCCTTGGCCAGCGGCACCGCGGTGGCCTTGGAGGTGAAGGGCACGGTGCGCGAGGCGCGCGGGTTGGCCTCCAGCACGTAGAGGATGTCGCCGGCCATGGCGAACTGGATGTTGATCAGTCCGCGCACGCCGACTCCGGCCGCGATGGCCTCGGTGGAGATGCGGAGGCGCTTGATGTCGTGGCCACCGAGGGTGATGGGCGGCAGCGCGCAGGCGGAGTCGCCGGAGTGGATGCCGGCCTCCTCGATGTGCTCCATGACGCCGCCGAGGTAGAGCTCGTGGCCGTCGTAGAGGGCGTCCACGTCGATCTCGATGGCGTCGTCGAGGAACCGGTCCACCAGCACCGGGTGTTCGGAGATCAGTCCGGCGTGCCGGGTGAGGTACTCGGCGAGGGAGGTCTCGTCGTAGACGATCTCCATGCCGCGTCCGCCGAGGACGTAGGAGGGCCGCACCATGACCGGGTAGCCGATCTCGGCGGCGATGCCCTTGGCCTCGTCGAAGGAGTAGGCGGTGCCGTACTTGGGGGCGGGCAGGCCGGCGTCGGTGAGGACGCGGCCGAAGGCTCCGCGCTCCTCGGCGAGGTTGATGGCCTCCGGGGAGGTGCCGACGATGGGCACCCCGTTGTCCTTGAGCGCCTGGGCGAGCCCGAGCGGGGTCTGGCCGCCGAGCTGCACGACGACGCCCGCGACCGGTCCGGCCTGCTGTTCCGCGTGCACGATCTCCAGGACGTCCTCCAGGGTGAGCGGCTCGAAGTAGAGCCGGTCGGAGGTGTCGTAGTCGGTGGAGACGGTCTCCGGGTTGCAGTTGACCATGACGGTCTCGTAGCCCGCGTCGTGCAGGGCGAAGGAGGCGTGGACGCAGGAGTAGTCGAACTCGATGCCCTGGCCGATCCGGTTGGGACCGGAGCCGAGGATGATCACGGCCGGCTTCTCGCGGGGCGCGACCTCGGTCTCCTCGTCGTAGGAGGAGTAGAAGTACGGGGTGCGGGCGGCGAACTCGGCGGCGCAGGTGTCGACGGTCTTGTAGACCGGGCGGACGCCGAGCGCGTGCCGCACCTCGCGGACGACGTCCTCGCGCAGGCCGCGGACGGCGGCGATCTGGGCGTCGGAGAAGCCGTGCCGCTTGGCGTGGTCGAGGAGACCGGCGTCGAGGCGTTCGGCGGCGGCGACCTCCTGGGCGATCTCGTGAATGAGGAAGAGCTGGTCGGTGAACCAGGGGTCGATCTTCGTGGCGTCGAAGACCTCCTGCTGTGTGGCACCCGCCCGGATGGCGTCCATGACGGTGTTGATCCGGCCGTCGGTGGGGCGTGCGGCCTCGGCGAGGAGGGCCTTCTTGTCGCCGGGCGCGCCGGTGAAGTCGAACTGGGAGCCCGTCTTCTCCAGGGAGCGCAGCGCCTTGTTGAGGGCCTCGGGGAAGTTGCGGCCGATGGCCATGGCCTCGCCGACCGACTTCATGGTGGTGGTCAGCGTGCTGTCGGCGGCGGGGAACTTCTCGAACGCGAAGCGCGGCGCCTTGACGACGACGTAGTCGAGGGTCGGCTCGAACGACGCCGGTGTCTTCTCCGTGATGTCGTTGGGGATCTCGTCCAGGGTGTAGCCGATGGCGAGCCGTGCGGCGATCTTCGCGATGGGGAAGCCGGTGGCCTTGGAGGCGAGGGCGGAGGACCGTGAGACGCGCGGGTTCATCTCGATGACGACGACCCGGCCGTCCTCGGGGTTGACGGCGAACTGGATGTTGCAGCCGCCGGTGTCCACGCCGACCTCGCGGATGACGGCGATGCCGACGTCGCGCAGGATCTGGTACTCGCGGTCGGTCAGGGTCATCGCGGGCGCGACGGTGAGGGAGTCGCCGGTGTGCACGCCCATCGGGTCGAAGTTCTCGATGGAGCAGACCACCACGACGTTGTCGTGCCGGTCGCGCATCAGCTCCAGCTCGTACTCCTTCCAGCCGAGGATGGACTCCTCCAGGAGCACCTCGGTGGTCGGGGAGAGCGTCAGGCCCTGGCCGGCGATGCGGCGCAGCTCGTCCTCGTCGTGGGCGAAGCCGGATCCGGCGCCGCCCATGGTGAAGGACGGCCGGACGACGACGGGGTAGCCGCCGAGGGTGTCCACCCCGGCGAGGACGTCGTCCATGGTGTGGCAGATGACCGACCGGGCGGACTCTCCGTGTCCGGTCTTCGCGCGGACCGCCTCGACGACCTCCTTGAAGCGGTCGCGGTCCTCGCCCTTGTGGATGGCGTCGACCTCGGCGCCGATCAGCTCGACGCCGTACTCGGCGAGCACCCCGGAGTCGTGCAGGGCGATGGCGGTGTTGAGCGCGGTCTGCCCCCCGAGGGTGGGCAGCAGTGCGTCGGGCCGTTCCTTGGCGATGATCCGCTCGACGAACTCGGGGGTGATCGGCTCGACGTAGGTGGCGTCGGCGATCTCCGGGTCGGTCATGATCGTCGCCGGGTTGGAGTTCACCAGGACGACGCGCAGGCCCTCGGACTTCAGGACCCGGCACGCCTGGGTGCCGGAGTAGTCGAACTCGGCGGCCTGGCCGATCACGATCGGGCCGGAGCCGATGACCAGGACGCAGGCGATGTCGGTGCGCTTAGGCACGCTGGCCCTCCATAAGGGTCACGAAGCGGTCGAAGAGGTAGGCGGCGTCGTGGGGGCCGGCGGCCGCTTCGGGGTGGTACTGGACGCTGAAGGCGGGGCGGTCGAGGAGGCGCAGACCTTCGACGACGTCGTCGTTGAGGCAGCGGTGGGAGACCTCGGCCCGCCCGTACGGGGTGTCGGCGGGTCCGTCGAGCGGGGCGTCGACGGCGAAGCCGTGGTTGTGCGCGGTCACCTCGACCTTGCCGCCGGTCCAGGTGCCCTCACCGGTGCGTTCCTGGACGGGCTGGTTGATGCCGCGGTGGCCGTACTTGAGCTTGAAGGTGCCGAAGCCCAGGGCCCGGCCGAGGATCTGGTTGCCGAAGCAGATGCCGAAGAGCGGGGTCCGGCGCTCGAGCACGCCGCGCATCAGCGCGACGGGGTGTTCGGCGGTGGCGGGGTCGCCGGGGCCGTTGGAGAAGAACACGCCGTCGGGCTCGACGGAGTAGATCTCGTCCAGGGTGGCCGTCGCGGGGAGGACGTGGACCTCGATGCCGCGTTCGGCCATCCGGTAGGGGGTCATGCCCTTGATCCCGAGGTCGACGGCGGCGACGGTGAAACGTTTCGCGCCCTGGGCGGGGACGACGTACGCCGCGTCGGTGGCGACCTCGCCGCACAGGTCGGCGCCCTTCATCTGCGGCGCGGACCGCACCCTCTCCAGCAGCGCGGCCTCCTCGCCCAGCGCGGTGCCGGAGAAGATGCCGACGCGCATCGCGCCGCGTTCGCGCAGGTGACGGGTGAGCGCGCGGGTGTCGATGCCGCTGATGCCCACGACCCCCTGGGCGGTCAGCTCCTCGTCGAGGCTGCGTACCGAGCGCCAGTTGGAGGGCACCCGGGCCGGGTCGCGGACCACGTAGCCGGCGACCCAGATGCGGCCGGACTCGGGATCCTCGTCGTTGACGCCGGTGTTGCCGACGTGCGGGGCGGTCATGACGACCACCTGGCGGTGGTAGGAGGGGTCGGTGAGGGTCTCCTGGTAGCCGGTCATGCCGGTGTTGAAGACGGCCTCGCCGAAGGTCTCCCCCACCGCGCCGTAGGAGCGTCCGCGGAAGACGCGGCCGTCCTCCAGGACGAGCATCGCGCCGTCGGTCCGGGTGCGCTGGGCGGGGGTCGTCATCGTGCACTCTCCTGGGCGTCGGTCAGGGCGTTCACCGCGTCCACCCAGGCGGGGTGGTCGGCGGCGCGGTCGGAGCGGAAGCCGGAGTCGATGCGGCGGTCGCCGTGCTCCCAGGTGATCACCAGCAGGCCGCCCTCGGTGAGGACCTTGCCGGCGATGCCCTTGTCGAGCCGTGCGCCGCGCAGCCGCCCGACGGGGACGAAGAAGTCCTCGGCGCCGGGCCTGCGGACGTCGAGCCCCCGGTCGGTGAGGGTCACCTCGGCCCGGCTGCGGACGCCGAGGCCGTGGGCGACGATGCGGTCCAGCCACTGCCCGGCGGTGGTCGAGCCGTGGTAACGGCCGGTGAGCGCCAGGCGCTCCGCGCCGGTGTCGGCGGGGGCGGCGGGGAGCGGCGGCAGGTCGCCCTGGAGGGTGCCGCGCCATTTCCAGCCCTGCCGCATCAGCCAGTACAGCAGGGCGACGAACAGCAGCAGCCCGACGGTCCAGCCGATGCGCGCGGGCCAGTTCGTCACCTCCTGGGACTTCGGCTCCGCCGCGGCGAGGCCGGCCAGGTGGTTCAGGTGGGTGAGGACGTTGGGGTGGTTCAAGGGGCTCACTGCAGCTTTCCGTCGACGACCGTCGGCGTTCCCCGCAGGAAGGTGTGGGTGACGCGTCCGGGCAGCTCACGGCCCTGGTAGGGCGTGTTGCGGCTGCGCGAGGCGAAGCCCGCGGGGTCCACCTGACCACGGTATGCCGGGTCGAGGAGGGTCAGGTTGGCGGGCTCGCCCGGTGAGACGGGGCGGCCCTGTCCGGCCAGGCGGCCGATGGCCGCGGGCCGGGAGGACATCCGGTCGGCGACGCCGGACCAGTCCAGCAGTCCGGTGTCGACCATGGTGTGCTGCACCACGGACAGGGCGGTCTCCAGGCCGACCATGCCCATGGCGGCGGCGCCCCACTCGCAGTCCTTGTCCTCGTGCGGGTGCGGGGCGTGGTCGGTCGCCACGCAGTCGATGGTGCCGTCGGCGAGCGCGTCGCGCAGCGCGCGGACATCGGCCTCGGTGCGCAGCGGCGGGTTGACCTTGTAGACCGGGTCGTAGGAGCGGACCAGTTCGTCGGTGAGCAGCAGGTGGTGCGGGGTGACCTCGGCCGTGACGTCCCAGCCCTTGGACTTGGCCCAGCGCACGATCTCCACCGAGCCCGCGGTGGAGAGGTGGCAGATGTGCACCCGGGAGCCGACGTGGGCGGCGAGCAGCACGTCCCGCGCGATGATCGACTCCTCGGCGACGGCCGGCCAGCCGCCGAGGCCGAGCTCGGCGGAGACGACGCCCTCGTTCATCTGGGCGCCCTCGGTGAGCCGCGGCTCCTGGGCGTGCTGGGCAACGACGCCGTCGAACGCCTTCACGTACTCCAGTGCCCGGCGCATGATCACGGCGTCGTCGACGCACTTGCCGTCGTCGGAGAAGACGCGGACGCCGGCGGCGGAGTCGTGCATGGCGCCCAGTTCGGCCAGCTGCTTGCCCTCCAGGCCGACCGTGACGGCGCCGACGGGCTGCACGTCGCAGTAGCCCGACTCGCGGCCGAGGCGCCACACCTGCTCGACCACGCCGGCGGTGTCGGCGACGGGGAAGGTGTTGGCCATGGCGTGCACGGCGGTGAAACCGCCCATGGCCGCCGCCCGGGTGCCGGTGAGGACGGTCTCGGAGTCCTCCCGGCCGGGTTCGCGCAGGTGGGTGTGCAGGTCGACGAGGCCGGGGAGCAGGATCTGCCCGTCGGCGTCGATCACCCGCGCGCCGGTGCCGTCCAGGCCGGTGCCGGTGGCGGCGATCCTGCCGTCCTCGATCAGTACGTCGGCCGGCTCACCGCCGAGAACGCGGGCGCCGCGGATCAGGGTCTTGCTCATCGGTCGTTCTCCTCGGCGGTGGGTGCTGGCGGTGTCGTGCTGGGCTGGGTGGCGACGGCGGGCACGCTGCCGCCGAGCAGCAGGTAGAGGACGGCCATCCGGATGCTGACGCCGTTGGTGACCTGCTCGACGGCGGTGCAGCGCGGGGAGTCGGCGACGTCGGCGGTGATCTCCATGCCGCGGTTCATCGGGCCGGGGTGCATCACCAGGGCATGGGCCGGCATCCGCGCCATGCGCTGCCCGTCGAGGCCGTAGCGACGGGCGTACTCGCGCTCGGTGGGGAAGAAGGCGGCGTTCATCCGTTCGCGCTGGACGCGCAGCATCATCACGGCGTCGGTCTTGTCCAGGACGGCGTCCAGGTCGTAGCTGACCTCGCAGGGCCAGTGCTCGACGCCGACCGGGACCAGCGTGGGCGGCGCGACGAGGGTGACGTGTGCGCCGAGCGTGCTGAGCAGGTGGACGTTGGAGCGGGCGACGCGGCTGTGCAGGATGTCGCCGACGACGGTGATGTGGCGTCCGGCCAGATCGCGTCCGGTGCCGTCGCCCTCGGTCAGGCGGCGGCGCATGGTGAAGGCGTCGAGCAGCGCCTGCGTGGGGTGCTCGTGGGTGCCGTCGCCGGCGTTGACGACGCTGCCGCCGATCCATCCGGAGGTGGCGAGGCGGTGCGGGGCGCCGGAGTCGTGGTGGCGGATGACGACGGCGTCGGCGCCCATGGCCTCCAGGGTGAGCGCTGTGTCCTTGAGGGATTCGCCCTTGGAGACCGAGGAGCCCTTGGCGGAGAAGTTGATGACGTCGGCGGACAGCCGCTTGGCCGCGGCCTCGAAGGAGATCCGGGTGCGGGTGGAGTCCTCGAAGAAGAGGTTGACCACGGTGCGGCCGCGCAACGTGGGGAGCTTCTTGACCGGCCGGTCCGCGACGCGGGCGAGTTCCTCGGCGGTGTCGAGGATCAGTACGGCGTCGTCGCGGGTGAGGTCGGCGGCCGAGATGAGATGACGCTTCATCGGTTGCCTTGTCTGGGTGAGGAGGTGCCGGGCGGAGCGGTTGCGGGCAGCGCGGGGCGTGGGTGGGCCGCGCGCCGTCCGGGGGAGGCGTTCGGCGGGGTGCTAGCGCTCGCGGGCCGGGGCGGGCGCGCGGGTGCCCAGGAGCACGCCGTCGCGGCCGTCCTCCTCGGTGAGCTGGACTCTGACGGTCTCCCGCAGCGAGGTGGGGAGGTTCTTGCCCACGTAGTCGGCGCGGATCGGCAGCTCACGGTGGCCGCGGTCCACGAGCACGGCGAGCTGCACGGCGCGCGGCCGTCCGATGTCGCCGAGGGCGTCGAGCGCGGCGCGGATGGTGCGGCCGGAGAAGAGCACGTCGTCGACAAGGACGACGAGACGTCCGTCGACGCCGTCCGCGGGGATCTCGGTGCGCGCGAGGGCGCGCGCGGGCCGCATCCGCAGGTCGTCGCGGTACATGGTGATGTCGAGGGAGCCGACGGGCACGGTGCGGCCGGTGATCTCCTCGAGCTTGGCGGCCAGCCTGCGGGCGAGGAAGACGCCGCGGGTGGGGATGCCGAGCAGCACGACGTCGTCGGCGCCCTTGGCGCGTTCGACGATCTCGTGCGCAATGCGGGTGAGGACCCGCGCGATGTCCGGCGCCTCGAGGACGGGGCGCGGCGCTGGGGGGCGTTCGTCGGGGCCGTCGTCGCCAGCCGCCGTCGGACCGGTGGTGGTGTCCATGCGAAAAGGACCTCCTTCTCCGCCTCACGGGACGGTTCTTAAAGGACGTCTGAGGTTGTGCGCCGCCCAGAGTAGCAGCCCTGCCGGCGCTGTCCTGTCGGGGGCGGGTATTCGACCTGATCGGACGCAGCGGGCTCCGTTCGGCTTGACGGCGCACATTACGCTGCGTAATCTCACAGTGAGTTACCAAGACTTCGTCCGGGGAGCCCTATGTCCAGCGAATACGCCAAACAGCTCGGAGCCAAGCTCCGGGCCATCCGCACTCAGCAAGGCCTCTCGCTCCATGGTGTCGAGGAGAAGTCCCAGGGGCGCTGGAAGGCCGTCGTGGTCGGCTCGTACGAGCGCGGCGACCGCGCCGTGACCGTGCAGCGTCTCGCCGAGCTGGCGGACTTCTACGGCGTCCCGGTGCAGGAGCTGCTTCCGGGCACCACGCCGGGCGGGGCCGCAGAGCCGCCGCCGAAGCTGGTGCTCGACCTGGAGCGGCTGGCCCACGTGCCGGCGGAGAAGGCCGGCCCGCTGCAGCGGTACGCGGCCACCATCCAGAGCCAGCGCGGTGACTACAACGGCAAGGTCCTGTCGATCCGGCAGGACGACCTGCGCACTCTCGCGGTGATCTACGACCAGTCCCCCTCGGTGCTGACCGAGCAGCTGATCAGCTGGGGCGTGCTGGACGCGGACGCGCGGCGCGCGGTCTCGCACGAGGAGGCCTGAGCAGACACCGTGGGGCCCGGGAAGCCGGTGGCTTCCCGGGCCCCACGCGTATCCGGTGCGGCGTGTGACGGCCTCCGTGCTCCCGTCAGCGGCGCAGGCTCGGGCCGAGGTCCTTCAGCCGGCCGAGGAGCCCGTTGACGAACGACGGCGAGTCGTCGGTGGAGAACTCCTTCGCGAGCTGCACGGCCTCGTCCAGCACGACCGCGTCGGGCGTCTCCTCCGACCACAGCAGCTCGTACGCGCCGAGTCGCAGGATGCTGCGGTCCACGTCCGGCATGCGGTCCAGGGTCCAGCCCACCGAGTAGGTCGACAGGAGCTCGTCGATGCGCTCCGCGTGCTCGGCGTACCCCTCGACCAGCTCCATGGTGTACTCGCCGACCGGCGGCTGCCGGGGGTCGGACCGCGCATGCCGGATCCAGTCGGCGAGGACGTCCGTCACGGCGCTGCCGCGCTGGTCGGCCTCGAAGAGGATCTGGAAGGCGCGTTTCCGCGCCTTGTTGCGGGCTGCCACGGTTAGCTGTTCACCCGGCCGAGGTAGTCGCCGGTGCGGGTGTCGACCTTGATCTTCTCACCCGTGGTGATGAACAGGGGCACGCCGACCTCGTAACCGGTCTCCAGGCGGGCGGGCTTGGAACCGCCGGTGGAGCGGTCGCCCTGCACACCGGGCTCGGTGTGCTCGATGACCAGCTCGACGGCGGCGGGCAGCTCCACGAAGAGCGGGTTGCCCTGGTACATCGCCACGGTGGCCTCGAAGCCCTCGATGAGGTAGTTCGCGGCGGTACCGACGACCTCGCGGGTGATGTGGATCTGGTCGAAGGTGTCCATGTCCATGAAGACGAAGTACTCGCCGTCCATGTACGAGAACTGCATGCCGCGGCGGTCCACGGTGGCCGTCTCGACCTTCGTGCCGGCGTTGAACGTCTTGTCGACGGTCTTGCCGGAGAGCACGTTCTTCAGCTTGGTGCGGACGAAAGCGGGGCCCTTGCCGGGCTTGACGTGCTGGAACTCGACGACGGACCAGAGCTGGTCGCCTTCGAGCTTGAGCACCATGCCGTTCTTGAGGTCGTTCGTGGTGGCCACGGTGGCGGAATCTCCTACAGACTGCTGCGGGTGCGCGAGCGCGGGCCCAGCACTACAGGGCCAGCAGCTCCTTGGTCGTGATCGTGAGCAACTCGGGCCCGCCGTCCGCCTGCGGGCGGACGACGAGTGTGTCGTCGAGCCGGACTCCGCCCCGTCCCGGGAGGTGGACTCCCGGTTCGACGGTGACCGGCACACGATCGTCCAGTTTACTCATGACGGCGGGGGCCAGCCGAGGGTCCTCTCCGATTTCCAGTCCGACCCCGTGGCCGGTGGCGGGTCCGAGGGCGTCGCCGTATCCGCCGGCGTCGAGGACCTGGCGGGTGACGCGGTCGACCTCGCGGCAGGGGGTGCCGGGCAGCAGCGCCTCCCGCCCGGCGCGCTGAGCGGCGAAGACCAGCTCGTACAGCTCGATCTGCCAGTCGGAGGGGGCCGTCCCGATGACGAAGGTGCGCCCGATCCGGCAGCGGTAGCCGCGGTAGCGGGCGCCGAGGCACACCGACAGGAAGTCGCCCTCCTCGACGCGCCGGTCGGTGGGCAGGTGGCCGGCGAGACCGGCGTGGCCGCCGGTGGCCACGGAGGTGGGAAAGGCCGGGCCCTCGGCGCCGTGGTCGATGAGGCGGCGTTCGAGTTCCAGGGCGAGGTGACGTTCGGTACGGCCGACGAGGATCGACTCGAGCAGTTCGCCGAGGGCGTGGTCGGTGATCTCCGCGGCGATCCGGAGCGCGGCGATCTCCTCCTCGTCCTTCACCAGCCGCTGCTGTTCGACGGTGCAGGTCAGCGCGGTCAGGCCGAGGCCGGGGGCGGCGGTGGCCAGAGCACGGTGGCGGGCCACGGTCAGGTCGTGCTCCTCGACGGCCAGCGAGTCCGCTCCGGCCCGGGCCGCGAGGGCGGCGGCGGTGACCGCGCCGTCCTCGTCGGCGGCGGCCGGGCCGCGCAGCTGGAGGCTGCGCTCCCCGGCGACGGGCTGACCGGCGGGGGGCTGACCGGCGGGGGCGAGGCCGGCCGGGACGACGAGCGTGTCGCCTGCGCCGGGGGCGAGGAGCAGCACGGCGCCCGGGACGGCGCTGCCGGTCAGGTAGCGGACGTTGGCCGCGCGGGTGACGAGGACCGCGCACGCCGCGCCGCCGTGCGCCGCGCAGCGCTCCCGCAGTCGGGAGCGCCGGAGCAGGTGCACGTCGGACATACCGCGAGCCTACGGTTCACGGCGGCGCGGGGCCGTCCGGGAGGGGCCGTGCGGGCGACGGACGCTGAGGCCCCGGAGCGCGCGGCTACCAGGAGGGCGGGCTGGCCAGGCTGCGGGCGACCACGTCGTCCAGCATCCGCGCGGTGGTGGCGACGTCCTGCCGGGAGTTGTCGATGATGGGGAGCCCGGAGCCGTACCAGCCGGCCATGCGGCCGTGGATGTGGGCGACCTCCTCGTCGCTGAGCCGCCGGTTTCCGGTGCGTTCGGCGTTGCGTTCCAGCACGACGTCCAGACCGGGAAGGACCACGACCGGGATGAGCCCGGGCCCGACGTGGCGCTTCCAGCCGCCGAGGCCGACGACCGGACGGTCGGGGAAGACGGCGTCGTCGAGGATGCAGGAGATGCCGTTGGCCAGGAAGTTGCGGGCGGCGAATCCGCAGGTGCGGCGGGCGAGCCGGTACTGCGCCTCGGAGTGGTCGTTCCAGCCGGACTGGGGGTCGGCGAAGCCGGACCGGACCCATTCGCGGACGTCGTCGAGGCTGATGTGCGCGGTCGGGACGGGCCGGCGGTCGGCCCAGTGGCGCGCCACGGTGGTCTTGCCCGCGCCGGCGGGCCCGATGAGCAGCACGGCGACCGCCGCGCGGGCGGCGTCCAGCGCTGCGGGGTCACGGCCGGGAGGCGGCAACGGGACGGGGTCGCCGGCGGGCAAACGTACGTGGCCGGTGGCGCCGTCGGCGGCCGGCGGGGCGGGGGCGGGCGGCGGCGGGGGCTGCGCAGGTGCGCCGGCCCAGCGGGGCTGGGGTGGCGGCGGCACGGGCGGGTGGCCGGGGTGCGGCACCTGTCCGCCGTGCGGGTGACCCGGCGCGGGCGGCCCCGACGGTGGAAACGGCTGCTGCGTCCCGTACTGCTGCATCCGCTCCCCTGTTCGTCATCTCTGTGATTGTCACAGGTGTTTGATTGTCAGATACCGAACGGTACCCTCCCCCGTCGCCCGCGCGTGTGGGCGGGCGCCCTTCCGGCCGCCGCGCCGGCCGGGGTCACGTGCGGCGCGGTCAGTCGCGGAGCAGGTCCGCGAGGGCGCGCAGTGCGAGTTCGTAGGAGCCGATGCCGAAGCCGGCGACCGTGCCGTCGGCCACGGCCGCCACGACCGAGGTGTGCCGGAACTCCTCCCGGGCGTGCGGGTTGGAGAGGTGCACCTCGACCAGCGGCGCGGTGCGCTGCGCGGCGGCGTCCCGCATGCCGTACGAGTAGTGGGTGAACGCGCCGGGATTGAGCGCCACAGGCGTGGCGCGGTCCGCGGCCTCGTGCAGCCAGCGGATCATCTCCCCCTCGTCGTTGGTCTCCCGCACCTCCACCGCCAGGCCCAGTTCTTCGCCCAGTTCGGTGCAGCGGCGCACCAGCCCGGCGTAGGAGGTGGTGCCGTAGACGTCGGGTTCACGGGAGCCGAGACGGCCGAGGTTCGGCCCGTTGAGGACGAGCACCTCGCGCGCGGGGCTCACGCGGCGATCTCCGCGTGCGCGGCCAGCAGCATCGCCGGATCGGGGCCTTCGAGCACGGAGGGTCGTGCGAGACCCTCCAGGACGATGAAGCGCAGCAGGTCGCCGCGGGACTTCTTGTCGACCCTCATGGTCTCCAGCAGCCGGGGCCACTGGTCGCCGCGGTAGGTGACGGGCAGTCCGACGGAGGTGAGGACCGCGCGGTGCCGGTCGGCGGTGGCGTCGTCCAGCCGGCCGGCGATCCGGCCGAGTTCGGCGGCGAAGACCATGCCGACGGCGACGGCGGCGCCGTGCCGCCACTCGTAGCGCTCGTTCTTCTCGATGGCGTGCGCGAGGGTGTGGCCGTAGTTGAGGATCTCGCGGCGGCCGGACTCCTTGAGGTCGCCGGAGACGACGTCCGCCTTGACCTGGATGGAGCGGCGCAGCAGTTCGGTGGTGTGCGGCCCGGCGGGGGTGCGGGCGGCCTCCGGGTCCTTCTCGATGAGGTCGAGGATGACCGGGTCGGCGATGAAGCCGGCCTTGATGATCTCGGCGAGTCCGCTGACGTAGTCGTGGACGGGCAGGGACTCCAGGGCGGCGAGGTCGCACAGCACGCCGGCGGGCGGGTGGAAGGCGCCGACGAGGTTCTTGCCCTCGGCGGTGTTGATGCCGGTCTTCCCGCCGACGGCGGCGTCGACCATGCCGAGCACGGTGGTGGGCACGGCGATCCAGCGCACGCCGCGCAGCCAGCTGGCGGCGACGAAGCCCGCCAGGTCGGTGGTGGCACCGCCGCCGACGCCGACGATGACGTCGGTGCGGGTGAAGCCGGTCTGCCCCAGGGCTTTCCAGCAGTAGGCGGCGACCTCGGCGGTCTTGGCCTCCTCAGCGTTCGGCACCTGGACGGCGACCGCTTCGTAGCCCTGGTCGGCGAGGTCCTGCCGGAGCACCTCGCCGGTCTCGGCGAGCGCTTCGGGGTGGATGACGGCGACCCTCTTCGCCTTCTCCCCGATCAGCTTCGGGAGTTCGCCGAGCAGCTGCCGGCCGATGAGCACGTCGTAGGGCTCGGTCCCCGCACTGTCGCCGACGGTGATCCGCTGCGTGTCGTCGGTGTTCATGCCTGCTTGAGCTCCAATGCGTCGAGGACGGCCTGCGCGACCTCTTCGGGGGTGCGGTCGTCCGTGCCGACGACGGCGCGGGCGACCTCGGTGTAGAGGGGGCGACGCTTCTCCATCAGCTCGCGCCACTGCTTGCGCGGGTTGACGGTGAGCAGCGGGCGGGGCGCGTCGAGACCGACCCGGCGCACCGCCGAGGCGAGGGACATGTCGAGGAAGACGACGGGCAGCCCGGCGAGCAGCGCGCGGGTCTCCTCGGCGAGGACCGCGCCGCCGCCGAGCGAGAGCACGCCGTCGTGTTCGGCCAGCGCGGCGGCGACGGCGGCGCGTTCGAGGGCGCGGAAGTGGGGTTCGCCGTCGTCGAAGAAGATCTCGGGGATCTCCTTGCCGGCCTGCCGTACGACGTCGTCGTCGGTGTCGCGGAGGGCGAGCTGGAGGCGTGCGGCGAGGACGGCGGCGACGGTGGACTTGCCGGCGCCGGGCGGGCCGATGAGGACGACGGCGGGCCCGGTCACCGGATCTCCAGGTGGTCGAGGTAGCCAGTGACGTTGCGGCGGGTCTCGGCGACGCTGTCGCCGCCGAACTTCTCGGCCACCGCGTCGGCGAGGACCAGGGCGGTCATGGCCTCGGCGACGATGCCCGCGGCGGGCACGGCGCACACGTCGGAACGCTGGTGGTGGGCGACGGTGGGCTCGCCGGTGCTGACGTCCACGGTCGCCAGGGCGCGGGGCACGGTGGCGATGGGCTTCATCGCCGCGCGCACCCGCAGCAGTTCGCCGGTGGACAGGCCCCCCTCGGTGCCACCGGAGCGGCCGGAGGTGCGGCGGATGCCCTGGTCGGTGCGGGTGATCTCGTCGTGCGCCTGGGAGCCGGGGACGCGGGCGAGGTCGAAGCCGTCGCCGAGTTCGACGCCCTTGATGGCCTGGATGCCCATCAGCGCGCCGGCCAGCCGGGCGTCCAGGCGCCGGTCCCAGTGCACGTGCGAGCCGAGGCCAACGGGCACGCCGTAGGCGAGGACCTCGACGACGCCACCGAGGGTGTCGCCGTCCTTGTGCGCCTGGTCGATCTCGCCGACCATCGCCTCGCTCGCCGCGGTGTCGAGGCAGCGCACGGGGTCGGCGTCGAGCCGTTCCACGTCCGAGGGCACGGGCACCACGCCGTACGGGGCCCGGGCGGCGCCGAGTTCGACCACATGGGAGACCAGCTCGATGCCGGCGGTCTCCTTCAGGTAGGAGCGGGCGACGGTGCCGAGGGCGACGCGTGCGGCGGTCTCCCGGGCGCTGGCCCGCTCGAGTACGGGCCGTGCCTCGTCGAAGCCGTACTTCTGCATGCCGGCCAGGTCGGCGTGGCCGGGGCGGGGCCGGGTCAGCGGGGCGTTGCGGGCGAGTGCGGCGAGTTCGTCGGCGTCGACCGGGTCGGCGGCCATCACCTTCTCCCACTTGGGCCACTCGGTGTTGCCGACCATGATCGCGACCGGGGAGCCCAGGGTGCGGCCGTGCCGGACGCCGCCGAGGAAGGTGACCTCGTCGCGCTCGAACTTCATCCGGGCGCCCCGTCCGTACCCGAGGCGGCGGCGCGCCAAGGCGTCCGCGACCATGTCCGTGGTCACGGGCACGCCGGAGGGCAGGCCCTCCAGCGTCGCCACCAGTGCGGGTCCGTGCGACTCCCCGGCCGTCAGCCAGCGCAACCTGCTCAACGGTGCTCCTCCGTCTCGCGCCCCGGAGCGGGTGTCCGGGCGCTCACGTCGTCCTCGCCTTGATCCTCCCACGCCCCGCCCGTCCGGCGAGTGCCGGTCCGGGTGCCGGACGACGGGCGTGTCAGCTGCCCGGCGCCCCGCGCCGGGCGAGGGCGGTCCCGCCCGCGGCACGCATCGCGGCCAGCGGCGCGGGAGCGCGACCGGTCATCTGCTCGACCTGCAGCACCGCCTGGTGCACGAGGAGGTCGAGTCCGCCGACGACGGTGCCGCCGGCTTTGTCCCAGGCCGCAGCGAGCGGGGTGGGCCAGGGGTCGTAGAGCACGTCGAAGAGGGTCCCGGGGTGCTCGGTCACCGAGGCCGCCAGGTGGTCGGCGGCACCGGCCGGGGTGGTGGCGACGACCAGCGGTGCGTCCAGCCCCTCGGCCGCGTCGTGCCAGGGCCGGGGCCGCACGTCGACGCCGAGGCGTTCGCCCCAGCCGCGCATCTCCTCCGCACGGGCGTCGCTGCGCACGTAGGCCGCCACGGGGCCGGTGCACACCCGGGACAACGCGGCGAGTGCGGAGGAGGCCGTGGCGCCCGCGCCGAGCACGGTGGCCCGTTCGATCCGGCCGACGCCGCGTTCTCGCAGGGCGGCGACCATGCCGGGGATGTCGGTGTTGTCGCCGACGCGGCGGCCGTCGGCACGGAAGACCACCGTGTTGACGGCCTCCACCGATGCGGCGGTGGCGCTGACCTCGTCGAGCAGCGGGATCACCGCCCGTTTCAGCGGCATGGTCAGCGACAGGCCGGCCCACTCCTCGCCGAGGCCGGCGAGGAAGGACCGCAGGTCCTCCTCGCCCACCTCGAACCGGTCGTAGGTCCAGTCGGTGAGCCCGAGGGCGGCGTAGGCGGCCCGGTGCAGTTCGGGCGAGAGGGAGTGCCCGATCGGCGTGCCGAGCACGGCCGCCCGCCGCACCGTCACTGCTGGGCCTCCTCGTACTTCCGGACGTTGCGCCGGTGCTCCTCGTAGGTGTCCGAGAAGACGGTGTTGTCCTCGGTGATCGAGACGAAGTAGAACCAGTCGCCCTCGGCCGGGTCGAGCGCGGCGTCGATCGCCTCCTGGCCGGGGCTGTTGATGGGTCCGGGCGGCAGGCCCTTCTTGGCGTACGTGTTGTACGGGTGGTCGAACTTCGCCATGGTGCTCGGCGACGGCACGTGCAGCGTCGACTGGTTCTTGGCGAAGTTGTACGTCGAGTCGAACTGCAGGTAGCCGTTGGTCTCGGTGTTGTCGGGCTTCAGGCGGTTGTAGACGACGCGGGACACCTTCACGAAGTCGCGCTGGTACTTGCCCTCCGCCTGCACCAGGCTCGCGACGGTGAGGACGTCCAGCGGGGAGTCCAGCCCGAGAGTGTCCGCCTGGCCCTTCAGATCGGCCTTCTCGTAGTGGCCGTCGGCGCGCGCGACCATCTTGCGCAGGACGTCGGCGGGGTCGGAGTCCTCGGTCACGCTGTACCGGGAGGGGTAGAGGAAGCCCTCGACGCGCCCGTCGGCCCACTCGGGCAGGCCCAGTTCGCCGGATTCGGCCGCCTTCTCGGTGGTGCCCTTCTCGGAGCCGGTGCGTTCGTCGATCATCTCGAAGACGCGGGAGGCGCGCAGCCCTTCGGGGACGATCAGGCTGCTCTGGCTGGCCGGGTCGAGCATCATGCCGATGGCCGCGTCGGCGGACATCTCCTTGCGCAGAGTGTAGAAGCCGGGCTGGACCGACTGGGCCCTGTCGCCGTCGGCGGCGGAGGCCTCGACGAACGCCTGGCCGCTCTTGACGACCCCGGCCTCCTTGAGCGCGGTGCCCATGTCGGCGACGGAGGAGCCGTCCGGGATCTCCACCTGGACCTGGCCGGTGCCGTCGCCGCTGTAGTCGGGGGCGGCGGCGAAGTGCGACTGGTAGAAGCCGTAGCCGAACCAGGCGGCGACGCCCAGCACCCCGCCCAGCAGCAGGATCACCACGAGGCAGGCGGCGCCACTGCGGCGCTTGGTGCCGCCGCGCTTGGTGCCGCCGCGTGTGGTGCCGCCTCGTTTGGGGCCGCCGCTCCGGCCCGTGCCGGAGTCGTCGTCGGCGTAGCGGTCGTCGTCCTCGTCGTCTCCGCTGAAGAAGGCGCTTTCGCCCTGGTCGGGGCCGGGGTCCCAGCCGGTCTCCGGATCGGGGCCGGTGCGTGGAAGGCCGCTCCCGCGGCCGGCGGGGGCTCCGGCGGGGCCGTCGGGGCCGGACTCCGGGGAGACGGCCTGCATGCCGTACGGGTCGGTGGCGCCCAGGTCGTGCGGGTCGCCGGGCCGCCCTGCGCGCGGGCCGTGCGGAGAACCGGCGTCCCAGGCGCCGTGCCCGGAGTGGCCGCCGGGTCCGGCGTAGGGCTGTCCGCCCTGCTGGTAGGGGTCGGCCGGCGGCACCGGCTGCTGCCAGCCGGTGTCGTGCGGGCCGGGCTGCTGGTGGGCGGGCCCGCCCTGGCCGCCGTAGCCGGGCTGCGCGTGCGCCTGCGGTCCGCCGCCCGGATGACCGCCGTAGTGCGGCCCGGGGAACCCGGCGTCGGGGTACGGCGCGTCGGGGTAACCGCCGGCCGGGTGGCCCCCGGCGGCGTAGGGCTCGCCCGGGTAGCCGCCCTGGAGGTACTGCCCGGTGGCGTAGGGGTCCGCGTACGGGTCGGCCTGCTGGTCCCAGCCGCCGGAAGGGCCGGCCTGCTGTCCACCGTGCCATCCCTGGTCCCCGTAGAGGGGGTCTTCTGGGTGCCACGGTTCGGAGCCGGGGCCCCGGCCATAGTCAGTCATCGATCCCCTTGCGCCGCGAAGCGGCAGCGGTGGTGTGCGCGATTACCGCGCGGTCCGTTCGTCGGTCCGTCCGGGGAGACGGTGTTCGAACGTCCGGCGTCGCGCCGCACGTTACCGTATCGCGATCAGATGACCACTTCGACGCACTGCCCCGGCGGCCCGCCCGACGTCCGTTCGGTCTCCAGGGCACTCTGCAGGATGACGACGGCCGCCGCCTGGTCGATCCGGGAGCGGCCCTTCTTCGCGCTGACTCCGGAGGCGCGCATGCCCTGCGCCGCGGTGACGGTGCTCATCCGCTCGTCGACCAGCCGCACCGGTACCGGGTGGACGTTCCCGGCAAGCTGCGTGGCGAATGCACGGACCTTGGCCGCGGCGGGCCCCTCGCCTCCGCTGAGCGAACGCGGGAGGCCCACGACGACCTCGAGCGGCTCGTACTCCGCCACGAGCGCGGCGAGCCGCCGCTGGGCCGCCGGGACGTCGCGCCCCGGCACGGTCTCCACGGGCGTGGCCAGCAGCCCGTCGGGGTCGCTCGAGGCGACCCCGATCCGGGCGTCGCCGACGTCGACGGCCAGGCGCCTGCCGCGCCGCATCAGCCGGCCTCGGCGACCAGCCGCTCCACGGCGGCCATGGCCTCGGTGACGGCCTCAGGGTTCTGCCCGCCGCCCTGGGCGACGTCCGGCTTGCCGCCGCCTCCGCCGCCGAGGGTCTTGGCGGCGGCGCGGACCAGGTCGCCCGCGCGCAGCCCGCGGTCGCGGGCTGCGGCGTCGGTGGCGACCACGGTCAGCGGGCGGCCGTTCGTCACGGTGAACAGGGCGACGACGGCGGGCCGGCCCGCCAGGCGCTGCCGCACGTCCAGCACGAGGGTGCGCAGGTCGTCGGCGGTGGTGCCGTCCGGCACCCGTCCGACGGCCAGCGCGGTGCCGCGGACGTCCTTGGCGCCCTCGGCCAGCCCGGCGGCGGCCTGGAGCACCTTCTCGGCGCGGAAGCGCTCGATCTCCTTCTCGGCGTCCTTGAGCCGGCCGAGCACGCCGGAGATCTTCTCCGGAAGCTCCTCCGGCCGCCCCTTGACCAGTTCGGTGAGCTGGGAGACCACGGTGTGCTCGCGGGCGAGGAAGCGGTAGGCGTCGACGCCGACGAGGGCCTCCACGCGGCGCACGCCGGAGCCGATGGAGGACTCGCCGAGCAGCTTGACCAGTCCGAGCTGGGCGGTGTTGTGCACGTGGGTGCCGCCGCACAGCTCCTTGGAGAAGTCGCCGATGGTCACCACGCGGACCTGCTCGCCGTACTTCTCGCCGAACTCGGCGAGTGCGCCCTGCTTCTTGGCGTCGGCGATCGACATCACCTCGGCGGTGACGTCGAGTTCGCGGGCCAGCACCTCGTTGATCTTCTGCTCGACGTCGGTGAGCACCGTGCCGGGCACGGCGTTCGGCGAGCCGAAGTCGAAGCGGAAGCGGCCCGGTGAGTTCTCCGAACCGGCCTGGGCGGCGGTCGGGCCGAGGGCGTCGCGCAGCGCCTGGTGGGTGAGGTGGGTGGCGCTGTGGGCGCGGGCGATGGACCGGCGGCGCGCCAGGTCGATGACGCAGTGGACCGACGCGCCGACGGTGACCTCGCCGACCTGGACGACGCCCTTGTGCACGCTGACCCCGGGCACCGGCTGCTGCACGTCGCGGACCTCGACGACGGCGCCGGTCCCGAGGCGGATCTTCCCGGTGTCGGCGAGCTGGCCGCCGCCCTCGGCGTAGAACGGGGTGCGGTCGAGCACGACCTCCACCTCGTCGCCCTCGTGGGCGGCGGGAGCGGAGGCGCCGTCGACGAGCAGACCCACGACGGTGGACTCGCCCTCGGTGTCGGTGTAGCCGGTGAAGACGGTGGTGCCGGAGGCGTCGGCGACGGCCCGGTAGGCGGAGAGGTCGGCGTGACCGGTCTTCTTGGCGCGGGCGTCGGCCTTGGCGCGGTCCCGCTGCTCCTTCATCAGGCGGCGGAAGCCGTCCTCGTCCACGGAGAGGCCCTGTTCGGCGGCCATCTCCAGGGTGAGGTCGATGGGGAAGCCCCAGGTGTCGTGCAGCAGGAACGCCTTGTCGCCCGCCAGCACCTTCCCGCCGCCGGCGCGGGTCTCGGTGACGGCGGTGTCCAGGATGTTGGTGCCGGCCTTGAGGGTCTTGAGGAAGGCGGCCTCCTCGGCGAGGGCGACGGTCTCGATCCGCCGGCGGTCCTCGGCCAGCTCCGGGTACTGCGGGCTCATGGCCTTGATCACGGTGTCGGTCAGCTCGCCGACGGTGGGGCCGGTGGCACCGAGGATGCGCATGTTGCGGATGGCGCGGCGCATGATGCGGCGCAGCACGTAGCCGCGGCCCTCGTTGCCGGGGGTGACGCCGTCGCCGATGAGCATGACGGCGGTGCGGACGTGGTCGGCGACCACGCGCAGCGAGACGTCGGCCGCGTCCTTCTCCCCGTAGGTCGTGCCGGTGAGTTCGCCGGCCTTGTCGATGACCATGCGGGAGGTGTCGATCTCGTACAGGTTGTGCACGCCCTGCAGGATCATCGCCAGGCGTTCGAGGCCGAGACCGGTGTCGATGTTCTTGGTGGGCAGCTCGCCGAGGATCTCGAAGTCGGTCTTGCCGGTGCCCTCGCCCCGGATGTACTGCATGAAGACCAGGTTCCAGATCTCCACGTAGCGCTCGTCGTTGACGGCCGGGCCGCCCTCCTCCCCGAACTCCGGGCCCCGGTCGTAGTTGATCTCCGAGCAGGGGCCGCAGGGGCCGGGGACGCCCATGGACCAGTAGTTCTCCTCCATGCCGAGACGCTGGATACGCTCGGCCGGCACGCCGACGTCCTCGCGCCAGATGCGCTCGGCCTCGTCGTCGTCGGTGTAGACGGTGATCCACAGCCGTTCCGGGTCCAGCCCGTAGCCGCCGTCCTCGACGGAGGAGGTGAGGAGTTCCCAGGCGAGCGTGGCGGCACCCTGCTTGAAGTAGTCGCCGAAGGAGAAGTTGCCGCACATCTGGAAGAAGGTGCCGTGCCGGGTGGTCTTCCCGACCTCCTCGATGTCCGGCGTCCGCACGCACTTCTGCACGCTGACGGCGCGGTTGTACGGCGCAGTGGACTCGCCGAGGAAGTACGGCTTGAAGGGGACCATGCCCGCGTTGACGAGCAGCAGCGTCGGGTCGTCCGCGATCAGCGACGCCGACGGCACGACGGTGTGCCCCCGCTCCTCGAAGAAGCGCAGCCAGCGGCGGCGGATTTCAGCCGACTCCATCAGTGGTCCTCATTCCGGTCGTAACGGTGGACGGTGGGCGGGCCCGGCAGCGGCCTGCGGACGGTGCGGGCGGTGGGGGCGGGAAGTTCGGGGTGGTCGGCGTCGGGGGACGCCTGGAGGCCGAGCGCGTCGGTGAGTTCGTCCTCGCGCTGCGCCATGCCCGCACGCACGTCGAGCGCGAACTCCCGGACGCGGTGGCCGGTCTCGACCGCCTTGTCCGCGGCGCGGGCCGCGAGCGAATCGGGCGCGAGGCTGCGCAGCTTGCGGTTGACCTTGGTGGTGGCCCACACGCCGGCTGCGGCGCCGGTGGTGAACCAGAAGGCGCGTCGGAACATGGCGTGATCAGCCCTTTCGGCGGGTCGAGCGGCCGCCCTTGCGCGCGGCGGGCAGCGTACGGCCGGGGACGACCGTGCGGGGCGGCGGCGCGGGCTCGTCGCGGCGCCCCAGGGCACGGCGCACTCCGTAGCCGAACGAGGCCACCTTGACCAGCGGCCCGCCGAAGACCGTGGAGACCGTGGTGGACAGCGCGTTGGCGTTGGAGGTGACCTCCTGGACGTCCGACGCGATCGAGTCGACCCGCTCCAGCTGCGACTGCGCGGAGCGCACCGTCTCCGACGCCTCGGACAGCAGGGGAACCGCTCGTTCGGTCACGCCCGTCACCAGCTTGGTCGCCGCCTTGAGCGTCTGGGCGAGCCTCACCAGCACCACGGCGAGGAACGACACCAGGATCGCCCAGAAGACCGCCACCAGCAGACCGGCCACTTCACCACCGGACACGCTGCACCGCTTCCCTCGGGTCTCGTTCTGGGTCGGCCGTCGCCCGTTGGGTGCGGTCCGCTCCGGGCGTTACGGCAGGTACCGAGCCTATCGCGCCGGGGAGGCACCGCTGAACCCGATTACCGGCGCGGGCGGCGCCGCGGGGAGGCGGTCGCGGTGCGCTCAGCCTGCTGCGGGCGGGCCCGGACCGTCCTGTGCAGCCGCCCATCCGGCGTGCAGGCGGGCGCAGCGGAGGGCGAACAGGACTGTGGCGGCCTCGACCGGTCTGGTCACCCGCAGGCCGGTCAGCTCGGTGAAGCGGCCCAGGCGGTTCAGCACGGTGTTGCGGTGGCAGTACAGCCGGCGGGTGGTCTCGGCGACGGAGCCGGAGTCGCAGTACGCGGTCACGGTCTCCAGCAGCCGCTCGCGTTCGTGGACGGAGAGCGGCTCCAGGCCCGCGAGGACGCTCTCGGCCAGCAGCACGCCCGTCTCCCCCAGGCGTGCCGCGGCCAGCGGCATCCATGCGTCGCTGAGCGGCACCGGGCCGGCGGCCTCGTCGTCGAGGGCGGCGGCGACGGCCTCCGCGACCCGGACCATGGCGGGCACGCGGGCGAGGCCGTGGGCCACCGGCGCCACGGCACACGGCACGTCGGCGGGCCAGCCCGGCGGCAGGCCGCCGGCGCCCGCGGGGAGGCGGGCCAGGAGCAGCAGCGTGCCGTGGTGCTGGTGCAGATGGGCGACGTCGGGACCGAGGCGGGCGGCCGCCCGCCGGAGCTCCTGCGGGTTCTCCGGCAGCGCGGCGGCGACGCCGAAGGCGTCCTGGACGTCGGCCTGAAGCAGGGTGGCCGCCTGGGAGACCAACTGCTGGTCGCGGCCGTCGGAGGAGAGGAGGCGGCCGAGCAGCGCGGCCTTCGCCCGCTCCCGTTCGCGGGCCTGGACGGCGACCTCGTCCAGGTAGGCGGCGTGCGCCTCGACGGTGTGGAACTCGACCGCTTCCCAGACGCGCACCGCCGAGAGGGTCAGCTGCGGCAGGCCCTCGGGCGGGGTGCGTTCGGTGAACGCCTCCCACAGGATGCGGAAGTCCATCCGCACGGCCTGGAGCATGCGTTCCAGGGGGACGCCCTGGCGGGCGCGCCGATGTCCGAGCCGCTGCGGGGTCTCGCGCAGTTCGCGGGTGACCGGGAGGCCGCCGATCATCCGCAGCAGCATCTCGAAGCAGGCCCGGGCGGTGTCGCGCAGGTCCTGCGCGGGGACGGTGGCGCGGTAGTCGTCGAAGGCGGAGACCTCGGCGGTGTAGCGGTCGACGAGGGCGTCGACGTCGTCCAGGCAGTCCCGTACCAGGGCGCGCAGCGCGGCGGACGGCGGCCCTGGGGCGACGGTGTCCCCGGCCCGGTCCCGGGGAGGCGGCGTGTTGTGCATGTGCACAGTATGCGCCCGGCAGCGCGGAGCGATTCGGGCCTTGTCGGCCCGCCGGGCGGCGGGCACGCTGCCAGGAACGCCCTGAGCACCGTCCGCCCCGGACCGTCGAGAGAAGGCCGATGCATCTCACCCCACGGGAACAGGAACGTCTCCTGCTCTTCTCCGCGGCCGAACTGGCGCGCAGGCGGCTGGCACGCGGCGCGCGACTGGGGGCCACCGAGGCCGTGGCGCTGGTCTGCGACGAGATCCAGGAGTGGGCCTGGGACGGCGTGGCGCTGGCGGACGTCGTCGAGCGCGCCGCCGGCGTGGTGCCGCGGGACCGCCTGCTGCCCGGCGTCCCGGAGGCGGTACCCGCCGTGCAGGTGGAGGCGCTGTTCCCGCACGGCACCACGCTGGTGCACGTCGCGGAGCCCTTCGGGCCCGCTTCCGACACGGGGCCGGGCGGCGTGCTCACGGCCGGTGAGGACGCGGACCTGGCGCCGGGCCGTCCGCGCCGCCCGCTGACGGTCCTCAACACCGGCCCGCGGCCGGTCTGGGTGTCCTCCCATTTCCCGCTGGAGGAGGCCAACCGGGCGCTGGAGTTCGACCGGGAGGCGGCCCGCGGGCATCGGCTGGACGTACCCGCGGGCACGTCCGTGGAGTTCGCCCCGGGGACCGCCAGGACCGTCACCGTCGTCGCGCGAGGAGGAGAACGATGAGCCGCATGCCGCGGAGCGCGTACGCATCCCTGTACGGCCCCACGACCGGCGACCGGGTCCGGCTCGCCGACACGGGGCTGTGGGTGGAGGTCGAGGGCGACGACACCGAGCCCGGCGAGGAGATGCTGGGCGGGTGCGGGAAGACGGCCCGCGACGGGTTGCTGGTCGCCGGCCGCGCGCCGCGCGACAGCGCACTGGACATGGTGGTCCTCGGCGTCGTGGTGCTGGACCCGCTGCTCGGCGTCCGCAAGACCAACATCGGCATCAAGGACGGGCGGGTGGTGGGCACCGGCCGTGCCGGGAACCCGCACACCGCCGACGGCGTGGAGCTGGTGGTCGACTCGCACACCGCGATGATCACCGGTGAGGGCCTGCTGGCGACACCCGGCATCGTCGACTCCCACGTGCACCTGTCCAGCCCCGAGGTCGTGCCGGCCGCGCTGGCCGCGGGGGTCACCACGATGGTCGGCATGGGCATCGGCGGCGTGTGGGACGTGGGCGCCAACCCGGCGTACAACCTGCACAGCCTGATCGAGGGCTGGCGGGACGCGCCGGTCAACGTGGCGTTCCTGGCGCGGGGTTCGTCCTCGTCGCAGGAGCTGCTGGAGCGGGCGGTGCTGGCCGGCGCCGGCGGGTTCAAGATCCACGAGGACTGGGGCGCCACCCCCCGGATCGTCGACACCTGCCTGGGTGTCGCGGAGGACGCGGACCTGCCGGTCGCGCTGCACACCGACACCCTCAACGAGTCCGGCTACCTGGCGGACACACTGGACGCGACCCGCGGCCGGACCGTGCACGCCTACCACGTGGAGGGCGGCGGCGGTCACCCCGACCTGCTGGAGATCGTCTCCCGGCCGCACGTGCTGACCTCGTCCACGACGCCGACGCTGCCGCTGACCCCGGCGACCGTCGCCGAGCTGCTGCCGATGACCATGACCGTGCACCGCGGCCACCACGGCGTGAGCAGCGACGTGTCGATCGCGGCGAGCCGGGTGCGCGAGCACGCCATCGCGGCCGAGAACGCCCTGCACGACCTGGGCGCCATCAGCATCGTCAACTCCGACTCGATGGGCATGGGCCGGATCGCGGAGACCGCGCGGCGCACCTGGCAGCTGGCACACGTGCAGGCGGAGCTGGCGGGCGAGAGCGGCCCGGACGTGGTGAACAACCGGCGGGTGCTGCGCTACCTGTCGAAGATCACGCTCAACCCGGCCGTCGCGCACGGCATGGCCCGGGAGGTCGGGGCGCTGCGGCCCGGCGCGCTCGCCGACCTGGTGCTGTGGCGTCCGCAGTACTTCGGTGCCCAGCCGGAGCTGGTGCTGAAGTCCGGGTTCGTGGCGTGGGGGCAGAGCGGCTCGGGTTCCGGCTCGACGCGGCTGACCCAACCGCGGGTGATGAAGCCGTACTTCGGCGGCATGGGCGGTGCGCCGCGCAGGCTGTCCACCGTGTTCGTCTCCCGCGAGTGCCTGGAGGACGGCCGGGCGGCCGGAGCACTGCCGGGCGGGGTGCGCTACTCCGCACTCGCCGGCAGCCGCGGCCTCACCCGTGCCGACATGGTCGCCAACACCGCCGTGCCGCAGGTCGCGGTGCCCACCACGCCGGAACCGGTGCTGGTCGACGGCCGTGCCGTGCCCGTCCACCGCGCGGCCGAACTGCCGCTCACCCGGCTGCAGAACCTGGCCTGAGGGAGGCACACGCGACGATGCTCGACCTGAAGCTGACGGACGCCCGCATCCGCACCGTCGACGACGCCCGCCCGCACGCCCGCACCCTCGGCGTCCTCGGGGACGTGGTGGTGGGCCTCGACGAGGCGGTGGCGCATCTGCCGGCCCGGACGGTGCTCGACTGCGGCGGCGCGACGGTCGTGCCCGGGTTCGGGGACGCGCACAACCACATGGCGTGGTTCGGGCAGTCCCTGGACCAGCTCGACCTGACGGGGGCCCGGACGACGGAGGACGTGTACGGGGCCGTCGCCCGGAAGGCCGCCGGACTGCCCTCCGACGGATGGGTGGTCGGCTCCGGTTACGACGACACGGTCATGGGCGCGCACCCGCACCGCGAGGCGCTGGACCGGGCCGGCGGGGGCCGGCCGGTGTGGCTCACGCACCGTTCCGGGCACATGTGCACGGTCAGCAGCGACGTGCTGCGGCGCTGCGGCGTACTCGACGGCACGGCCGCCGACCCGGCCGGGGGCGTGGTCGTGCGCCGGCCGGGCGGCGATCCGACGGGGCTCCTCCAGGAGCGGGCGCAGTCCCTGGTGACCGCCCTGGTGATGCCGTACCCGGTGGAGGAGCTGGCCGGGGCGATCGGCCGGGCGAGCGCGGTCTACGCGGCCGAGGGCCTCACCCACGTCACGGAGGCCGGGATCGGCGCCGGGCTCATCGGGCGCAGCCCGGCCGAGGCGGCCGCCTACCAGCTCGCCCGTGAACGCGGCACGCTGCGCACGCGGGTGGAGCTGATGACGGCCGCCGACAATCTGCACCCGCTGGGCGCCCATGCCGACGACGGCATCACCGCCGGCATCGATCTGGGTCTGCGCACCGGCTTCGGCGACGCGTGGCTGCGTCTGGGCCCGATGAAGATCTGGCTCGACGGTTCCCTGGTGGGCCGGACGGCCGCGCTGACGGAGGCGGCCTGCGGGCACCCGCATGCCGGGGGCGTCTACCAGGACGAGCCGGAGGACATGCGGCGGCTGATCGTCGAGGCCCACCGTTCGGGCTGGCGGGTGGCCGCGCACGCCATCGGCGACGAGGCCGTCGACCTGGCTCTGGACGCCTTCGAGGAGGCGCAGCGCGACGCGCCGCGCCCCGGCGTCCGGCACCGCGTGGAGCATTCCGCGGTTGTACGGCCGGATCAGCTGAAACGTTACGCCTCCCTGGGAGTCGTCCCGGTACCGCAGGCGCACTTCCTGCACGTCATCGGCGACACCATGGCCGACGCGCTGGGCCCGGCGCGGGTCGACTGGCTGTACCGGCACGGGACCTTCCTGCGGCACGGCCTGCGGGTACCCGGCAGTTCGGACCGCCCCGTCGCCCCCGGCGCCCCGCTGCTCGGCATGCAGTCCATGGTCGAACGTCTGAGCCGGGACGGCCGTGTGCTGGGCGCCGACGACCGCGTCACCGCCGAGCAGGCGCTGCGCGCGTACACCCTGGACGCCGCGTGGGCCGGGCACGACGAGCAGCGCCGCGGCAGCCTCTCCCCCGGCAAACTCGCGGACTTCGTGCTGCTCGCCGACGACCCGGTCCGCACCGCGAGCAGCCGCATCGGCGCCATCGACGTCCTCGCCACCTTCGTGGCGGGGCGGTGCGTCCACGGAGCGGACGCGCTGGAGCAGCGCACCACCCCCGCCGGAACCGTCCCCGTGACCGGCGGACAGGCACCGCAGCAGGCAAGGAGCAACCGATGAAACAGACGGACCCCAGCACGATCCCCGGTGAGGCACCGGCCGACGGCAGGGCGGTGGTCACCGGCGAGGAGGCCGGGAAGGTCGCCTTCGCCGCGTTCGTCGGCACCGCCCTGGAGTGGTACGACTACTTCCTCTTCGGCACCGCGGCGGCTCTCGTCTTCAACCGCCTGTTCTTCACCTCGCTCGACCCGACGGCCGCGACCCTGGCGGCGTTCGCCACGTTCGGCGTCGGCTTCGCCGCCCGCCCGCTCGGCGCCGTGCTCTTCGGCTGGCTCGGCGACCGGATCGGCCGGCGGCCCGCCCTGCTGATCACCGTGGTGGCCATCGGCGTGGCCACCGGACTGATCGGCTTCCTGCCCACGCACGCCTCGATCGGCCTGGCCGCGCCCGCGCTGCTGGTGCTGCTGCGGCTGCTCCAGGGCGTCGCGGTCGGCGGCGAGTGGGGCGGCGCGGTCACCCTCGCGGTGGAACACGCGCCTCCCGGCAAACGGGGCCGCTACGCCGCGCTGCCGCAGGTCGGCTCGCCCGTCGGCACGCTCCTCTCGTCCGGCGCGTTCGCCCTGGTGCTGCTGCTCCCGGAGGAGTCCTTCGACGCCTGGGGCTGGCGGCTGCCGTTCCTCGCGGCCTTCCCGATGCTCCTCGTGGCCGTCTACATCCGCCGCCGGGTGGAGGAGTCACCGCTGTTCGACGAGCTGCTGCGGCACGACGACCGGGCCAAGGTCCCGGCGCTGGAGGTCTTCCGCACGGCGTGGCTGCCGCTGCTGGTCGCGATGGCGTCCGCCCTGCTCGGCATCGGCGGCTTCTACCTGCTGACCACCTTCATGATCTCCTACGGCGCGGACACGCTCGGCCTGGACCGCGGGCTGATGGTCAACGCGACGCTCGTCGCGGCCGTCGCCGAGATCGCGGTCATCCTGGTGATGGGCCGGCTGGCTGAGCGGCTGGGCCCGGGCAGGGTCACGATGTGGGGCGGCCTGGCGAGCGCGCTCTTCGCCTTCCCGTTGTTCTGGCTGATCGAGACGGAGAACCCGGTGGTGGTCGTCCTCGCGGTGACGGCCGGCATCGCGGTGGTGTCGGTGGCGTACGCGGTCACCGGCGCGCTGCTCACCGAGCTCTTCCCGGCGCGGCTGCGGTACAGCGGTGTCGCACTGGCGTACAACCTGGCGGGCGCCCTGACCGGATTCCTGCCGGCCCTCGCCACCGCCCTGCTGGACGCGGGCGGCGGCGCGTCCTGGCCGGTGGCGCTGCTGATGGTCGGACTGTCGCTGATCACACTGGTGGGCGGCGTACTCGGCGGGCGGATGCGCGTCGCGGACCCGGTCACGACGGCCTGACGGCGGTCCGCACCCGGGACGACGACGGACCCCGGCTCCCGCACCCGCGTGACGCGGGTGCGGGAGCCGGGGTCCGTGACGGCCGGCGGGAACCGGCCCCGGGTTCAGCGGGCGTAGTACTCGACGACCATCTGCTCGTCGCACACCACGGGGACCTCCTTGCGCTGCGGGTCCCGGTCGAGGCGGAAGGCCAGCGCCTCGAGGTTGACCTCGAGGTAGCGCGGGGTCTCGCCGTCGGGGGCGTAACCGCCCTCGCGGGCCACCAGGAACGGATGCTTGGCACGGCTGCGCTCGCGGACCTGCACCACGTCGTCCGGGCGGACCCGGTAGGAGGGCCGGTCGACCTTGCGGTCGTTGACCGCGATGTGACCGTGCACGACCATCTGGCGGGCCTGGTAGATGGTGCGGGCCAGACCGGAGCGCAGCACGAGCGCGTCCAGGCGGCGCTCCAGCTCGATGATCAGCGCCTCGCCGGTCTTGCCCTCCTTGACCTTGCGGGCACGGTCGTAGGCGCGGACCATCTGGCGCTCGCTGATGTCGTACTGGGCGCGCAGCCGCTGCTTCTCCAGCAGGCGGACCTTGTAGTCACTGTTCTGCTTGCGGCCGCGGCCGTGCTCGCCCGGCGGGTAGGGGCGCTGCTCGAAGTACTTGACGGCCTTCGGGGTCAGCGCGATGCCGAGCGCCCGCGACTTCTTGACCTTGGGACGCGACTGGTTCACGTTGAACGGACCTCCGTGTAAGTTAGGTGAGGCTTACCTTAGCGGAGGAGTACGCATGTTTCGACCTCGGAACCCCCACGACGGCACCGGTGACGGTACGGAAGCGGGGCAGCCGCGTCCCGTGGAAGACGCCCGGGGCCCCTCGGCCGCCGAGCGCGTACGCACTCTCGTGGAGTCCAGCGTATCCGCCCGGCTGCTCGTTCCCGGCATCGAGTCCGAGACGGGCGGACTCGGGCTCCCGGACGACGCGCCCGTCGCCCGTGCCGTGGACGCCGACGGCGACGTGCTGCTGCTGGTCGGCGCCGCACACCCGGCGGCCCGCGCGGCCGCGCGGGCCCGGGACGACGAACTGTGCGCCGTGATGGAGATCACCGACGTCGCACCCGTCGCGGTGCCCCACCGGGTCCGCGGCCGGGCCTGGGTGGCCGGCTGGCTGACGCCGGTGGCGGCGCCGGACAGGCCCGCCGCCGCACGACTGCTGGCCGAACGCGCCCAGGGCGAGCCGGGCGGGCCGGTGCCGGACGACCGACGGCTGCTGCTCCGGCTGGAGGTCGGAGAGGCGCACGTGGACGACCTGTGGGGCGAGGACGCCGTCGAACCCGACGCGTTCGCCGCCGCGACGGCCGACCCGCTCGCCCGGCACGAGGCCGAGTTGCTCCAGCACCTCGCCTCCGCGCACGGAGACCAGGTACGCGGCCTGTGCACACTGCTCGACGCCTTCCCCGCGCCGCACGAGGCGCCGGGCGACGCCTCGTGCGCGGCGGTCGCGCTCGGCCGGGTGACGCCGCTGGCTCTGGACCGCTTCGGCATCCGGGTGCGGTTCGGCGACGGGGACGGGACCGCCTGCTACGACGCGCGCTTCGACTTCGCGGAGCCCGTGCGGGACGTGGGCGGGCTGCGGCGGGCCATGCACCGGCTGTTCGAGGCCGCGACCACCGCACGGTGAAGGGGGTGGCCGGGGAGAGGGTGCGCGGCGGGCGTCAGCCCTTCCCCTCCTCCGCCTTCGGCGGTGGTGCCGCCTCCTCGGCGGCGGGGAGGGACCGGCCCGCGAGCCGCGCACGCACCCGCTCGGCGACGTCCGCGTATTGTGCCTCGGCGCCGTAGCGGGTGGGGGCGTAGTACCGCTTGCCGTGCACGGCGTCCGGAGCGTACTGCTGGGCCGCGACGCCGCCCGGCAGGTCGTGCGGGTACTGGTAGCCCTGGCCGTGGCCGAGCTTCTGCGAGCCCTTGTAGTGGCTGTCCCGCAGATGTGCCGGCACCGGCCCGGCCAGCCCCGCCCGTACGTCCGCCAGCGCCGCGTCGATCGCCAGGTAGGCGGCGTTGGACTTCGGCGCCAGGGCGAGCGTCACCGTGGCCTGCGCGAGGGTGATCCGCGCCTCCGGGAAGCCGATCATGGCGACGGCCTGGGCGGCGGCGACGGCCGTCTGGAGCGCCGTCGGGTCCGCCATCCCGACGTCCTCGCTGGCGGAGATCATCAGCCGCCGGGCGATGAAGCGCGGGTCCTCCCCCGCCTCGATCATGCGGGCCAGGTAGTGCAGCGCGGCGTCGACGTCGGAGCCTCGGATCGACTTGATGAGCGCACTCGCCACGTCGTAGTGCTGGTCGCCGTCCCGGTCGTACTTCACGGCGGCACGGTCGACGGCCTCCTCCAGGGACGCCAGGGAGATCTCCTGCTCCCCCTTGGCGAGCGCCGCTCCGGCGCCGGCCTCCAGCGCGGTGAGCGCGCGACGGGCGTCGCCCCCGGCGACGCGGAGCAGATGGTGCTCCGCCTCCTCGGGGAGCGTGACAGCGTCGTCCAGGCCGCGCGGGTCCGCGACCGCGCGGCGGACCAGGCCACGCACGTCGTCGTCGGTGAGCGGCTCCAGGGTGAGCAGCAGGGAGCGGGACAGCAGCGGGGAGATCACCGAGAAGTACGGGTTCTCCGTCGTGGCCGCGATCAGGGTGACCCAGCGGTTCTCCACCGCGGGCAGCAGCGAGTCCTGCTGGGCCTTGCTGAACCGGTGGATCTCGTCCAGGAAGAGGACGGTTTCCTTGCCGTAGGCCCCGGACGAGCGGCGGGCGCCGTCGATGACGGCCCGCACCTCCTTCACGCCCGCGGTGATGGCGGACAGTTCCACGAAGCGCGCGTCGGTGGCGCGGCTGACGACATGGGCGAGGGTGGTCTTGCCGGTGCCGGGCGGGCCCCAGAGCATGACGGACGACTGGCCCGCCGGGCCCCCCGCTCCCTCGCCGACCAGGCGGCGCAACGGGGACCCGGGACGCAGCAGGTGCTGCTGGCCGACGACCTCCTCCAGCGTGCGCGGACGCATGCGTGCGGCCAGCGGACTGGCGGACGGCTCGCGCTCCTGGCGGTCCTCGGCGGCGGCGGTGAACAGATCGGGCTCCACGTGGCCACACCCTAGGTCACCCCACTGACAACGCCGCCCGGTGACCGCGTACGGACGCGGCCACCGGGCGGCGGAGAGGTGTGCGCGGCGTTCAGCCGGTCCAGAAGCTCCACCACTGGGTGAGGATCAGCATGCCGATCACGCCGGTGTGCATCACGGGCAGGACCCAGGGGAACTCCTCGACGAAGTTCCGCACGCCGGCCGGTGCGGGCAGGAGGCCGCGGGTGATGGTGTGGCTGGTGACGTACCAGAACAGGAAGATCGTGGCGACCCAGGCCAGGCAGCACCACAGGCACAGGGCACCGATGGTGTACAGCGAGTGGTACTGGAGCCAGGTGACGAAGCCGACGCCGAAGAGGCAGCCTGCGTTGAAGGTGAGCCAGTACCAGCGGGGGAAGGTGGTCCCGGTGAGCAGGGTGACGCCGATGGCGATGACCACGGGGTACGCCACCAGGCCGATCAGCGGGTTGGAGAAGCCGAACGCGGAGGCCTGCGCGCTCTCCATGATGTTGCCGCAGGAGAGGATCGGGTTGAGGCTGCAGCCCGGGGTGTAGGTCTCCCCTCGCGCCTTCGCCTCGAGGATCTTGGTCTTGTCGATGGTGATGACGACGGCCGCGAGCAGCCCCATCAGGCCGGTGACGATCAGCAGCCAGGAGAAGCCGCGCCGGGCTCCCACGTCACCCTCCGGCGGCTCGTCCGTGGGGGTGCGAGCGTTGTCGGGGGGTGCCGTGGTCGTCATCACGTGTCGCGTCCTACTCGTCGGCCGGGGTCGGTGGTGTCGGGCTGTCACTCATTCTGCCCCAACGGCGCAAGGGTCAGCCGAGCTTCGCCCGAACCGCGGCCACCACTCGTTCGAGTGGTACCGGGCTCTGCTCGCCGCTCTCCAGGTCCTTGAGCTGGACGACGCCTTCGGCCAGGTCCCGGTCGCCCAGGACCAGGGCGAACCGCGCCCCGGAGCGGTTGGCGGACTTCATGGCGTTCTTCATGCCCTTGCCGCCGTAGGCGAAGTCCGCGGCGACGCCCTCCCGGCGCAGCTCGGTGACCGCCGCGAAGAGGGCGCGCCGGGCGTCCTCGCCGAGCGGGACGGCGAAGACCTGCGCCCCCGCCGGCGTCTGCGACGCCACGTCCTCGGCCCGCAGCGCGAGCACGGTGCGGTCCACGCCCAGCGCCCAGCCCACCGACGGCAGCTCCGGCCCGCCGATCATCTCCGACAGGCCGTCGTACCGGCCGCCGCCGCCGACGGCGGACTGGGAGCCCAGCCCGTCGTGCACGAACTCGAAGGTGGTGCGGGTGTAGTAGTCCAGGCCGCGCACCAGCCGGGGGTCGTCCTCGAAGGCGACTCCGGCCGCGGTGAGCAGTTCGCGCACCTGCTCGTGGTAGGCCTTGCAGCCCTCGCACAGGTGGTCGCGCATCATCGGTGCGCCGGTGAGCTGCTGCTGGACGCTCTCCCGTTTGTCGTCGAGCACCCGCAGGGGGTTGATCTCGATGCGCCGGCGGGTGTCCTCGTCCAGGTCGAGGGCGCGGAGGAAGTCCTGGAGGGCGGCACGGTAGGCGGGGCGGCACTCCTTGTCGCCGAGCGAGTTCAGCAGCAGCCGGACCTGCCTGAGGCCCAGCGCGCGGAACGCGTCGGCGGCGAGGATGATCAGCTCGGCGTCGAGTGCCGGGTCCTCGGCGCCCAGGGCTTCCGCACCGACCTGGGAGAAGTGCCGGTAGCGGCCGGCCTGCGGGCGCTCGTAGCGGTAGTAGGAGCCGGAGTACCAGAGCTTGGCGGGCAGGGCGCCGCGGTGCAGGCCGGCCTGGAGCGCGGCGCGCAGCACGGACGCGGTGCCCTCGGGGCGCAGCGCCAGCTCGTCGCCGCCTCGGGTGGTGAGGGTGTACATCTCCTTGGTCACGATGTCGGTCGACTCGCCGACGCCCCGGGAGAAGAGGCCCGTCTGCTCGAAGCCGGGCGTCTCCACGTAGCCGTAGCCGGCGCGGCGCAGCGGGGCGGAGAACGCCTCGCGCACGGCCAGGAACTGCGCGGAGTCCGGGGGGATCAGGTCGTAGGTGCCCTTGGGGGCGGAGAAGGTGCTCATCGCGTGCGTCTTCGTCACATTCCTCGTCGTGGCGGGGCGCTCGGGCCGCCGCCGCGGCCGCCCGCGGCCACCTCCCGCAGGAAGGGGTTGGTGTCGCGTTCGCGGCCGATGGTGGTCTGGGGGCCGTGGCCGGAGAGCACCACGGTCGAGTCCTCCAGGGGCAGGCACACGCGTGCCAGCGAGTCGAGGATCTCGGCGTGGTCGCCGCCCGGCAGGTCGGTGCGTCCGATGGAGCCGGCGAACAACAGGTCGCCCGAGAAGAGGACCGGCGGGATGTCGGCCTGCTCGGGCATCCGGAAGGTCACCGACCCCCTGGTATGGCCCGGCGCGTGCGCGACGGTGAGTTCCAGGCCGGCCAGCTCCAGCGCCGCGCCGTCGGACAGCTCCCGCAGGTCGTCCGGCTCGCCGATGGTCAGCTCGTCCATCAGCGGCCTGCCGATGACGCGGCCCATGGCCTTCTCCGGGTCGCTCATCATGAAGCGGTCCTCGGGGTGGATCCACGCGGGCACGTCGTGCGCCCCGCAGACCGGGACGACCGAGGCGACGTGGTCGATGTGCCCGTGGGTGAGCATCACCGCGACGGGCTTCAGCCGGTGCTTGGCCACGGCCTCCCGTACGCCCTCGGCGGCCTGGTGGCCGGGATCGATGATCACGCACTCCTCGCCGGCGGCGGGGGCGACCAGATAACAATTGGTCCCCCAGGCCCCGGCGGGGAACCCGGCTACGAGCACATTCGTCCTTCGGTCGTCCGGCAGATGGATAACGGCTGCCCGGAAGCCTACCGGCGCCGGTACGGGCGCCGCGAATGCGTATACGGTACGGGCCAGGTTCCCGGCCGTACGCATGTACGCACGCACGTTCTGAAGGATCTGAAGGAGACGTCCCCGTGGTCACCAGTGAGCAGCGGCGGAAGCAGCTCGCACGCGAGAAGTACCTCCGCCAGCAGGAGCGCCGCGCGGAGACGCGGCGCAAGGCCCGCATCCGCAACGCGGCCATCGCGGCCGGCGTGGCGGTCGTGCTCGTGCTGTGCACCGCGTACGCCCTGTCCGGCGGGCTGGAGGGCAAGGAGGACACCGCCTCCGACCCGCAGCCGAGTGCGACACCGTCCGCACAGAAGGACGCTCCCGACCCCTGCGCCAAGCCCGCGAAGGGCAAGCCGAACGGCGAGCAGTGGAAGAAGGAACCCGAGCTGACCGTGGACGAGTCCGCGACGTACACCATGGCGCTGGACACCGCCTGCGGGAAGATCGGCATCGAGATGGACGCGGGCAAGGCGCCCCACACGGTGAACTCGTTCGCCTTCCTGGCCGAGAACGACTTCTTCGACCACACCGAGTGCCACCGTCTGACCACCGAGGGCATCTTCGTGCTGCAGTGCGGCGACCCGCAGGGCTCCGGCATGGGCGGTCCCGGCTACACCATCCCGGACGAGAACCTGGACGACGAGCGGCTGAAGGACGGCATGTACCCGGCCGGCACGGTCGCGATGGCCAACACCGGGCAGAAGGACTCCGGCGGCAGCCAGTTCTTCCTCGTCCACCGGGACAGCAAGCTGCCGCCGAGCTACACCCCCTTCGGCACCGTGACCGACTCCGGCATGAAGGTGCTGAAGAAGATCGCGAAGGCCGGTGTGAAGGGCCAGGCCGAGGACGGCCGCCCGGTCGCCACCGCGACGATCGACGACGCGACGGTGCGGAAGTCCTGACCCCCACCACTCCTCCGCCGGCGGGTGCGCCGGCACCGCGGGCCCGGCTGATCAGCGCGATCGGCCGGGCCCGCGAACAATTCGGACCGCGCTGGATGCGGACAGCACACCCGGCGTTCGCTTATGTTGGGCGTGACGAAATATGTGGACGACGCCCCTGGGATCGGACCCGGTGCGGGCGTCATGTGGAGGAGGCGCTGTGAGCAGCGATCCGTGGGGCCGCGTCGACGAGGCGGGGACCGTGTACGTGCGTACGCCGGACGGTGAGAAGGTCGTCGGCTCGTGGCAGGCGGGCTCGCCCGAGGAGGCCCTGGCCTACTTCGAGCGCAAGTACGACGGCCTGGTCGTCGAGATCAGCCTCCTCGAACGCAGGGTGAAGACGACCGACCTGTCCGCCAAGGACGCGTCGACGGCCATCGAGCACCTGCGGGAGCAGGTCGACGCGCATCACGCGGTCGGCGACCTGGCCGCACTGCGCGAGCGCCTGGACCGGCTCACCGAGGCGGTGGACAAGCGGCGCGAGGAGCGCAAGGCCAGGAAGGCGCAGCAGTCCGAGGAGGCCCGCCGGGCGAAGGAGGAGGTCGTCGCCGAGGCGGAGCAGCTGGCGGACAGCGACCAGTGGCGGGTGGCCGGCGAACGGCTGCGTGCCCTGGTGGAGACCTGGAAGGGCCTGCCCCGGCTCGACCGGAAGTCGGACGACGAGCTCTGGCACCGCTTCTCGCACGCACGTTCCGCCTTCTCCAAGCGGCGCAAGGCGCACTTCGCCCAGCTCGACGCGCAGCGCGAGGAGGCGCGGCAGCGCAAGGAGAAGCTGGTCTCCGAGGCGGAATCGCTGTCCGGTTCCCGTGAGTGGGGGCCGACTGCTGCCAAGTACCGCGACCTGATGCAGGAGTGGAAGGCCGCGGGCCGGGCGCAGCGGGAGCACGAGGAGGACCTGTGGAGCCGCTTCCGCGGCGCCCAGGACGTGTTCTTCCAGGCACGCTCCGAGGTGTTCGCCGAGCGGGACGCCGAGCAGCGGGAGAACCTGACCCGCAAGGAGGAGCTCGCGGCCGAGGCGGAGAAGCTGCTGCCGGTGTCGGACCTGAAGTCGGCCCGGTCGGCGTTCCGCGCGCTGAACGAGCGGTGGGACGCCGTGGGGCACGTGCCCCGGGACTCCAAGGCGCGGATCGAGGGCCGGATGCACGCGGTGGAGCGGGCCATCCAGGACGCCGAGGACTCCGAGTGGCGCCGGAGCAACCCGGAGGCCCGGGCGCGGGCGGCCGGGCTGACCGGTCAGCTGCAGGACGCGGTGGACAAGCTGCGGGAGCAGGCCGAGAAGGCCCGGGCGTCCGGCAACGACGCGCGGGCGGCGAAGCTCGAGCAGGAGCTCGCCGGGCGGCAGGCGCTGCTGGACCAGGCGCAGAAGGGCCTGGAGGAGTTCGGCGGCTGACGCCTGCCACACGAGAGAGGGGCACGGTCCGGGCGGACCGTGCCCCTCTCTCGTGTGCGGCGCGTTGCTACTGCCGGCGTGCGGAGGTCACGCGGTAGACGTCGTAGACGCCCTCCACGCCCCGCACGGCCTTCAGTACGTGTCCGAGGTGCTTGGGGTCGCCCATCTCGAAGGTGAAGCGGGAGATGGCCACCCGGTCGCGGGAGGTCTGGACGGCCGCCGAGAGGATGTTGACGTGCTGGTCGGACAGCACGCGCGTGACGTCGGACAGCAGCCGGGACCGGTCCAGCGCCTCGACCTGGATGGCGACCAGGAACACCGAGGACTGGGTGGGCGCCCATTCCACGTCCAGGATGCGCTCGGGCTCCCGGGACAGCGCGTCGACGTTCTGGCAGTCGGCGCGGTGCACGGAGACGCCGCTGCCGCGGGTGACGAACCCGATGATCGGGTCGCCGGGCACCGGGGTGCAGCAGCGGGCGAGCTTGACCCACACGTCGTCGACGCCCTTGACCACCACGCCCGGGTCGGCGGAGCGGCGCTTGCTGCGCTTGCGCAGCGGCGGCGTGGTCTCCGCGATGTCCTCGTTGGCGGCCTCCTCGCCGCCGACCGCGTGCACCAGCTTCTTGACGACGTTGGCCGCGTCGGCGTGGCCCTCGCCGATGGCCGCGTAGAGAGCCGAGATGTCGGGGTAGCGCATCTCGTGCGCGATGGTGACGAGGGAGTCGCCCGTGAGGATGCGCTGGATCGGCAGGTTCTGCTTGCGCATCGCGCGGGCGATGGCGTCCTTGCCCTGCTCGATGGCCTCGTCGCGGCGCTCCCGGGTGAACCAGGCGCGGATCTTGTTGCGCGCGCGGGGGGACTTGACGAAGCCGAGCCAGTCCCGGGAGGGGCCAGCGTTGGCCGCCTTGGAGGTGAACACCTCCACCAGGTCTCCGTTGTCGAGCGTGGACTCCAGCGGCACCAGGCGGCCGTTGACCCGGGCCCCTATGGTGCGGTGACCCACCTCGGTGTGCACGGCGTAGGCGAAGTCGACGGGCGTGGCGCCGGCGGGCAGCGCTATCACGTCTCCCTTGGGGGTGAAGACGAAGACCTCGTGGCGCGACAGGTCGAAGCGCAGGGACTCCAGGAACTCACCGGGGTCCTCGGTCTCCTTCTGCCAGTCCAGCAGCTGCCGCAGCCAGGCCATGTCGTTGACGGCGTCCTTGTCGCCGCCCTTGCCGGCCTTCTTCGGGACGTCGGTGCGCACCTTGGAGGCGCCGGCGACGGCTTCCTGCTTGTACTTCCAGTGCGCGGCGATGCCGTACTCGGCGCGGCGGTGCATGTCGAAGGTGCGGATCTGCAGCTCGACCGGCTTGCCACCGGGCCCGATGACCGTCGTGTGCAGCGACTGGTACATGTTGAACTTGGGCATCGCGATGTAGTCCTTGAACCGTCCGGGCACCGGGTTCCACCGGGCGTGGACGGTGCCGAGCGCCGCGTAGCAGTCGCGGACGGTGTCGACCAGGACGCGGATGCCGACCAGGTCGTAGATCTCGGCGAAGTCGCGGCCCCGCACGATCATCTTCTGGTAGACGCTGTAGTAGTGCTTGGGGCGTCCGGTGACGGTGGCCTTGATGCGGGCGCCGCGCAGGTCGGTCTGGACCTCGTCGGTGACGATGGCGAGGTACTCGTCCCGTTTGGGAGCGCGCTCGGCGACGAGGCGGACGATCTCGTCGTACATCTTGGGGTAGAGGATCGCGAAGGCGAGGTCCTCCAGCTCCCATTTGATGGTGTTCATGCCCAGCCGGTGGGCGAGCGGGGCATAGATCTCGAGGGTCTCGCGGGCCTTCTGCTCCTGCTTCTCCCGGCGCAGGTAGCGCATGGTGCGCATGTTGTGCAGCCGGTCGGCGAGCTTGATGACCAGCACCCGCGGGTCCCGGGCCATGGCGACGACCATCTTGCGGACGGTCTCGGCCTGTGCGGCCTCCCCGAACTTGACCTTGTCCAGCTTGGTGACGCCGTCGACCAGCAGCGCCACCGAGTCCCCGAAGTCCCGGCGCAGCGTGTCCAGGCCGTACTCGGTGTCCTCGACGGTGTCGTGGAGGAGGCCGGCCATCAACGTCGCGGGGTCCATGCCCAGCTCCGCGAGGATGGTCGTGACGGCGAGCGGGTGGGTGATGTACGGGTCGCCGCTCTTGCGCTTCTGGCCGCGGTGCCAGCGTTCGGCGACCTGGTAGGCCTGCTGGATCTGCCGGAGCGTGGCCGACTCGATCTTGGGGTCGTTGCCGCGGACGATGCGCAGCAGGGGCTCCAGGACCGGGTTGAAGGGGCTGGAGCGCTGGACGCCGAGACGGGCCAGGCGGGCGCGGACCCGGTTGGAGGAACCGGAGCGGCCGGAGACGCCGGAAACCGGCCGGGGCGGGGCGTTCCGGCCGCGCGGACCGTCACCCGCGCGCCCGGACGCGGCCGTGCCCGCCGGGGCCTCCTCGCGGCCGGTCGGCGGGGCGGTCCGGTCGGCGCCGCCCTTCGCCGACACCTCCGCGGGGGACGCGGCGGCGTCGGCGGCCTGCGCGTCCCGGTCCTGGGAGGCGGTGAGCGGCTGGGCCTCGTCTGGCACGTGCACTCCTCGTTGGACACCAGGTAGGAATGCCATGGTAGCGATCCGGCCGCGGCGCGCCGCGAGGACGGCCCGGCGGGGACGACCGCGGGCCGGCCCGGAGCTGCCTCCGTGACCGGCCCGCGCGCGTGTACGGCCCGCCCTACACGGTGACCAGGGCCTCCAGGGGGGCGCCGTCGAGGGAGGGCTCCAGCCGGGAGCGGCCCTCGAGGAAGCCGAGCTCGAGGAGCACCGCGACGCCCGCGACCTGGGCCCCGGCCCGCCGGATCAGCTCCAGCGAGGCCTCGGCCGTGCCACCGGTGGCGAGGACGTCGTCGATCACCAGCACGCGGTCGCCGGCGCCGAGGTCCTCCGCGTGCACCTCGATCTCGGCGGTGCCGTACTCCAGCTCGTATGCCTGGCCCAGAGTGGCGCCGGGCAGCTTGCCGGCCTTCCGGACCGGGATGAAGCCCACCCCGGCCCGTACGGCCGCGGGAGCGGCGAGGATGAAGCCGCGCGCCTCCAGGCCGACGACCTTCGTCGCGCCGTGCTTCTCGCACAGCGCGGCCAGGGCGTCGGTGAGTGCGGAGAACGCCTCGGGGTCCGCCAGCAGCGGTGTGATGTCCTTGAACATCACACCGGGCTTGGGGTAGTCCGCGACGTCCCGGATGCGGCTGAGGAGCAGGTCGCGATCGTCCCGTGCCAGGGCGCTCATGCGGCTCACCTTCCCCGGCCCGTGGCGGAACCGGCTCCGTGGCTTCCGGCCACGCGGCGCTCCGCGATGCCCGTACGGCCGGAACCTCCCGCACCGGCGGCTCCGCCGCCGGCCGCGGTGTCCTCACGCTCGTCGGCGCCGCCGCGGGCGTCGGCGCGGGCGCGGCGGGCGAGGATCCGGCGGTCGTGGTCCTTGATCTCCGGCTGGCGCAGCTTCAGCTCGGTGGCGACCGGTGTGGCGAGCACGATGGAGGAGAGCGTTCCGGCGGCGAGGCCGATGAACAGGGGGAGCGAGATGTCCGTGAGCGTACCGCCGCCCAGCAGGCCGCTGCCGATGAACAGCAGGCCGGCGACGGGCAGCAGGGCGACGACCGAGGTGTTGACCGAGCGCACCACGGTGGCGTTGATGCCCAGGTTCGCCAGCTCCCCGTACGTGTAGCGGTCCTGCTTGGTGAGGTTCTTGGTCCTCTCCTTGACCTTGTCGTAGACCACGACCGTGTCGTAGAGCGAGTAGCCGAGAATCGTCAGCATGCCGACCACCGTGCCCGGCGTCACCTCGAAGCCGACGAAGGCGTAGACGCCGATGGTGACGATGAGGTCGTTGAGCAGGGCGACGAGGGCGCCGACCGCCATCCGCCACTCGAACGCGAAGGCCAGATAGAGCGTGACCAGCGCCAGGAAGATCAGGATCCCCTTGACCGCCTGGTCGGTCACCTGTTCGCCCCAGCTGGGACCGACCAGATCGGCGTTGACCTGCTGCGTCGGGACGCCGAGCTCCTTGGCGAGCGCCGCCCGCGTCTCCCCCGACTCCTCGGTGTCCAGCCCGGTGACCTGGATGCGCAGGGCCCCGCTGCCCAGCTTCTGGACGTCGGCGCTGCGGCCCGAGGTGTCCTCGGCGACCTCCCGCGCGTCCGACTCCGAGAGCGAGGTGGGGGGCGTGGTGAGGACCGCTCCGCCCTGGAAGTCGATGCCCATCGTCAGCCCGCGGACGCCGAGGCCCATGAGGGCGGTGACGACGAGGAGCAGCGTGATCCCGTACCAGAGCTTGCGCCGGCCGACGAAGTCGTAGGAGGTCTCTCCCCGGTACAGCTTGGCGCCGAGGTTACCCAGCCTGGACATTCAGGCCTCCTTCGGTTCGGCGGAAGTGGTGGAGCGGCGGCCGCGGCCGCGCAACGGCGGCCGTGCGCCGAGCCGCTTGGGGTCGAGCCCGGACCAGGGACGTCCCTGAGCGAAGTACTTCCGCCCCGACAGGATGACCATGAGCGGCTTGGTCAGCAGGAAGACGACGGCCACGTCGATCGCCGTGGTGAGGCCGAGCACGAAGGCGAAGCCCTGCACGGAGCCCACCGAGACCGCGAAGAGCACGACGGCCGCGAGCACCGAGACCACGTCCGAGACGACGATGGTCCGCCGTGCGTGCGGCCAGGCCCGCGTGATGGCGGAGCGGACGCCGCGCCCGTCCCTGACCTCGTCCCGCACTCTCTCGAAGTAGACGATGAACGAGTCGGCGGTGATACCGATGGCGACGATGGCGCCGCAGACCGCGGGCAGGCTCAGCGCGAAGCCGACGGCAGGGCCCAGCAGGGTCATGATCGTGTACGTGAGGATGGCGGCGACCACCAGGCTCCCGATGGCGACCAGACCCAGCAGGCGGTAGTAGAACATCAGGTAGGCCACCACCAGTGCCAGTCCGATGGCGCCGGCGATGAGCCCCGCCTGGAGCTGGTCGGAGCCGAGCGAGGGCGAGATGGTGGTGACGTTGCTCTCCTCGAAGGTCAGCGGGAGAGCGCCGTAGGACAGGATGTTCGCCAGGTCCTCGGCGGACTGCTGGGTGAAGCTGCCCGAGATCTGGGCGTCGCCCGCGAGCCGCTCCCGCACGCTGGGGGCGGAGACGACCTCGCCGTCCAGCACGATGGCGAACTGGTTCTGCGGCTGGGGGTTCTTGGAGAGCTTGCCGGTGATGTCGGCGAAGGAGTCCTGGCCCTTGCCGTTGAACGACATGTTGACGATCCAGCCCGAGCCCTGCTGGCTGTCGAACACGGCGCCGGCGTCGTCCACGTTCTTGCCCTTCACGGCCACCGGGCCGAGGGCGTACTTGAACAGGGGCTGGTCCTTCTCCTTGGCCCCGCAGTTCACGCTCGCCTCGCCGGGCTTGGCCTGGGCCGCGGCCCGGTTGGCCTTGGCGCGCTTCTCCGCCGTGGAGCAGTCCAGCTTCTGCAGCTTCTCGGCCACGTCGGCCGGTACCCCGCCCGGCGGGGCCGGTGCGTTCGGCGAGGGCTCGGGGTCGGCGGCGCCGGAGGCGCTGGGGCTGGGGGACCCGGAGGGGTCGTCGGCCGTGAGGCCGTCTGTCACTGCGCGGCCCTGGGGCTCACCGGACGGGCTCGCCTCGGCCTCCTGGGAGGGATCGTCACCGGGCTTGCCCTCCTCACCGGACTGCTCCGGGTCGCCGGCCGAGGGAGACGGGCTGGGCTGACCGGCGTCCGGCTTCGTGCCGGGCGCCACGGCGAGCACCGGGCGGAAGTTCAGCCGGGCGGTGGTGCCGACCTGCTCCCGGGCCTGCTCCTCGTCGGTGCCCTCCGGGATGTTGACGACGATGTTCTTGCCGCCCTGGGTCTGCACTTCGGCTTCCGAGACGCCGAGGCCGTTCACACGCCGCTCGATGATGCCCACGGCCGTGTTCATGCTCGTCGGGGTGATCGCGTTCTCCGCGCCCTGCTGTTCCCGCGCGGTGAGCGTGATGCTGGTCCCTCCGGCCAGGTCGATGCCCAGGCGCGGAGTCGTGGTCCCGGAGAGGAACATCCCCCCGGTGAGGCCCACGACGGCGATCAGCAGAATGACCAGGGACCGCCCCGGCTTTCCCTGCGCGCCCGGGGACCTGCGGCCCTTCTTCGGTGCTGCCACCTTGTCGTCTCTCCTGTCCGGCCGCCCGCACCGGCCCGGCCCGTGCCGGGACCGCGGCGCGAGGCGCGAAGTGGTCTGGTCGAGCCCGCGCGCCGGGGCCCGGCCGCGACGGCCCGGCCCCGGCGACGGCGAGTGTTACTTGGAGTCGGTGTCGCCGTCGCGCTTGGCGTCGGTCCCGGCGTCCTCGTCCGCCTTCTCCCCGGAGTCCTTGCCGAGGTCGAGCTTGCCGTCCCCGGCCTGCTCGTCGGCGTCCGCCAGCTCGGACGCGTCGTCGGGGACGACCGGTGCGCTGCCGCTCTTGAGGTCGCCGGAGGTGCCGCCGTGCACGATGCGCTCGTACTCCTCGGGCTCCAGTACGGCGCCGACGGCGTTCTTGGCGAAGAGGGAGTGCTGACCGGGGGCGACCTCGAGGAGGACCGTGTCCTCGCGGACCTCCTTGACGGTGGCGTACAAGCCACCGATGGTGCGCACGCCGGTGCCCGGCTCCATCTGGTCGCGCATCGCGGCGGCCTGCTGCTGCTTCCTCTTCGCCGAGCGCGTCATCAGGAACATGACCCCGATGAGCACGATGAAGGGGAGGAGGGTGACGAGTCCATTCACGGCGGGTAATCCTTCTTGCGACCGCCTGGGCGCGGCCTGCTGTGCGGGGGTGGGTATGCCGTCCCGGAGGTACGGCATCGGCGGAGTCTAAGCGAGCTGTCGCCGATGGAACAACGTCAAGCATGGCACTCGGGTTCCGGGTCCGGCGACCATGCAGGTCATCACCATCCGATCACGCTTCGAAGAGCCCGGTCTGCCCGGTTGCTCCCGGAGCGTTCTGCGGCGCGGCGAGGCCCAGGTGGGCCCAGGCGGCGGGCGTCGCCACGCGGCCCCGCGGCGTGCGGGCGAGCAGGCCCTCGCGCACCAGGAACGGCTCGGCGACCTCCTCCACGGTCTCCCGCTCCTCGCCGACGGCGACGGCGAGGGTGGACAGGCCGACCGGGCCGCCGCCGAAGAGCTTCAGCAGGGCGGAGAGCACGGCGCGGTCCAGGCGGTCCAGGCCCCGCTGGTCCACCTCGTAGACCTCCAGGGCGCGGGCGGCGATCTCGCGGGTGATCCGCCCGTCGGCCCGGACCTGGGCGTAGTCACGGACCCGGCGCAGGAGGCGGTTGGCGATGCGGGGGGTGCCGCGGGAGCGGCCGGCGATCTCCACGGCGCCGTCGCGGTCGGTGGTGACGTCCAGCAGCCGTGCGGACCGGTGGACGACCTGCTCGAGCTCGCCGGGCTCGTAGAACTCCATGTGCGCGGTGAAGCCGAAGCGGTCGCGCAGCGGTGGGGGCAGCAGCCCGGCCCGGGTGGTGGCGCCGACCAGGGTGAACGGCGGCAGTTCGAGCGGGATGGCGGTGGCGCCGGGGCCCTTTCCGACGATCACGTCGACCCGGAAGTCCTCCATGGCCATGTACAGCATCTCCTCGGCGGGCCGGGACATCCGGTGGATCTCGTCGAGGAAGAGCACCTCCCCCTCCTGGAGGGAGGACAGGATCGAGGCGAGATCGCCGGCGTGCTGGATGGCGGGCCCGGAGGTGATGCGGATCGGCGCGCCCATCTCGGCTGCGATGATCATGGAGAGGGTGGTCTTGCCGAGTCCGGGGGCACCGGAGAGCAGCACGTGGTCGGCCGCCGCGCCGCGGGCCCGTGCGGCGCGGAGCATCAGGTCCAGCTGTTCGCGCACCTTGGGCTGGCCGACGAACTCGGCCAGGTCCTTGGGGCGCAGGGCGGCCTCCACCGCGGAGTCCTCGCCGTCCGCGTCGGCTCCCACCAGGCGGCCGGCGGGGTCGGTGTCGGTGCCGGCGGCTTCGGCGTCGTCCCAGTTCATCGCGTGTGCCTCGGAGTCGTTCGGGCGTTCGGGGGTTCGGGGTGATCGGCGGACCGCTGCGGCGGCACCGTCAGCGTGCGCGGTTCAGGGTCTGCAGCGCGGCGCGGAGGAGCTGCGGCACGGCGGGGGTACCGCCGTCCGTGGCGGCTGCCTCCGCCTGCGGCCGTACGGCCTCGACGGCGTCCTCGGCCTCGCGGGTGGCGTACCCGAGGCCGACGAGGGCCTCGTGCAGCTGATCGCTCCACGGAAGGGGCCCGGCGGCGGCGCGGCGGCCGGACGGGCGGGCTGCGGTGCCGAGAGGTTCGCCGAGCCGGTCCTTGAGTTCCAGCAGCAGCTTCTGGGCGCCCTTCCGGCCGATGCCGGGCACGGCGGTCAGCGCCTTCTCGTCCCCCGTGGCGACGGCGGTGCGCAGCGCGTCGGGCCGGTGGACGGCGAGCATCGCCTGCGCGAGCCGGGGGCCGACGCCGCTGGCGGTCTGCAGCAGTTCGAAGACCTGCCGTTCGTCGTCGTCGGCGAAGCCGTAGAGGGTGAGGGAGTCCTCCCGGACGACGAGGGAGGTCGCGAGCCGTGCGGCTTCCCCCGTGCGCAGCCCGGAGAGGGTGTCCGGGGTGCACTGGACGGCCATGCCGACGCCGCCCACCTCGATGACGGCGGAGTCGGGCGCCAAAGCGGCCACGGGTCCGGAGACGAAGGCGATCATGCGGTGCGGCCTTTCGACGGTCGGCGCCCTGCCTGGCGGCGGGGCGCGCGGGAGACGGCGGCGGCTCGGGCCTGCTGGAGACGGTCGAGTGCGGGCGCCCGCCATATGTGGCAGATGGCGAGAGCCAGGGCGTCCGCCGCGTCGGCGGGCTTCGGCGGCGCGTCCAGCCGCAGGAGGCGGGTCACCATCGTGCCGACCTGGTCCTTCCCCGCACGACCGGAGCCGGTGACGGCGGCCTTGACCTCGCTGGGAGTGTGCAGGGCGACGGGCAGGCCGCGCCGGGCGGCGCAGAGCATGGCGACCGCGCTGGCCTGGGCGGTGCCCATCACCGTGCTCACGTTGTGCTGGCTGAAGACCCGTTCGACGGCGACGACGTCGGGCCGGTGTGCGTCCAGCCACTCCTCCATGCCGCGCTCGACGAGGACGAGGCGCTCGGCGACGGGCGCGTTCGCGAGGGTGCGGACGACGCCGACCGCGGCCATCCGCAGCGGGCGCCCGGCGCTTCCCTCCACCACGCCGAGACCGCAGCGGGTCAGTCCCGGGTCCACCCCCAGCACGCGCACCTGCGTCTCCCCTTCCCCGCTCGACCTGGCCGTGACGGCAGGTTATCGGCCGGGACCGACAACGCCGACGGGCCGCGCGGAGAGGGGGCGCACACGGGGTGCCCGAGTGCCGCGGCGCGGCCCCGTCGGGGCGTCGGGCACGTGCCGGGCGCCGGGGTCAGGCGTCGACCTTGGCCATCGTGTCGTCGTCGACGTCGAAGTTGGCGAAGACGTTCTGCACGTCGTCGCTGTCCTCCAGGGCGTCGATCAGCTTGAAGATCTTGCGGGCGCCCTCCTCGTCCAGCTCGACCTGCACGCTGGGGAGGAAGCTCTGGTCGGCCGACTCGTAGTCGATGCCGGCGTCCACCAGGGCGGTGCGCACCGCGACGAGGTCGGTTGCCTCGCTGATGACCTCGAAGTTCTCACCGAGGTCGTTGACCTCCTCGGCACCCGCGTCGAGAACGGCCGCGAGCACGTCGTCCTCGGACAGCTCGGCCTTGGGGACGATCACGACGCCCTTGCGGTTGAAGAGGTAGGAGACCGAGCCGGGGTCGGCCATCGAACCGCCGTTGCGGGTCATCGCGACGCGCACGTCGGAGGCGGCGCGGTTGCGGTTGTCGGTCAGGCACTCGATGAGTACGGCCACGCCGTTGGGACCGTAGCCCTCGTACATGATCGTCTCGTAGTCGGCGCCGCCCGCCTCGAGACCGGCGCCGCGCTTGACCGCGCTGTCGATGTTCTTGTTGGGGACGGAGCTCTTCTTCGCCTTCTGGATCGCGTCGTACAGCGTGGGGTTGCCGTCGATGTCGGCGCCGCCCATCCGCGCGGCGACCTCGATGTTCTTGATCAGCTTGGCGAAGAGCTTGCCGCGCTTGGCATCGATCACGGCCTTCTTGTGCTTGGTGGTTGCCCACTTAGAGTGGCCGGACACAGCCTTGCTCCTTCACAGTCTCCAACAACAACGTGTCCCGGGATCCTACCGTCCTGCGGTCACCGGGCGGTCCGCACGAGGTCGGCGAAGGCCTCGTGCACGCGGTGGTCGCCGGTGAGTTCGGGGTGGAACGAGGTGGCGAGCAGGTTCCCCTGGCGCACGGCGACCGCGTGCTCCTCGTAGCGGGCGAGGATCTCGACCTCCGCACCGGTCGACTCCACCCAGGGCGCCCGGATGAACACCCCCTCGACGGGGCCGCCGGGGACGCCGGCGACGTCCAGGGCCGCCTCGAAGGACTCGTTCTGCCGGCCGAAGGCGTTGCGGCGCACGATCATGTCGATGCCGCCGACCGTCTCCTGCCCGGACCGCGGGTCGAGGATCTTGTCCGCGAGCATGATCATACCGGCGCAGGAGCCGTAGGCGGGCATGCCCGCGCGGACGCGGGCGCGCAGCGGCTCCATGAGGCCGAAGGCGTGCGCCAGCTTGGACATGGTGGTGGATTCGCCGCCGGGCAGCACCAGGCCGTCGACGCGCGCGAGTTCCTCGGGGCGCCGTACCTGCACGGCCTCGGCTCCCGCGCCGGCGAGGGCGGCGAGGTGCTCGCGCACGTCCCCCTGCAGGGCGAGGACGCCGATGACGGGTGAGCTCACGTGTCGTTACCTCTTCAGGACTCTAGGGCGTGGCGCGCGCGGCGGTCCGGTGACCCGGACCACCGCGCGGGAGGGCTTCACCAGCCGCGGGACGCGTACCGCTCGCTCTCGGGGAGCGTGTCGCAGTTGATGCCGACCATGGCCTCGCCCAGCCCGCGGGAGGCGTCCGCGATGATCTTCGGGTCGTCGTAGAAGGTGGTGGCCTTCACGATGGCGGCGGCGCGCTTGGCCGGGTCGCCGGACTTGAAGATGCCGGAGCCGACGAAGACGCCCTCGGCACCGAGCTGGCGCATCAGCGCGGCGTCCGCCGGGGTGGCCACACCGCCCGCGGAGAAGAGGACGACCGGCAGCTTGCCCAGCGCGGCGACCTCCTCGACCAGCTGGTAGGGGGCGCGCAGCTCCTTGGCGGCGGCGTACAGCTCGTTGTTGTCCAGGGCCTTCAGCCGGCCGATCTCGCCGCGGATCTGACGCATGTGCCGCACGGCCTCGACGACGTTGCCGGTGCCGGCCTCGCCCTTGGAGCGGATCATGGCCGCGCCCTCGGCGATGCGGCGCAGCGCCTCGCCCAGGTTGGTGGCGCCGCAGACGAACGGGGTGGTGAAGGCGAACTTGTCGCTGTGGTTGACCTCGTCGGCCGGGGTGAGGACCTCGGACTCGTCGATGTAGTCGACACCGAGGGCCTGGAGGATCTGCGCCTCGACGACGTGACCGATGCGGGACTTGGCCATGACCGGGATGGAGACGGCCTCGATGATGCCGTCGATCATGTCCGGGTCGGACATGCGGGCCACGCCGCCGTCCTTGCGGATGTCCGCGGGGACGCGCTCCAGCGCCATGACGGCGACGGCGCCGGCGTCCTCGGCGATCTTGGCCTGCTCGGGCGTGACGACGTCCATGATCACGCCGCCCTTGAGCTGCTCGGCCATGCCGCGCTTGACGCGGGCGGTGCCGGTCTCGGACGACGGGCTGGCGGCGGACGTGGCGGAAGACGTGCTCGACACGGTGGTGACCTCACTCGACGGTAAAAGTGCGACCGGACCATGGTAGGCCCGCCGTCTCACACTCTCCGATCGGGCGCCGGGGGGAAAGGGCCAATCCGAGGCGGTGGCCTGCCGGGGTGGGCGCGCCCGGCCGCGCCGGGGTCACGCCGCGTCGTCGGCGCGGGCGGTGAGGGCGGGCGGCGGCTCGTCGTCCATCTCGAAGGCCAGCGGGAAGGGGGCGTGGCCCGCCAGCCGCAGCCAGCGGACCTTGCGGTGGCGGCGCAGGGCCCGCGCGGCCCGGACCGCGTCGTTGTGGAAGCGGCGGGCCATCGGCACCCTCCGCACCGCGGCGACGAGCTCGGCGGCGGACTCCTCGCCGCCCGGCGCCTCCCGGACGGCGTCGATCTGGGCGCGGTCGGCGAAGACGGCGCGCAACGCCTGGGTCAGCTCGCTCTCCGCGACCTCCCGGTGGTCCTCCTCGGCCTGCCGGGCGTCGTGGGCCGCCTGGTAGAGCACGATGGAGGCCGCCGGGTCCAGGACGCCGGCGGTGGCCAGTTCCTGCGCGACCGAGGCCCGGCGCAGCAGCTGGGCGTCCAGCGCGGCTTTCGCGGCGTCGATGCGGGCGTGCAGGCGGTCCAGCCGTCCGGCGGTCCAGCTGAGGTAGATGCCGACGAGGGCGAGGGCTACGACGGTCCAGAGCAGGGTGGTGAGTGCGGGCATCACGGCATCAGTCCCTGGCCAGGCCGAACCGGGCGCGCAGGCCGGTGCGTTCGTCGGGGGCGACGGAGGCGGCGCCGTCGGCGACCGTTTCGTAGACGGCGAGGATGTCCGCGCCGACGGTGTCCCAGTCGAAGCGGCGGACGTGGCGTTCGCCGCGTGCGCGCAGCTCCGCGAGCCGTTCGCGGTCGCCCAGCAGCCGTACCGCTTCGGCGGCGAGGGCGTCGGCGTCGCCGGCGGGGAAGAGTGCGCCGGCCTCTCCCCCGTCGAGCACCTGGGCGAAGGCGTCCAGGTCGCTGGCGAGCACGGGCGCGGAGGCGGACAGGGCTTCGACGAGGATGATGCCGAACGACTCGCCGCCGGTGTTGGGCGCGACGTACAGATCGACGCTGCGCAGCAGCCGCGCCTTGTCCTCGTCGCTGACCATGCCGAGGAACTCGACGCGGTCGCGCAGGCCTTCGTCCGGCAGGTGTTCGAGGGCCTCGTCGGTGTCGCCGCGGCCGGCGATGAGCACGCGGGTGCCGGGGAGTTCCTTCAGGATGCGGGGCAGCGCCCTCATCAGCACCGGAAGGCCCTTGCGGGGTTCGTCGATCCGGCCGATGAAGCCGATCGTGCCGCCCTGCCACGCGGGCTCGGGTTCGGCGCGGGCGAAGAAGCCGACGTCCACCCCGTTGGGGATGACGACCGCGTCGCCGCCCAGGTGCTCGACGAGGGTGCGCCGGGCGTACTCGCTGACGGCGATGCGGGCGCTGATCTTCTCCAGCGCGGGCTGGAGGATCGGGTACGCGGCGATCATGGCGCGGGAGCGCGGGTTGGAGGTGTGGAAGGTGGCCACGATGGGGCCCTGCGCCGCCCAGCAGGTCAGCAGCGCGAGCGACGGGGTGGCGGGCTCGTGGATGTGGAGCACGTCGAAGTCGCCGTCGTGCACCCAGCGCCGGACGCGGGCCGCGGAGAGGAAGCCGAAGTTGAGCCGGGCCACCGAGCCGTTGTACGGCACGGGCACGGCGCGGCCGGCGGACACCACGTACGGCGGCAGCGGCGTTTCGTCGTCGGACGGGGCGAGTACGGACACCTGGTGGCCGCGGCGCAGCAGGTGTTCGGCGAGGTCGCGGATGTGGAACTGGACTCCACCGGGGACGTCCCAGGAATAGGGGCAGACGATGCCGATCCTCACCGGCGCTCCTCCGTCCCCGTACCCGTGGTCTCCCCGCGCGCAGGCTCGGCGCCCGCCGGCGCGGCATCCGGATCCGTCGCGGCTTCCGGTCGGGGTGGCAGGTCGGTGGTCCACAGCCGTTGCAGCATGTGCCAGTCCTGCGGGTGGGCGGCGATCCCGTGGGCGAACGCGTCCGCCATGGCCTGCGTCATGGCCTGTGCCTTGTCCCTGCGGGTTCCGGCGGCGGGCGGTTCGAGCGGTGCGTGGACGCGGCCGCGCAGCACGGGCGGGTCGTCGTACCAGAGGGTGACGGGGAGCAGCAGGGAGTTCGTCTGGAGCGCGAGCATGGCGGGACCGGCGGGCATGCGTGCCGCCTCGCCGAAGAACGTGACCTCGACTCCGGAGGCGGACAGGTCGCGGTCGGCGACGAGGCAGACCAGACCGCCGGCCCGGAGACGGCGTGCCAGGGTGCCGAACGCCTCGGCGCCCTGATGGGCCAGGACCTCCATGCCGAGGCTCTCCCGGTACGCGACGAACCGGTCGTACAGCGACTCGGGGCGGAGGCGTTCGGCGACGGTGGTGAAGGGCGTGCCGAGATGGGTGGTGACCCATGCGCCCGCCAGGTCCCAGTTGGCCAGGTGGGGCAGGGCGAGCACGACCCCGCGGTCGGAGGCGATGCCGTCGGTGAGGTGGTGGACGTCGTCCGGCACGAAGGAGTCCCGCACCCGCTCCGGGCTCCAGGCCGGCAGGCGGAAGGACTCCATCCAGTACCGCAGGTACGAGCGCATGCCGGCCTGTGACAGCGCGCGCAGCCGCTCCGGCGGGGCATCGGGCACGACGCGCGCGAGGTTGCGTTCCAGCTGCAGCACGCCCTTGCCCCGGCGCTGCCAGGCGGTGTCGGCGATGCGGCGGCCCAGCGCGTTCGCGGCCGGCTCGGGCAGGCGTTTCACCCCGCCCCAGCCGGCCCCGTACAGCGCGTCCGTGACGCGCCCGCCGAGGCCGCTCATCAGGCCTCTCCCTGCGAGGAGGCGGAGTTCCCGTGCTGCGGGGACGTCCCGCCCGGCCGCGCCGCCGCGTCGGCCTCCGCGGCCTCCCGGCGCACCGTCACCACACGCTGGCCGAGGGTCACCAGGGAGCCCACGGCCACCACCCACAGGGCGATCGGCAGCAGCCACTCGATGTAGGGCACGCCGAAGGTCTCCAGCCCCGCGAAGCCGGCCGCGACGAGGGAGATCACCAGTCGCTCGGCGCGCTCCACCAGACCGTTCACGGCGACCGGCAGGCCGATGCTCTCACCGCGGGCCTTGGTGTAGGAGACCACCTGGCCGCTGGCCAGGCAGAAGAGGCTGACCGCGCAGAGCGTCAGGTCGTCGCCGCCGCCCGCGTACCAGAGCGCGAGCCCGCCGAAGATGGCGGCGTCGGCGACGCGGTCGAGCGTGGAGTCGAGGAAGGCTCCCCACCGGCTGGCCCGCCCGAGCTGGCGCGCCATGTTGCCGTCCACCAGGTCGGAGAAGACGAAGAGGGTGATGACGACGGTGCCCCAGAAGAACTCGCCCTGCGGGTAGAAGACCAGCGCTCCCGCCATCACCCCGCCCGTCCCGACCAGGGTCACCGCGTCGGGGCTGACGCCCAGGCGCAGCAGGAGAGCGGCGAACGGTGTGAGAACACGCGTGAAGAAAGCACGCGCGTACGTGTTCAGCATGGCCTTCCCGAAGGTTCGAAGCGTGACCGGGCGGCCGAGACGCCCCCGGGCGCCCATCGTAGCCAGTGCTCCCGGCCCGGGTCCCGGTGCCCGGTGACCGCGCGGACACGGGGCGCGGCGTGCGACGTATGGACGCGCACCGGTACCGGTGGAAAGCTGGAATTTCCGCGCATCTCTCGCGGGGCCCGGGCGCGGACAGGCAGCCGGCGGGTGCCGGCCGGAAGGCGGGACACATGGGCGACAAGGCGAGCACACACCCCGGGGCCGCCGGCAGGGCGACGGCGGCCGACCGGCCCTCCTCCCTGAGGAACGTGGTCCTGGTCGGCCACAGCGGCTCCGGCAAGACGACGCTGGTCGAGGCGCTGGCCCAGGCCACGGGCGCGGTGAAACGGCCGGGCAGGGTCGAGGACGGGGGCACCGTCTCCGACCACGACGAGATCGAGCACCGGCAGCAGCGGTCCGTACAGCTGTCGCTGGTGCCCGTCGAGTGGGACGGGATCCGCGTCAACCTGCTGGACACCCCCGGCTACGCGGACTTCGTCGGGGAGCTGAGGGCCGGTCTGCGTGCGGCGGACGCGGCCCTGTTCGTGGTCTCGGCGGCGGACGGCGTGGACGGCTCGACCCGCATGGTGTGGGAGGAGTGCGCCGCGGTGGGCATGCCGCGCGCCCTCGTCGTCACCCATCTGGACGCGGCGAGGGCCGATTTCGACGAGATGGTCGCCGTCTGCCGGCGCGTCTTCGGCGGTGACGACCCGGACGCGGTGCTGCCGCTGTATCTGCCGCTGCACGGGGAGGAGGGACGTGACGGCCATGCTCCGGTGGCGGGGCTGATCGGCCTCCTGTCGCAGCGGATCTTCGACTACTCCTCCGGTGAACGGACCGACCGGGAGCCGGACGCGGAGCACCTGCCGCTGATCGCCGAGGCGCGGAACCGGCTGATCGAGGGCATCATCGCGGAGAGCGAGGACGAGTCCCTCATGGACCGGTACCTGGGCGGCGAGCAGGTCGACGTCAGGACGCTCGTCGCGGACCTGGAGAAGGCCGTGGCCCGCGGCACCTTCCATCCCGTGCTGGCGGCGGCGCCGGCGGCCGACGGCGGACGGCAGGGGCTGGGCACGCTGGAGCTGCTGGAGCTGGTCACCGGCGGCTTCCCGACGCCCGAGGAGCACCCGGTGCCGGCCGTGACGGCGCCGGACGGCGCCCCGCGCCCCCCGCTGACCTGCGACCCCGACGGCCCGCTGGCCGCCGAGGTGGTCAAGACCTCCTCCGACCCGTACGTGGGCCGGCTGTCGCTGGTGCGGGTGTTCTCCGGGACGCTGCGGCCGGACGAGACGGTGCACGTGAGCGGGCACGGCCTGGAGGACCGGGGGCACGAGGACCACGACGTCGACGAGCGCGTGGGTGCGCTGTCCGCGCCGTTCGGCAAGCAGCAGCGCGGCCTGAGCCACGCCATCGCCGGCGACCTGGCCTGCGTGGCGAAGCTGACCCGCGCCGAGACGGGCGACACCCTGTCGGCGAAGGGCGACCCGCTGCTGATGGAGCCGTGGGTGATGCCCGACCCGCTGCTGCCGGTGGCCGTGGTGGCGCGCAGCAAGCCGGACGAGGACAAGCTGTCGCAGGGTCTGGCCCGGCTGGCCGCCGAGGACCCGACGATGCGGCTGGAGCAGAATCCGGACACCCGCCAGGTCGTGCTGTGGTGCCTGGGCGAGGCGCACCGGGACGTGGCGCTGGAGCGGCTGCGGACCCGCTACGGGGTGCAGGTCGACGCGGTGCCCTACCGGGTGTCGCTCCGGGAGACCTTCGCGGAGCCGTCGGAGGGCCGGGGACGGCATGTGAAGCAGTCCGGCGGGCACGGGCAGTTCGCGGTCTGCGCGATCACGGTCGAGCCGCTGCCCGGCGGTTCGGGCATCGAGTTCGTCGACAAGGTGGTGGGCGGCGCGGTGCCGCGGCAGTTCATCCCGTCGGTGGAGAAGGGCGTACGGGCGCAGGCCGCGCGCGGCGTCACGGCCGGATACCCGCTGGTGGACGTGCGGGTGACGCTGCTGGACGGCAAGGCGCACTCGGTGGACTCCTCCGACGCGGCCTTCCAGACGGCGGGCGCGCTGGCGCTGCGCGAGTGCGCCGGGGCCGGGCGCGTCCACCTGCTGGAGCCCGTCTTCGAGCTGCGCGTGGTGGTCGCCGACGACTACGTGGGCCAGGTGATGAGCGACCTGTCCGGACGGCGCGGCCGGGTGATGGGCACCGAGCAGATCCCCGGCGGTCACACCCTGGTGCGGGCGGAGGCGCCGGAGGTCGAGATCGGCCGGTACGCGGTGGACCTGCGGTCCCTGTCGCACGGAACGGGACGGTTCGCCCGCGCCTACGTCCGGCACGAGCCGATGCCCCAGCAGGTCGCCGACCGCGTCCGGTCCGAGCAGACGAACGAGGGCTGAATCCGTACGGTTTCCGCTTCGCCGCCCCCGACCCAGCCCGTACGCTGGGGTGCTGACCGGACATCAGGTGTGACGGCCCCGGCGCCGGGTAGAACGGCGGGAGCCGGCACGCTTCAGCACACGGCAAGGGTGGGGGCACGGTGGCGGGCTTCGACGACCGCAGCGAGAGCACCAGCGCGACGGGGTACGACTTCTCCCCCGGGGCGGAGATCCCTCTCACCGGCTCCTCCGGCGGTACGGTCGCCACGCATGCGCTGGCCTCGGCCGCCTACCGGGACCGTCCGGTCAAGGACCTGCTGGCGGCCAACCCGGACACCAAGGTGAAGCCGCCGAAGCTGTCGCTCTTCGAACCCAACCTGGGCGAGGCGTTCTCCCGGGCGGTGCAGACCCGGCTGCTCGGGGGCGCGCGGAAGGCGATCATCCAGTCGTTCGGCAGCGAGCCGGCCGCCGTGGTCGAGCACTGTCTGGCGGCCACCCGCATCCGCAAGGAGCGCGACGCCCACCTGACCGTGGTCATGCTGGTGTCCGGGCTGCTGTTCCTGCCCGGCGTGCTGCTGTGGCTGCTGGTCTTCCAGCTGCGCCGGTCCCTGGCCGGGGCGCAGAACAAGCGGGTCGGCGCGTTCGGCGTGGCGGCGATGGTCGCGCTGGGCGTGCTCGCCGTGGTCTTCCTGCTCCGGCTGCCGCTGGACGGGTTCTGGGCGCTGTACCTGCGGGCGATGCTGGTGGCTCCGGTGCTCGGCTGGCTCTGGGCCAAGCGGATCTGCGAGCGGTACGCCAAGGACCTTCAGGGCCGCTGGGCGGGCCTGCTCTCCGGCGGTGGTGTGGGCGCGAAGATCCCCGAGGCGGTGCCGCGCACCCCGGGTGACGCCGGCGCCGAACGCATCCGGCTCGCCCTGCGGAAGCTCAGCGCCGAGCAGGCCAGCAACCTGGTCTTCTATGCCGGCCCCAAGGGGATACTCGGCATGGGCACCCGCTGGGGAAGCTGGCAGCTCGCGGAGGAGCTGCGGCCGTCCGACCCGGCCAAGGACATCGACCCCTTCCGCAGCTGGGACGTGGTACGCGCGATCCAGGACCGGCTGCGGATGCTGGAGCGCAGCCCCCTGCACACCGGCGGCTTCCCCCCGCCGACGATCCGGCACTGGGTCGTCTCGCCCATCGGCGAGAAGGCCACGGAGGTGGAGCGCCGGGAGGGCCAGGAGGTCGAGGCGTTCCGCATCAAGGACTTCGAGATCCAGCGGATCTGCGACCAGCAGCAGTTCGGCAGCGGCGACCGGCACTACCTGGGCGTGCAGTTCGTGCTCTGGGACGGGCAGCTGGTGATCACCATGCTGATCACGGTCACGATGCTGCACCACACGCTGCGGATCGAGGTGACCGGCCACGCTCTCGGGCCCGTGCACCCGCTGTTCACCACCAAGCCGAAGGCGCGGACCAAGGAGGTCTCCAAGAGCGTGCGCTTCTGGGAGACCAAGGAGGTCACCCTGCCGCTGGTGGAGACGAAAGAGGTGGTGCGCCTGGCCGCGCGCGCTCCGTTCACCTGGTACCCGCCGCTGCTGGACTTCCTCGGCGGCAAGCTCACGCTGCCGGAGCCGTTCGGGCTGCGCCACACCTGGGCGGACAAGCCGTGGCGGCACCGCTTCATGGCGGACGACGCGCTGCGTGCGGCGACCCCCGTGCTGCGGGCGGTGCACGCGGCGACGATCCGTCTGCTCGAGGAGAAGGGTTGCGCGACGCAGCAGTTCGGCAGCCGCTCGGACGTCCTCAGCGGCCTGGTGCAGGGCGTGGAGCCCAAGAAGGCGGACGTCTACGACGCCTGAGCGCGGGCGAGGGCCGTGGCCGTCGGAGGCCGGCCCCGCCCGGTGGTCACGCCCCGGGCCAGGCCTCCGCGAGCAACCGCCGGGTGTCGGCGAGGAGCTGCGGCAGGATGCGGGTGTGGCCGACGACCGGCATGAAGTTGGTGTCGCCGCCCCAGCGCGGCACCAGGTGCTGGTGCAGGTGCGCAGCGATGCCCGCGCCGGCGACGGATCCCTGGTTCATGCCGATGTTGAAGCCGTGCGCGCCGGACACCTTCCGCAGCGTGGTCATCGCCCGCTTGGTGAACTCGGCGAGTTCGGCGGTCTCCTCGCGGTCGAGTCCGGTGTAGTCCGCGACGTGCCGGTAGGGGACGGTCATCAGGTGACCGCCGTTGTACGGGTACAGGTTGAGGACGGCGTAGACCTGCTCGCCGCGGGCGACGATCAGCCCGTCCTCGTCGCTCTTGGAGGGGATCGAGCAGAACGGGCAGCCGTCACCGGAGCCCGGCCCGCTGGGCTTGTTCTCCCCTTGGATGTAGGCCATGCGGTGCGGGGTCCACATGCGCTGGAACGCGTCCGGCGCGCCCACTCCGATCTGCTGCTCGGGCTGCTCGCTGCTCATGGGTGCCAGCATATGGCGAGGGCCCCGGGGGAATGCCCCAGGGCCCTCACGGTGATCGGCGCGTGTGCCGGGCACGCCTGCCGGCGCGCTGCGGTCAGGCCCGCTGCTCCACCGCGGCGCGCAGCTCGGCGAGGGCGTCCTCGCGGGCCACGCCGTTCTTCTGCGAACCGTCGCGGTAGCGGAAGCTGACGGCACCGGCGGCGACGTCGTCGTCACCGGCGATGATCATGAAGGGGACCTTCGACTTCTGCGCGTTGCGGATCTTCTTCTGCATCCGGTCGGAGGAGCTGTCGACCTCGACCCGGAGCCCCTGCCGCTTGGCCTCGGCGGCGAAGGCCTCCAGGTACGGGACGTGGGTGTCGCCGATGGGGATGCCGGTGGCCTGGACGGGGGCGAGCCAGGCCGGGAAGGCGCCGGCGTAGTGCTCCAGCAGGACGGCGAAGAACCGCTCGATCGAGCCGAAGAGGGCCCGGTGGATCATCACCGGCGTCTGCCGGGAGCCGTCGGCCGCGGTGTACTCCAGCTCGAACCTCTTGGGCTGCTGGAAGTCGACCTGGATGGTGGACATCTGCCAGCTCCGGCCGATGGCGTCCTTGGCCTGCACCGAGATCTTCGGCCCGTAGTAGGCGGCGCCGCCGGGGTCCGGGACGAGCGGCAGCCCCTGCTTGTCGGCGGCCTGACGGAGCGCCTCGGTGGCCTCCTCCCACTCCGCCGGCTCGCCCATGAACTTGTCCGACTCGTCGCGGGTGGACAGCTCCAGCTCGAAGTCGGTGAGACCGTAGTCGCGGAGGAGGTTCAGCACGAAGGTGAGCAGACCGTCCAGCTCATCGGCCATCTGCTCCTTGGTGCAGTAGATGTGGGAGTCGTCCTGGGTGAAGCCGCGGGCGCGGGTGAGGCCGTGCACGACGCCGGACTTCTCGTACCGGTAGACCGTGCCGAACTCGAACATGCGCAACGGCAGTTCCCGGTACGACCGTCCGCGGGAGCGGAAGACCAGGTTGTGCATCGGGCAGTTCATCGCCTTGAGGTAGTAGTCCTGCCCCTCGAACTCCATGGGCGGGAACATCGACTCGGCGTAGTTCGGCAGATGGCCGGAGGTCTCGAAGAGCCCCTTCTTGCTGATGTGCGGGGTGTTGACGAAGTCGTAGTCGGCCTCTTCGTGCCGCCTGCGCGAGTAGTCCTCCATCACGCGGCGGACGATGCCGCCCTTGGGGTGGAAGACCGCGAGGCCGCTGCCCAGCTCCTCCGGGATGGAGAACAGGTCGAGTTCGGCGCCCAGTTTGCGGTGGTCGCGCTTCTCGGCCTCGGCGAGGAACTCCAGGTGGGCCTTGAGTTCGTCCTTCGTGGGCCAGGCGGTGCCGTAGATGCGCTGGAGCTGCTTGTTCTTCTCGCTGCCCCGCCAGTACGCGGCGGCGCTGCGCATCAGTTTGAAGGCGGGGATCAGGCGGGTGGTGGGCAGGTGCGGACCGCGGCAGAGGTCCTTCCAGCACAGCTCGCCGGTCTTGGCGTCGAGGTTGTCGTAGATGGTCAGCTCACCGGCGCCGACTTCGGCGGAGGCGCCCTCGGCGGCGTCCGCGGCGGCGCCCTTGAGGCCGATCAGCTCCAGCTTGTACGGCTCGCCGGCCAGCTCCTCGCGGGCGGCGTCGTCGGTGGTGACGCGGCGGGAGAAGCGCTGGCCGCGCTTGACGATCTCCTGCATCTTCTTCTCGATGCGCTTGAGGTCGTCGGGGTGGAACGGCTGGTCGACGTCGAAGTCGTAGTAGAAGCCGTCCCTGATGGGCGGGCCGATGCCGAGCTTGGCCTCCGGGAAGAGTTCCTGGACCGCCTGAGCCATGACGTGGGCGGTGGAGTGCCGGAGGATGTCGAGTCCGTCGTCGCTGCCGAGGACGACCGGCTCGACCTCGTCGCCGTCGGCGAGGGGGTGAGTCAGGTCGCGCAGCTCGCCGGCGACGCGGGCGGCGACGACCGTACGGTCGCCCTCGAAGAGCGCGGCGGCCGTGGTGCCCGTGGTCACCACGCGTTCTTCCCGCTCGGAATCGCGTCGGATGATCACACGGACGTCTGTCACCGGTCTCTCCTGAATGTCTCGACGTGACGGCGCCGGAACGCTCACCGGCCGCCGCGGGAATCGTACCGAGCGCCGGGGGCGCACTGCGAAAGCCCCACAGGACCCCGCAGGGCGCCGTACGCGGTCCCGGTACGCGAGAAGGCCGGCCCGTCGGACAACGGGACCGGCCTTCGGCTGAGGGTGGGCGATACTGGGTTCGAACCAGTGACCTCTTCGGTGTGAACGAAGCGCTCTCCCACTGAGCTAATCGCCCCTCGAAGTGCGGCCCGGAGGTGCTCCGGCGTCCGGCACGAGCAGCACCATACCCCGCTGGTCACCCTTCGTCCAAACCCCTTAGCCGGGCGGTGAGTCCACGGCGTCCGGCGCGCATCATCCATGCGTGGTTGGCGCGCAGCAGGGGGCGGGCGGGCAGTGCGACGAGCCGCAGCAGGGGCGTCACCACCTCGGTGTACTGCTCGAAGTCCACGCGGCTCCCCCCGCCGGAATCAGCGCGCACCGTGCACCGGACCCAGCCCCGCAGGTCCCCGTCCATGACCACGGCCAGGTCAGCCCCGCCGGGTCCGGGCGGGTGCGGCTCCCGTCGGTCGGCCCGCAGCGTGACGCGGTGCTCCAGCGGCAGGAAGGAGCGCAGGCGGATCTCGGCCGTCCCCCCGTCACGGGCCGCGACCGCCGGTGACGCCGCCCGGGTCTGCGGCCACCAGGCCGGGTAGTCCTCGACCCGCTGCAGCTCGGCACAGACCCGGGCGGGCGGGGCCGGCAGGCGGCGCCAGGAGCTGCGGAAACGGAAGCGGTGCCAGGGTCTCGTCACGGCGCCCTCCGGGACCTGGAGACGACAGAGAAGGGCCGGGTGGCCGGAACCTTCCATTCCGGCCACCCGGCCTCCACTGTGGGCGATACTGGGTTCGAACCAGTGACCTCTTCGGTGTGAACGAAGCGCTCTCCCGCTGAGCTAATCGCCCGGGTGCGGCGCCCACATTACCGCATGTCAGGGGGTGCTCATGACCGCGCGCGAGCCGCACGTGCCGCCCGGCGGCGCTTGAGCCACTCCCTGCCCTCGTGGGGCTTCCTCCGGGGCCAGCGCATCACCAGCCGGGCCCAGACGAACTCGGTCGCCCGGGTCCGACGTCCCGCTCCCCATGCATGGGCGCCAACCTACCGGACACCGCTCACCCACACGTCACCCGAATGGACGTACGAGGAAAATGCCGATCGGCCACGCGAACGACCTCAAGCCTTACAAATCGGTCAGAGGGGTTTACAACCGGCCGGTAGGTGGCATGTCGATTGCGCCGACGTGCGAACCCCCGAGCGCACACTGAGCGAAAGGCCCTGGCGCTTATGAACACCACGGTCAGCTGCGAGCTGCACCTGCGCCTCGTTGTTTCGAGCGAGTCCTCACTGCCTGTACCCGCGGGCCTGCGGTACGACACGGCCGATCCCTACGCCGTGCACGCCACCTTCCACACCGGCGCGGAGGAGACCGTCGAGTGGGTCTTCGCCCGCGATCTCCTGGCCGAGGGCCTGCACCGGCCCACGGGCACCGGTGACGTCCGCGTCTGGCCGTCCCGCAGCCACGGTCAGGGAGTCGTCTGCATCGCCCTCAGCTCCCCGGAGGGAGAAGCCCTGCTCGAAGCGCCCGCCCGGGCGCTCGAGTCGTTTCTCAAACGGACCGACGCCGCTGTGCCCCCCGGCACGGAGCACCGCCACTTCGACCTGGACACCGAGCTCTCGCACATCCTCGCGGAGAGCTGAGACTCCGCCGGTCCGCCGCAGCCGTCCGACTCGGGGCGACGTCTGCGGTGGCCGGTGGCCGGACCCGGCCCGACGGCGCCGCCGCCGCGCGCACCGCGCGGGGGCGGCGCCGTCGGGCCCGGGCAGCGGCTAGGCTCGGGCGGCATCGGACACCCGCCGAAGGCCAGGAGCGACGGTGCAGATCAACCACGACACCCGGTGCGCGCTCGACGACGTCGTCGACCTGCTCAACACCGCGCCGGACGGTGACACGCCCGACGGTCTGCTCTCCGTCGACGAGCTGCGTGCATACGTGGACCGCAACGCGGTCAGCGACGTCGGCGCGCTCGGAGAGGACGACCTCGCGGCGGTCCGCTCGGTGCGGGAACGCTTCGCCGGCGTCTTCGCGGCGCCCGACGCCCGCACCGCCTCGAAGCTGATCAACGCCCTGGTCGCGGAGGCCGGCACGACGCCGCAGCTCACCGACCACGACGGCTACGACTGGCACGTGCACTACTTCGCGCCCGGCGCCTCCGTGGCGGACCACCTCGCCGCGGACGGCGGGATGGCGCTGGCGTTCATCCTCGTCGCCGGGGAGCGGGAGCGGCTGCGGCGGTGCGAGGCGCCGGACTGCGGGCGGGCCTTCATCGATCTCTCCCGCAACCGCTCCCGCCGCTACTGCGACAGCCGTACCTGCGGGAACCGGCTGCACGTGGCCGCGTACCGGGCGCGGCAGCGGGAGTCCGCGGACGCCGGCTGACCCGCCGGACGGCACCGAAGGCGTCCGGCCCCGCCGCGGTCACAGGATCAGCAGGTCGTGCACCCCGCACAGACCCAGCAGCGCGCCGATCACGGCGAGGAAGAGCATCAGCGGCGGCTGGGAGAGCGCGAAGAGGCAACCCCGTGCCTCCTCCCCCGGCTCCCGGCCGGCGGCCCCGGGCGGGACGGGGAGCGCCGCGGACGGCGGGACGGGGACCGGCGTCGCGGCGGGGGCGGGGACCGGCGCGAGGGCTCGTCCCGGGTCGTTGAGGTCGCCTGGAGGGGCGTGCGTGGTGCGCTGCATCTCGCGGTGATGATGACGCAGACGAACCCCGCGGCGCCGGTCAACACGCCCGGTGCCGCGGCGGGTTCGTCAGATGCCGTGCTTCTTCAGGATCGCCTCGATGTCGGAGAAGTCGTCCTCGCCCCCCGCCGGACGGCCGCCCCGTGCTCCGCCGGAGGCCGTGGCCGGCTCCGCCGCACGACCGGCCGCCTGTGCGCCGGCTGTGGCGCCGGACCCGGCGCCCAGCGCTCCGGCGGACGCCTGCGGGGCACTCGCCGTGCCGAGCCCCTTCCGCTCGGCACGGGCCGCGGCGCGCCGCTCCCGGCGGGACGGCCGCCGCTCCCGGCCGGAGCCCCGGCCGGCGGCGACGCGGGCGATCACGTACAGGACGACCGCGAGGGCGAGCACGCCGAAGCCGGCCCAGACCTCCGGGTCGAGCACCAGGTCGGTCGCCCAGCCGCCGACGGCCCGGCCCACCTTCCCGGCGAGGCCGATCAGGCCCGCCATGGCCAGCCCGATCGGCACCAGAGCGAATGCCGCGATGCGCGTCGCGGCGGCGAACCGGCGCCGGTAGGCCGTGAGGAGGGCGATGGCGAGTCCGGCCGCGGAGAGGGCGGCGCACACGGTCGTGGTGAGCATGTCTCCATCGTGCACCTCGGACCGCCCGAGCGGCCATGCCTCCGGGAAACGCCGGGAGCGGAATCCGGGGGAAGTCAGGGTCCGGGGCGCCGCCCGCGGGGTGCGAGACTGTCCGCCATGAACGCTTCCTCCCCCGCCATTCCCCCGGTGCTCGACGTGTGGTGCGAGCTCCAGTGCACGGACTGCCGCCGCGCCCAGGACGACCTGCGTGCCCTGCGCGAGCGGTACGGCGACGCTCTGGAGATCAGGTGGCGGCACTTCCCGCTGGAGAAGCACAGGCACGCCTTCGCGGCGGCGCAGGCGGCGGAGGAGGCCTACGTGCAGGGCAGGGGCGACACGTTCGTGGCGGCGGTGCTGGAGCGTGCCGAGGAGCTGGGCCGGCGCGGCGAGGAGCTGTTGCTGGAGGTGGCCGCCGAGGTGGGGGTGGACCCCGACGAGGTCGCGACCTCGCTGGTGGACGGCCGGCACCTGCTGGTGGTGGACGCCGACCAGGCGGAGGGGCAGGCGATCGGCGTCACCGGCACGCCGACGTACGTCATCGACGGTGAACGGCTCGACGGCGGGAAGAGTCAGGAGGGCCTGCGGGAGCGCATCGAGGAGATCGCCGACCGGCTCCTGGGACGCGCCCGGTCGTGAGTCACGAGCCCTGCCCGGCTCCGGCCGGTCACAGCAGCGGCTTGGCCAGGTGGTGTTCCACGGGCCGGTAGCCGAGGGACGCGTACAGCCTGCGGGCCGGCGCGTTGCCGCTGCGCACGTTGAGGCCGAGCACCCGCGCGCCCGCCTCGCGGCACACGTCCTCGGCGGCCCGCATCAGGGTGCGGCCGTGGCCGCGGCCGCGGTGCTCCGGGTCGACCTCGACCGCGTACACCCAGGCGTCGGCGTCCGGGCGCGGTGCCCCGTCGAGACGCAGCCAGAGGACCCCGACGGCGGTGTCGCCGTGCAGCAGCCGGTGGAAGGACATCCCCGGCGTGGCGGGGCCGTCCGGCAGCAGGGTGCGCTGGGCGCGTTCGGCGTCCCGGGCGGCGCGTTCCGGTGCGGCGCCGTCGGCGGTCAGCCCGGCGGCGAACTGGGCCAGGTCGCGCGCGCTCCACTCCCGGTAGTGGTCGTCCGTCATCGGCCGCAGGCGGACGCCGTCGGGCGGGACGGCAGGCGGGCCGTGCGGGTGGAGCTCCGTGAGCAGGTGGCGAGCCCGCTCCGTGTAGCCGAGGGCCGCGGCCAGCCGCAGTGCGGGCTGTGCGGCAGCCGGGACGGCGACGGCGAGGCGTACGCAGCTCCAGCCGCGCAGGAGTTCCTCGGCGGCCAGGGCGGCGACGGTCGCGCGGCCCCGGCGCCGGTCGGGCTCGTCCACCTCGATCGCGGCGATGCGGCCGGTGCGCAGCCCGTGCTCGTCGGCCGCGGTGACGTGGAGGCCGCCGGCCCGGCGCCCGTTGACGCAGATGTCGTAGCGGCGGCTGCGGGAGGTGCCCGGGGACGCGTCGTCGCCGGGCTCCTCCGGGCCCGCGGGGCGGAGGGTGGTGGTCACGCGCTCACGGCTCCGGGACGGCGGCGGAGCGCTCCTCGAAGAGCCGCATGGCCTTGGCCGTGACCGGGCCGGGTGCGTCGCCCAGAGTGCGGGGACCGACGCGGTGGACGGCCTGCACGTCGCGCAGGGAGGAGGTCAGGAAGATCTCGTCGGCGCGGTCCAGGACGTCCATCGGCAGGTCGGTCTCGCGGGCGCCGGACCACTCGGCGACCAGGGCGCGGGTGATGCCCGCCAGGCAGCCGGAGGTCAGCGGCGGAGTGTGCAGTTCGCCGTCCAGGACGACGAAGACGTTGGAACCGGTCCCCTCGCACAGCCGGCCGGCGGTGTTGGCGAACAGTGCCTCGGTGGCGCCGTCCTGCCGGGCACGCGCGAGGGCGATGACGTTCTCGCCGTAGGACGTGGTCTTGAGGCCGGCCAGGGCGCCGTGCTCGTTGCGCGTCCAGGGAACGGTGACGACGGCCGTGGTGTCCGGCCGGCGTGCGGCCTCGCCGAGCGCGACGACCAGGGTGGGGCCGGCGTCGCCGCGGTCGGAGCCGAGCGGCGAGTGTCCGCCGGTGTAGGTGATGCGCAGGCGGCCGAGCGGCATCGGGTTGCCGGCGAGGACGGCCGCGCAGGCACGCCGGACCTCGTCCAGGTCGGGTGCGGGCAGGCCCATGCCGCGGGCGGAGACGGCGAGCCGGTCGAGGTGACGGGTGAGGGCGAAGGGGACGCCGTCGGTGGCCTTGACCGTCTCGAAGACGCCGTCGCCAACGGTCAGGCCGTGGTCGAACACGGAGACGCGTGCGTCGTCGGCCTCCCGCAGGGAGCCGTCGAGCCAGATCCTCACGTGGTGGTCCTCTCCTCCTGCCGGTTGCCCGGTACGGGTTCCGCCGGGTCTGTCCCCGACGCTACCGCGAGCAGCCGGAAGGCCTTGAGCTCGGTCTCCGCCCATTCCCGCTCCGGGTCGGAGTCCCAGGTGATGCCGGCCCCGGTGCCGAAGCGCAGCACGGGCCCGGCCGGGTGGGCACGGTCGATCCAGAACGTACGTATGCCGACGGCGAGTTCACCCGTCCCGCGGTCGGCGTCCACCCACCCGACGCCGCCGCAGTACGGGCCGCGCGGCGCGGTCTCCAGAGAGCGGATGACGCCCAGTGCGCTGCGCTTGGGGGCGCCGGTGACCGAGCCGGGCGGGAAGGTGCCGTCCAGGAGCCGGGCCCAGGTGCGGCCGTCACCGGCGTCGGCGATCCGGCCACGGACGGTGGAGACCAGGTGGACGAGCCCGGGGTGCGCTTCTACCGCGCACAGGTCGGGGACGGTCACCGAGCCGGTGGCGCAGACCCGGCCGAGGTCGTTGCGGACCAGGTCGACGATCATCACGTTCTCCGCATGGTCCTTCTCCAGCAGGTCGGCGGCGGTGCGGCCGGTGCCCTTGATCGGGCCGGAGGTGACCGTGTCCCCCTCGCGCCGCAGGTAGAGCTCCGGAGAGGCGGTGGCGACCTCGACGCCGTGGGCCGGGAGGCGGACGGTGCCCGCGTACGGCGCCGGGTTCCCGGCAGCGAGCAGCGCGCCGAAGGCGTCGACGTCGGATGCCTCGGGCCGCGGGTCGGGGAGCGGGGCGGTCAGGACGCGGCAGAGGTTGGCCTGGTAGACGTCGCCGGCGGCGATGTGCTCGCGGATGCGGCGGACGCCCGCGGTGTAGCCGGCGCGGTCCAGGGAGCTGGTCCAGTCGCCGGGGGCGGGCCCCCGCCAGCGGGCGTGGTGCGGGCGCCGGGAACGGGCCGGATCGGGCCGGACGTCGCCGAAGCGGGCGCAGGTCAGCCCGCCCTCGAAGTCCGCGACGACGGCCCACCAGCCCCGGGAGTCGAGGGCCTCGGGGTCACCGGTCACCTCGCGCAGGTCGGTGGCGAGGAGACCGCCGAAGCGGGCGAGAGGCGGCAGATCGTGCACGCGTACGAGTGTAGGAGGCGCGCCTGAGCGGCCACGCTGCGCAAACGGAATTTGAGCCTGGCCCGGAATCCGATAGAGTTCACCACGTCGCCGGGTCGCGGAAGTGGGCCGGAGACGGGTGGCTTCCGGGCGCACGTCCCGGTGGAGACCCACGCGGACGTGGCTCAGTTGGTAGAGCATCACCTTGCCAAGGTGAGGGTCGCGAGTTCGAATCTCGTCGTCCGCTCGGATGGGGGCCCTGCGTCCCCGCCATGGTGGAGTGGCCGAGAGGCGAGGCAACGGCCTGCAAAGCCGTCTACACGGGTTCAAATCCCGTCTCCACCTCGGACGATTAGCTCAGCGGGAGAGCGCTTCCCTGACACGGAAGAGGTCACTGGTTCAATCCCAGTATCGTCCACTGGCCCTGCACTCCTCCGCCCTCGGGGCGGTGGGGGTGACGGCCCCGCGCGATTAGCTCAGCGGGAGAGCGCTTCCCTGACACGGAAGAGGTCACTGGTTCAATCCCAGTATCGCGCACGCATGTCCCGGACGATTAGCTCAGCGGGAGAGCGCTTCCCTGACACGGAAGAGGTCACTGGTTCAATCCCAGTATCGTCCACGCGTCATGACAGCCCCCTGCCTTCCCGGCCGGGGGCTGTCGTCGTTCCGGTCGTCAGGAGGAGAAGAGCATCCTGCCGAAGCCGCGGTGGCCGTGCCCGCGGTGACCGTGGTGGCCGTGGTGCGGAGCGCCCCAGGCGGGGCCGGCCGGGTAGGACTGCGGTACGGGTGCGGCGGGCGGTGCCGGCGGCGGCGCCTGGCCCGACCACTGCGACTCGAAACGGCTCAGCGCCTCGAGCTCCCCGTAGTCGAGGAAGATCCCCCGGCATCCGCTGCACTGCTCGATCTGCACGCCGTTGCGGTTGTACGTCTGCATCGGCGCGCGACACTTGGGACACTGCATCGTCTGCAACTCCTCGCCTGTCGTTTCACTGGCTCCTTAACCCTACGGCCGGGCGGGGCCGGGTAGTTCGACGATTCTGCAACAAGCCTCGACGAGCGCGCGCTCGTCCGCGTCGAGGGTCCGCGCCTCCGGTGTCGCCTTGGCCACGGCGACCGCCGCGGTCTGCACGGTGAGCGCCCGCGCGGGCTCGTCGAGCCAGTCCCAGAGGTCGTCCACCGGCAGGCGGCGGACGGCGAGGTAGCCCACGAGCAGCCGCTCCCAGGCAGGGGGCGGCAGCAGCCCGGCGGCGAACCAGGCGGCGGGCCGTGCCAGGTCCCAGGCGGGGTCTCCGAGTCCGAGATCGTCGATGTCGATGAGCTGCCACCGACCCTCCGGCGGGGGGTGGCGGACGAGTTGACCGAGGTGGAAGTCGCCGTGACACAGCGCCCGGGGCCGCCCCGGGGGCGGCGCGGCCTCCGCGCGGCACCAGGCGGGCAACCGTGCCCAGGCGCCTTCCACCGCGTGGCGCGCGGCGTCCAGCGAGGCGTCCGCGTCCTCCGGTGCGGCACGGCCCGTCGTCCCGCCGACGGGCGCGGCCGGAGCGGCGGGCGCGTCGGGCGCGTCGGGAGCCGCCCGGGCGTCGCGCATCCGCGTCACGGCGGCCGCGGCCTTGAGGGGGCCGCGCATCGGCGGCAGCGGGCCGTGGCGTCGGGCGATCTCGTCGTGCGGCGCGGTGTGCAGCCGGGCGAGGAGCGTCCCGGCCTCCTCCCACGGAGCCGCCTCCGGATCGGCCGGGTCGACGGGGACCCCGTACGGCCAGACCGTGGCCGGACGCCCGTCATGGAGCAGGCCGGCCGGTTCGGGGCGCAGCGGCGGCAGCAGGACGCCGCGCAGGGCGGGGTCGGCGGCGACCCGCAGCCGTACGGCGAGTGCGGACGGGTCCACGTCGGGTGCGTGGGCCTTCGCCACCGCTCCCCCGGCGCGGACGACCGTGCCGTCGGGGCGGTCGGCGAGCAGCACGGGCTCCCGGCGCGGCGGGGGCAGAAGGGCGGCGAGCTCCGCGGCCGGCGACGACCCGGACGGCGGCGGAGACGGGGCGTGCTGCTGCATGCGCACGGATCGTACGCGGCGGCCGCGACGGACGGCACGGGGCGGTGCGGCGCGGGCGGTGCGGGACCGGACCGGACGGCACGGGCCTGGACGGCGTCGAGCCCGGGCAGCTCCCCAGCTGCCCGGGCTCATCTGCCGTCCGCCGCACCCCCGTCCCCACGGGGCTGATGGCCGGCTGTCCCCGGCTCGGGCCGCTCTCCCGAGCCCCGGGGCGTCTCAGCGCCCCAGTATTCCGGCCACGGACGACGCCTGGGTGACGACCGCCTCCACGCCGCCGAAGACGACGGCGAGGAGCAGGGCCATCGGAAGGACCATGACGGCGGCGGCGACGGGATGCCGGCGGCCGCCGGGGCGGGCGCCGAAGGCGGACGTCGCCGCCGCCAGTCGTCCCTGCACCCGGGACGCGGTACGCCCTGCTGTGTGCGCCATGGCTCCAGCTCCTGTCCGGTTCGGGGCGGCGGGCGTCTGACCTCGGGGGACGAGTGCGTTCGCCCGCCGCTGGAAACCACACTAGGCGCGCGAGAAAGCGGGTGCGTCATGCCCGCGTACCGACTGCGGGGCCTCCCGCAGGATGACGGCGCAGGCGCCGGACTACTCCCCTGGGTGGAGGCGCGTCGCGCCAGGTCGGGGGTCTCCCGGAAGGGGCGGGGCCGGGGCGTGCGGGTCACCTGCTGCCGCCGTGGGGCGCCGCAGGCGGTGACGTCGCTCACGGAGGCGGCAGAGCAGCGCCGCTGGGACGGCAAAGGGGCCCGGTGGTACGGAGACACCGGGGTCACGCCCCGGCGGGGCGACGGCCTGTCAGAAGGAGGGACGCGTGGGGCAGTTGGCGTGCAGGGTGGTGCGGGGGACGGCTCCGCCGGACCGGGGAACGGCGGAGAGGGCCACCGGCCCGTACTGACACGGAGTCTGACGGCACGTGTGCCGCCTCTCGTTGCCGGGGGCCCGTAGTCCGTAAGCTGTCCCCGTCAGCAGGACGGCGGCGGTTGGGGTCTCCCACCGGAGGTAGGGGAACGACATGGCGATGATGCGGCTCCGGCGCGAGGACCCGCGAGTCGTCGGCTCGTTCCGGCTGCACCGGCGTCTGGGGGCCGGCGGAATGGGCGTCGTCTACCTGGGGTCCGACAAGCGGGGCCAGCGCGTGGCGCTGAAGGTCATCCGGCCCGACCTGGCCGAGGACCAGGAGTTCCGGTCCCGGTTCGCCCGGGAGGTGTCCGCCGCGCGGCGGATCCGCGGGGGATGCACGGCCCGGCTGGTCGCCGCGGACCTGGACGCCGGGCGTCCGTGGTTCGCCACGCAGTACGTGCCCGGCCCCTCCCTCCACGACAAGGTGACCGAGGAGGGCCCGCTGCCCGCCTCGCAGGTCGCGTCCATCGGCGCCGCCCTCGCGGAAGGGCTGGTCGCCGTGCACGAAGCGGGGGTCGTGCACCGCGACGTGAAGCCGTCCAACATCCTGCTGTCCCCCAAGGGCCCGCGCATCATCGACTTCGGCATCGCGTGGGCCACGGGAGCGAGCACCCTCACCCACGTGGGCACGGCCGTCGGCTCGCCCGGTTTCCTCGCTCCCGAGCAGGTGCGGGGCGCGGCGGTGACCCCGGCCACCGACGTGTTCTCGCTCGGTGCGACGCTCGCCTACGCCGCGACCGCGGACTCCCCCTTCGGCCAGGGCAGTTCGGAGGTCATGCTCTACCGCGTCGTCCACGAGGAGCCGCACCTGCACGGGGTGCACGCGGCGCTCGCTCCGCTCATCGAGGCGTGCCTGGTGAAGGCCCCCGAGGAGCGGCCCAGCACGTTGCAGCTCTCGCTGCGCCTCAAGGAGATCGCCGCCCGCGAGGCCCGCGGTCTGCCGGACGCCGCCGTGCCGGCGGAGCCGGCCGCGGCGGGGCGCGCTCAGCGCCGGCCGACGGGGTCGCGGGCGGAGGAGTACGCGCGGCAGCGCACCGAGCACGACGGGGGCGGTCCGGCGTCGCGCACCGGTGCGTCGCCACGCACGGGGGCACGGCGTCCGGCGCAGCGGCCGTCCGCGCAGCGCGGGGGCCCGGCAAGGAAGCCGGCCACCGCCGGCCGCTCGGGCGGCCGGCCCGCACCGGCGGGCCGGGGCGGCGGCCCCGACCGGCGGCTGCTGCGGCAGCGGCTCTTCGTCTTCGTCACGGTGACGCTGCTGGTCGCTCTGGGCATCGCGGCGGCCCAGGGCTGCGAGAGCTCCCTCGACGCGCTGGGCGCTCCCGGGCCCGCCCCGGCCTCCGCGCCCCGCTGATCCCCGCCACGCGCACGGCGGCGCCCCGGCCATGGCCGTGGGGTGGCCGGTGAAGCCGTGGGGCGACTCGTGCCGTGCCGGCGCACGGGCTCAGGCCACGAGCAGGCGCAGGCCCAGCTCTGCCTCGTCGAGGGAGACGAGGTCCCGGTTACGTGCGGCCCAGCGGCCCGAGGAGAGGTCGTCGCGGAGGCTGTCCACCGCCCGCTGCTCAGCCTGGGGCCCGACCCTGGTCCATACCGATACCGCACGGCGCACAGGGTCCTCCAGGTACGCCTCGGGCCGGCGCCAGTGGGCCTCGAAGAAGCCGTCGGCACAGTCCCACGGGATCAGCACCGGCTGGGCGCGGCCCCCGATCGCGCGGGTCATGTCGGCCAGTGAGGGCCAGCCGACGAGAAGGCCGGCGAACTCGGGCAGGTAATCGCGGGTCAGCCAGAACCGGTCGAGTCGGCCCGGCGAGCCGGCGTCGTAGGTGAACACCACCACGCGCCGGGCCACTCGCCGCATCTCGCGCAGCCCGGCGATCGGGTCCGCCCAGTGGTGAACGGTGCTGACCGCCATCGCGGCGTCGAACGACTGATCGGCGAAAGGCAGGCGTTCCGCTCCGGCGGCCACGCACGGCGCCGCACCCGCGGGGCGCTGCGCCCGCATCACCGCCGACGGTTCCACCGCTGTGACCTCGCGGTCCGGGGGCTCGTAGGAGCCGGTGCCGGCCCCGACATTCAGGACCGTACGGGCATCTCCGAGCGCGTCCCAGATCCTCGCGGCGATCCGCCGCTCCGTGCGCCGCGTCGCCGGGTAGGCGGATCCGATGGATTCGTACAACTGCGCGCCGAACACTTTCAGTTGATCCTCCGGCTTCGTCCGGATCCCCATCGCTCGTGCCTCCAGCTCCTCGTCGATGGCCGCCACCGTGGCGGCCAGGCGGTCGCGCTGTTCCTGCAGCAGGCCGCGGAGCCGGCGCAGGCGGGCGACCGCGTCGGTGGTCGGGTCGTCCACCAGGTCCGCGATCTCCCGCAGGCCGAAGCCCAGCCGCCGGTAGCCGAGCACCTCCCGCAGCCGCTCCACGTCGCCCGCCGAGTAGGCCCGGTACCCGGTCGCGGTCCGCGCGGACGGCGGCACGAGGCCGATTTCGTCGTAGTGATGCAGCGTGCGGACGCTCACGCCGGCCAGCTCGGCCACGCGGCCCACGGTCAGGTGTTCCTCCATGCCGACGACGATGCGGCATCACGCCGCGTGAGGGTCAAGCGGATGACCCGACCGGGCGGCCGCGACGGTGTCACCCGGGGGAGCCGGAGGCCACCGCGTAGAAGGCCACGGCGGCGGCCGCGGCGACGTTGAGGGAGTCCACGCCGGCCGCCATGGGGATGCGCACGCGCCGGTCCGCGGCACGCTGGGCGCGCTGCGTGAGGCCGTCGCCCTCGGCGCCGAGCAGCAGCGCGACCCGCGCGCCGGCCCGTACGGAGGCGACCTCGCCGAGCGACTCCGCGCCGCCGTCGGGTGTGAGGGCGAGCACCTCGAACCCCGCGGCGCGCACCGTGTCGAGGCCCTGCGGCCAGGCGTCGAGGCGGGCGTAGGGGACGGAGAAGACCGCCCCCATCGAGACCTTCACCGAACGCCGGTACAGCGGGTCCGCGCAGGACGGCGACAGCAGCACCGCGTCCATGCCCAGGGCCGCCGCGCTGCGGAAGATCGCACCGATGTTGGTGTGGTCGTTCACGGCCTCCATCACGGCGACGCGCCGCGCGCCATCGAGGAGCCGGGCCGGTGCGGGGAGCGGTCTGCGTTCCATGGAGGCGAGGGCACCGCGGTGCACGTGGTAGCCGGTGACCTTTTCGGCCAGTTCGGGGCTGACGACGTACACGGGGGCGGTCGCGGCGGCGGTGACGTCGGCCATCGCGTCTGCCCACTTGGGCGTCAGCAGCATCGACCGCATGCGGTAGCCGGCCTGCAGGGCGCGGCGGACGACCTTCTCGCCCTCGGCGATGAAGAGGCCCTCGGCGGGTTCGCGGCGGCGCCGCAGTTCGACGTCGGTGAGGCAGGTGTAGTCGTGCAGGCGGGGGTCGTCGGCGCGGGTGAGGGTGAGAGGTTCGGGCATCGGCCGGTCAGCCCTCCGCGCCGACGCCGACGACCGGACCGACGACGATGACGGCGGGCGGCCGTACGCCCTCGGCCTCGACGACGCCGGCCACCGTCTCCAGTGTGGCGTCGACACGCCGTTCGGCGGCCGTGGTGCCTTCCTGGACGACGGCGACGGGCGTGTCCGGGGCGCGCCCGTGCCGCACGAGGGTGGCGGCGATGGCACCGATCTTCTCGACGGCCATGAGCAGCACGAGGGTGCCGCGCAGCCGCGCGAGGGCTTCCCAGTCGACGAGGGACTGCGGGTCGTCGGGGGCGACGTGGCCGCTGGCGACGGTGAACTCGTGGGCGACGCCCCGGTGGGTGACGGGGATGCCGACGGCCGCGGGGACGCTGACGGAGCTGGAGATGCCCGGCACCACCGTGACCGGGATGCCTTCACGGGTGAGCTGCTGGACCTCCTCCATGCCGCGGCCGAAGACGTAGGGGTCGCCGCCCTTGAGCCGGACGACGAAACGTCCGGCGCGGGCGTGTGCGACGAGGGCGTCGTTGATGGCCTGCTGCGCCATGGCGCGGCCGTAGGGGATCTTCGCGGCGTCGATGACCTCGACGTGCGGCGGGAGTTCGTCGAGCAGGTCGCGCGGGCCGAGGCGGTCGGCGACGACGACGTCCGCCTCGGCGAGGAGGCGGCGGCCGCGCACGGTGATGAGGTCGGGGTCGCCGGGTCCGCCGCCGACGAGGGCGACGCCGCCGGAACGGGCGCGGCGGTGCGGCGCGCCGAGACTGCCGTCCCGGAGGCCGTCGACGATGGCGTCGCGCAGCGCGGCGGAGCGGCGCGGGTCGCGGCCGGTGAGGACGGCGACGGTGATGCCGGAGGTGCGCCCGGTGGCGGGCGTCCAGGCGGTGGCGGCCTCGGCGTCGTCGCTGCGCACGGCCCACACGCGGTGGGCCTCGGCCTCGGCGGAGGCGCGGGTGTTGGCGGCGTCGTCGTCGGTGGCGATGAGCGCGTACCAGGCGTCGGCGAGGTCGCCTTCGCGGTAGCGGCGCCGCTCCCAGGTGATCTCGCCGGCCTCCGCCATGGCTTCGACGGAGGGCGTGGCGGAGGGCGAGATCACGGTGATGTCCGCGCCCGCCGCGACCAGCGCGGGGAGGCGGCGCTGGGTGACGGTGCCGCCGCCGAGGACCACGACGCGGCGTCCGGCCAGGCGCAGGCCGACGGGGTAGGCGGGGGTGTCGGGCATCGGGTGCGGCTCTCCTTGCGGGATGGCGCGGTGCCGCTGCGGCGTCGGAGCGGCGGGTGAGGTGCGGTCGGGCGGTGCCGCGCGCTCCCGGCGGTGCTCGCCCGGCCGGATGGTCCCGGCCTGCGGGAACGCGTGGGGCACAGCTTATGGCGGGGCGGCTCGGGGTGCTGTACCGAGGATCACTCGCCGACGGGTCCGGGCGCCGGAGCAGCGCGGCGGTCCGGACCCGTCGGAGGGGTCAGTTCTTCTCGGTGACGCCCGCCGAGTCGAACGTGGCGACCTCGTGCATGGCGCGGGCGGCGCTCTGCACCATGGGGAGGGCGAGCAGCGCTCCGGTCCCCTCGCCGAGGCGCAGGTCGAGGTCGATCAGCGGGCGCAGGCCGAGCTTGGTGAGTGCGGCGACGTGCCCGGGTTCGGCGCTGCGGTGGCCGGCGATGCAGGCGGCGAGGGCCTCGGGTGCGATCTGCCGGGCGACCAGGGCGGCGGCTCCGGCGCTGACGCCGTCCAGGACGACCGGGGTGCGCAGTGAGGCGCCGCCCAGGATCATGCCGGTCAGCGCGGCGTGCTCGAGTCCGCCGACGGCGGCGAGCATGCCGATCGGGTCGGCCGGGTCGGGCTGGTGCAGCGCGAGCGCCCGCCGGACGACGTCGATCTTCCGATTGTGCGTCTCGTCGTCGATGCCGGTGCCGCGTCCGGTGACGTCGGCGGGGTCGGCACCGGTGCAGGCGGCGATCAGGGCTGCGGAGGCCGTGGTGTTGGCGATGCCCATCTCGCCGGTGACGAGCGCCTTGTTGCCGGCGGCGACGAGGTCGCGGGCGGTCTCGATACCGACCTCGAGGGCGCGCAGCACCTCCTCGTGAGTGAGGGCGGGGCCCTGGGTCATGTCGGCGGTCCCGGGACGGACCTTCCGCGGCAGCAGGCCGGGCGAGGCGGGGAGTTCGGCCGCCACGCCCACGTCGACGACGCAGACCTCGGCACCGACCTGACTGGCGAAGGCGTTGCAGACGGCGCCGCCGCCGAGGAAGTTGGCGACCATCTGCGCCGTCACCTCCTGCGGCCAGGGGGTGACGCCCTGGGCGTGCACGCCGTGGTCGCCCGCGAAGACGGCGACGGCGGCGGGCTCGGGCACGGGCGGCGGGCACTGCCGGGACAGCCCGCACAGCTGCGCGGAGATGATCTCCAGCATGCCGAGTGCGCCGGCGGGCTTGGTCATCCGCTTCTGGCGTTCCCACGCCTCGCCGAGCGCCTTGGCGTCCAGCGGGCGGATCTTCTGGAGCGTCTCGGCGAGCAGGTCGTGCGGTTCGGCTCCGGGCAGGGCGCGGCGGCCGTAGGACTCCTCGTGCACGACCCAGGACAGCGGGCGGCGCTTGGACCAGCCGGCCTGCATCAGCTCGGGTTCGGCCGGGAACTCGTCGACGTAGCCGATGCACAGGTAGGCGACGACGTCGAGGTGCTCGGGCAGGTCGAGGGTGCGGACCATCTCGCGCTCGTCGAAGAAGCTGACCCAGCCGACGCCGAGGCCCTCGGCGCGGGCGGCGAGCCACAGGTTCTCCACCGCGAGGGCGGAGGAGTAGGGCGCCATCTGGGGCTGGGTGTGGCGCCCGAGGGTGTGCCGGCCGCCGCGGGTGGGATCGGCGGTGACGACGATGTTGACCGGCGTGTCGAGGATCGCCTCGATCTTCAGTTCTTTGAACTGCTTGGCGCGCGCCTTGGGCAGCGTCCTGGCGTACGCCTCCCGCTGGCGCTGCGCGAGTTCGTGCATGGTCCGCCGGGTCTCCTCCGAGCGGATCACGACGAAGTCCCAGGGCTGGCTGTGGCCGACGCTGGGTGCCGTGTGCGCCGCCTCAAGGACGCGGAGCAGCACCTCGTGCGGGATCGGGTCGGGCCGGAAACCGTTGCGGATGTCGCGGCGTTCGCGCATGAGGCGGTGCACGGCCTCGCGGTCCGCCTCGTCGTAGCCGGGGGCGGCGGGCCCGCGGTCGGCCGCGGGCGCGGCCTCGGCGGGATCGGTGGCCGGGTCGGTGACGGGGTCGGTGGCCGAAACCTCCGTGGCCTCCGCGGCCCCGGCCGGGGGCTCCTGGACGGTCGGCTCGTCGGTGGGAGCACCCCCGTCGGACGGCGCGGCGCCGGAAGCCGTGCCGTCCTCGCTTATGGGCGGGGCGGTGTCGGCCGGGACCTCGGGATCGGCTGCCGCGGCGGGTTCCGCCGGGGAGGGCGGGTCGACCGGTTCCGCGGGCGGTTCCTCGCCGCCGGTCGCCGCCGGTACGGGGACCGCCGCGGGCTCTTCCGCGACGGCGTCGTCGACCGGTGCCTCACCGACGGGGGCGACGGGCGCCTCCGGCGCGGTGGAGGTCCCGTCTGCGGCCGCCGTGTCGGGATCGTCCCCGGCGGCGGGTGCCGGGCCGGGCCCGGGGGCGTCCGGCAGGTCGTCCCCGTGTGCGCGAGGCGGGGGGACGACCGACCCGGCCTGCTCGAGCGCGGGTTCCCCCGCCGGCGCCGGCACGTCGGCCGGCGCGCCGGTCTGCGCGACGTCGGCATGGGCTGCCGCGTCCTCGGCGCCGTGCGGCGCCACGGTCTCGGCGGGCCCGGACTGCTCGTCCGCACCCTGCTCCACGGCCTGCGCCGGGGTCTGCTCCGGGGCCTGCTCAGGCGCCTCGGGCCCCGTCTCGGTGGATGCCGCCGAAGCGGCCGCCTCCTCGGTGCCGGCGCGGCCGGCCCGTTCCGCCCCGGTGGCCGCGTCCTGCTCGGGCGCGTCCGGTGCGACGACGGGGTACTCCGGTGCGGCGACGTCCGGCGCCGAGGGCTCCGCCACCGCGGGGGCGGGCTGCTCCGGGGGCTCGGGCACGGCGGCCAGGTCGGGGCCCGGGAGCGGCACGGCAGCCAGGTCGGGGCCGGGCAGCGGCTCGGCAGCCAGGTCGGGGCCGGGCAGCGGCTCGGCGGCCGCGTCGTAGCCGGCGGCGGGCTCCTGCGCCGGGGCCGCGAACGGTTCCTGCGCGGGAGCGGCGGTCCAGGGCTCGCTCTGGGAGGGCTCCTGGCCGGGCTGGGGGCCCGGCAGCGTCTCGCCGCCGGGGTAGCCCGCGTCCAGGTACTCCGGACCGGGGGCGGCGGGGGCCGCCTGCTGCCCGGGGTACGGCGCGGGCGGCGTGACGTGGACGGACGGCTGGGCCGGCGGCGGGGAGCTGGGGCCGCGATCGGCGAGCGTGCGCACGGCGCCGGACTGCTCGGGCACCGGCGGACCGAGGTGCAGCGGGCGGCGGGGCTGGTTCTGCTGCGCGGCGTGCTGCTGGGGCGGATGCACGGCGTGCTGGACGTCGTACTGGCCCGAGGAGGACTGCCCGTCGCTCCACGCGCTCTGCGCACCCGGCATCAGCAGGTCCTCGTCGTCCCCGAGCGCCTCGGCGTGGACCGCGTGCGGGTCGTGGACCGCGTGCGGGTCGTGGTCGGCGTAGGCGTATCCGCCGTGGACGGCCGCCGTGGGCTGCGGCTGCTCCGGCTGTGCGTCCGCGTACCCCGGCAGTTCCTCGCCGGGGACCTGGCCGCTGTCGGTCATGCGTACCCCTCGCCCCATCCGTAGTCCCTCTTCACCCACCCGGCGGATGACCGCCGCGCCCCAGGAGGAAGAACGAGCGCGCGCTCGTTGCGGCACGTGTCTCCGCCGGCGCCCGCCGGACATCGCTGGACGAATCCTCACGTGTCCGGGGCGGTACAACGGTCCATCAGCCTACCTGCCGCGGGCGGCCGCACCGGCCACGGGTGAGTGAGAAGCGGCACTTCGCCGCCGGTGCGCCGCCAAGTGCGGTACGCGGCGCGGGCGGTGGCGGCGGCCGGCGGTCAGCCGCGTACGCCCGAGAGCAGGAAGACGACCGTGCGTTCGGTCTCCTCCCAGCGTTCGGTGTCCAGTTCGACGGACTGGAGCAGGGCGCACTCGACGGTGTAGCCGCCGTCGGCGAGGGCGCGGCCGACGGCCTCCGCCTCGTCGCGCGTGGCGGCGTGCGCGACGATGCGGGCCGGCCTCCGGTCGGCGACCGCGGCGACGGTACGGATGCCGCCGCCGCCCACCCGGACGACGTCCGGCTCGGGCAGTTCCTCGAGGATCTGCGGGGCCGCCCCGGAGACGGTCTGCACCTGCACCCCGAAGCGGCGCGCGGCAGAGGTGACGCGGGCGCAGGCGCGCGCGTCGCGGTCGACGGCGATGACGGCGGCGCCGAAGCGCGCGGCCTCGACGGCGAGGGCGCCGGCGCCGCAGCCGATGTCCCACACCAGGTCGCCGGGGCGGGGGCCCAGCCGGGCGAGTTGAGCGGCGCGCAGCCGGTCCGAGGCACCGGCGGAGGGCGGCGTCTCCTGCTCGGGGAAGGCCGAGGGCGGTAGCGCCCAGCCGCGCGGTCCGCGCTGGTGGCCGGGCTCCTGGCCGGCGCGCCACGCGCCGTCCTGGTCGCCGTTCTCCCCCGCCGGGCTTCCGCCCACCACGATGACGACGTTGGGGTCGCGCCACGTGTGGTCGGCGGCCTTGTCGGAGGTCAGCACGCTGACCTCTTCCGCATCGGTCCCGAGTGCCTCGCAGACCACGAAGGTGCGGTGCACGTCGCCGAGCATCAGCGCGAGTTCGGCGGGACCGGCTCCGGGTGAGGTGAGCACCGCGACCTTGGCGTGCGCACGGCAGACGTTGACGGCGCGTCGCAGGGTGCGGCTCTGGGCGACGACGACCTGCGCGTCGTCCCAGGGCATGCCGGCCCGCGCGAACGCGGAGGCCACCGCGGACACGGCGGGCGCGACCTCGACCTCGAGGCCGTACTCGGGAGCGCGCAGCGTCCGCACGACGCCGAAGAATCCGGGGTCGCCGTCGGCGAGCACGACGGCGGTGCCGCGGTGCCGGGCGATCCGGCGGGCGGCGAGGGCGACGCTGCCGAGCCGGATCCGTTCCGCCTTCTCCGGGACCTCCGGGAGAGCGAGGTGGTGGGCGGCGCCGGCGACGAGGGTGGCCGCGCCGAGTGCGGCGCGCGCGGAGTCGCTCAGCGGGGAACCGTCCCACCCGATCACGGTGACGCGGTCGGCCATCGGCGGGTCACTCCTGGTGTGGGCGCGGAGGCGGGGGCGTGCCGAAGACTACCGCCGGGAGCCCGTCGCGGACCCGCGGGGTGCGGGCAGGGCCGGACAGGCGCGGGCGTGGAGCGCCGGGCAAAGATGCGGAGGGCCGGGGGCCACCCGTGCGGGGAGGCTCAGCTCCAGTCCGCGTAGGGAACCGTTCCACCCGCCTCGGCCATGCGCTCGGGCAGGCCGTCCAGGTCCTCGGGGAGCAGGCTCCACACGATGAGGTCGGTGCGGGCCTCGGTCCAGCCGGTGTCGGCGTCGCGGGCGCGGGTGATCCAGGCGTTGCGCAGCACGCCCTCGCTGACGCAGCCGAGCTTCTGCGCGACCTGCTGGGCTGCGGTGTTGTCGGCGGCGGTGCGCAGTTCCAGCCGTTCGAACTTCTGGTCCTGGAAGAGCCACTGGACGAGGGCGAGGACGGACTCGCAGGCGTAGCCCTCGCCGCGCGCCCAGGGCGCGGTGGCGTAGGTGACCTCGGTGGTGCGCAGCCGCCAGTCGGTGCGCTTGAGCCGGACGCTGCCGACCAGGCGCTGGGTGAGGAATTCGGTGACGGCGAAGACGATGCCGTCGCCGCGGGTGCGGGAGGCGGGGGCGCGGCGGGTGACCCAGTCCCGGGCGTCGGCGTCGGTGTAGGGCGCGGGTGCGGAGTTCCGGGCGGCGACGAGTTCGTCGTTCATCATCTCGGTCAGCGCGGGAACGTCGGCCTCGTCGAAGGGGCGCAGCACCAGCCGTTCCGTGCTGATCGTGATGTCCGGAAAGGTGGGTGTCATGCGCCGCTCCATGCCGATGCCTTGGGGATCTGGGCGGGTCCCAGGGGTTGCAGCAGTGCACAAGCATGCAGCATGCGGCGGCCGTTGTGCAGCGCCGGGCCCGGGTTGCGGGCGGGGTCCGGCGCTTCGGGTCGACTTGTCGACGTCGCGACTCGCGGTGCGGGACGAGGGCCGGGACCGCCCGATCCCGGGGCGCCGCACGTGTCGTCACGGGCCGTCGCCGTCGGTGACGCGACCCGGGAGCCGGAGCCCCGGGACCGGTCGTCCGTGGTCCACGCCGGGTCGGATTCCGCCCGCGGCGGGCAGGGGTCGCGGGGGGCCGGCCGGGGACGGCTCCTAGACTCGGAGCATGCTCACCCCGCTGACGGTCACGCTCGCCGTGGCCGCGCTGCTGCTGGCCGCCTGGTGCGGTCATGCGGCCTACCGAGACCAACCGACCAAGGACTGGCACTTCATCGGCATGGCGGTGGTGACGCTGCTCGCGCTGGTCCAGCTGGTGATCGGCGTCGTCCAGCTGGCGACGGGCGGCGAGCCCGTCGGCGGTACCGCGGTCTTCGTGGCGTACCTGGTGGGGGTGCTGTGCTGCGTCCCCGCAGTGGCGGTGGTGTCGCTGTCGGAGCGGACCCGCTGGGGCTCGGTCACCGTCGCGGCGGGCGCGGTGGTGCTGGCGGTGCTCCAGGCACGGCTGCACGAGGTGTGGGGAGGCGGCGGTGCCTGACCGCGCGGACCGCGGCACGCGCGCCGAACGGCTGTGGCAGCGGCGTACGGCCGGGCGCGGGCCCGGCCTGCCGGGCATCGGCACCGGCCCCGGCCGGCTGCTGGTCACCCTCTACGGGATCTTCGCGGTCGGCGCCACCTCCCGCGCGGTCTTCGAGCTGACCACGAAGTACGGCGAGGCGCCACTGGCCTACGTGCTGTCGGCGGTGGCGGCGGTGGTGTACGTGTTCATCACCTTCTCGCTGATCCGCGGCGGGGAGGGCGCCCGCCGCCTCGCGCTGGTCTGCTGTTCGGCGGAACTGCTCGGGGTCCTCGTGGTGGGCACCTGGACGCTCGTGGATCCGGCCGCCTTCCCGGACAGCACCGTGTGGTCGGACTACGGCATGGGCTACCTCTTCCTGCCGCTGGCCCTGCCGGTGACCGGCATGCTGTGGCTGCGGCGCTCGCGGCAGGGCCGCGCGGTCTGACCGGCGCGTGCCGTCCGGCGGACACGGCCCGGCGACGGTCGGACCGCGCGGCTCAGGCTCCGGTGGTGAAGGCCTGCGCGGAGGCCTCCTTCTCCATCGTGACCAGGGTGACGCGCCGCGGCCCGGTGCCGGTCTCGGTGCCGACGGCCGCGTAACCGCAGCGCCGGTACAGGCGGAGATTCAGCTCGCTGCGGCGCCCGGTACGCAGCCGGTAGCGCTTCGCGGCGCGCTCGGCGGCCAGCTGTTCCTCGATCCGGGTGAGCAGCCTGCCGCCCAGGCCGTGGCGGCGCATCCGGGGGTGCACGCAGAGCCTGCTGATGGCGGCGGTGGAGTCGGCGTCGACGGTGGCCCGCACGGAGCCCACGACCTCGTCACCCAGTCTCGCGACGAGCACGCAGCCGCCGGACAGTTCGCCGCGCAGGTCGGCGAGGGTCTGGGTGAGCGGCTCGATGCGCCAGTCCCCGTAGAGCTCGGCCTCCGACTGGTAGCAGAGGTACTGGAGTTTGAGGATCTGTTCGGCGTCGTCGTCGGTCGCCGCAGAGATGGTCACGCTCGTGCCCATGCGCAGGCCCTCCCGATCGCTGGTGTCGGCGGGGCGCGCGGTGCGGGAGCCGCGCCCACGCCCGTGCCCTGGTGGCGCAGGTCGCCTACCGCACCCTTCCCCGGACGGCCGGGGCCGCAACCTCCGTGCTGAGCATTCTGCGCAGGCAGGCCAGGCAACGGGAACGCAGCGGGCCGATGCTGCCCTGTGAGATTCCCGATGCGGCGGCGATCTCCCGGTAGGTGCGATCGCCGTCGTCCAGCAGTGCCGCGAGCACCTGGGGGCAGCGGCCGGGCAGCCGGGTGACGGCCGCGTGCAGCGCATGCCGTCGTTCGGCTGCCAGGAGCGGTGCCTCCGCGGCGGTGGCGGGGTCGTGGTAGCCGTCGGCGGCGAGCACGGAGGCGGGGCCGGGCGGGGGCGGAGGGCCGTACGGCTGCTCGTGCAGGGGCACTTCGCGGCGGCTGCGCCGGCGGGTGTGCCGCATCTCGGCCCGCACGGCGGCGCGGAGCCAGGCGGCGGGGGCGGACGGCGGGGCGCCCTCCCGGACGTGCTCCAGCCAGCGCAGGCGCACCGCCTGGCGCACGTCGTCGGGGTCGGCGCCGGTGCCGTGCGACTCGGCGGTGCACTCCGCCGCCAGCAGGACGTCGAGGTGCGCGGGGAGTTCGCGGGTGGTCATGTCCGCCGTGACGGCCGGGCACCCGCCGCGGTTTCCGCCGCCGGCCGCACTCACTCCCGCGGGTGGCCTTCCCCGGCGCGTACGGGCGAACCGCGCACGCCGGGGTGACGCCGGGACGGCGGCGGCGAACCGGCCGCCGCCGTCCCGGACTTCGCCGGCCGCCCGGCTTCAGCGGTCGCGGAAGTCCTCGGCCGCGAGCAGGCCCGTGTCGGGGTTGTCGGTGAAGATCGCGTCGATGCCGGTCGCGAAGTAGGCACGGAAGGCGCCGAACGCGTCGCCGTACGCGTTCGGGTCCTCGCCGCGGCGGAACTCCGTCGGCAGGAAGGCGTTCTCGTTCCGCATGGTGTACGGGTGCAGCACGAGTCCCTGCGCGTGGGCGTCGCGGACGAGGGTGGTGGGTTCCCCGAGGGAGCCGTCCGCGTTCTTCGGGATGACGAGGTCGGCGACCGGGCCGATGCCGCGGGCGAAGCCGGCGATCCATTCCAGGCCCTCGGGCGTGACCAGGTCGGCCACCGTGCGCGGGTCGCCGGCCTGCACGAAGTCCCACGGCCGGGAGTCCGCGGTCCACAGCAGCACCACACCGGGGCAGTCCACCAGGCGGTGCATCCGCTCGATGCTGCTGGGCTCGAAGGACTGCACGAAGTTGGGGGCGTGGCGCCGGTGGCGGCCGAAGCGGCGCAGCAGCCGGGCGAGACGCTCCTCCAGGCCGAGGTCGAGGGAGCGGAAGTAGGACGGGTGCTTCGTCTCGATGTGCAGCCACACCGGGCGGCGACGGCGCCGGCCCTCCTCCTCGGCCCAGCGCAGCACCTCCTCGAAGGACGGCACCTGCCAGCGGCCGTCGTAGAGGGTGTTGTGCTGCCGCCGCTCCGGGAGACGTTCCACGGCGCGCAGGGTCTTGAGCTCGGCGAGGGTGAAGTCCTCGGTGAACCAGCCGGTGATCTCGGTGCCGTCGATGGACTTGGTGGTGTGGCGGCCCGCGAACTCGGGGTGGTCCGCGACGTCCGTGGTGCCGGTGATGTCGTTCTCGTGGCGGCACACCAGGTGGCCGTCGCGTGTGGCGACGAGGTCCTGCTCGATGACGTCGGCGCCCATGTCCAGGGCGAGCTGGTAGGCCCCGAGGGTGTGCTCGGGCCGGTAGCCGCTGGCGCCGCGGTGGGCGACGACCGCGGGCACGGGCAGGCGGTGCCGTCCGCCGCGACCGGCACGGTCCGTTCCGCGGTCGTCGGCCCGCGCGGTGCCGGCGGCGCCGAGGGCCGCCGCCCCGGCTCCGAGGGCCGCGGCGCCCAACACGCTTCTGCGGCCGGGACGCTGCTGGTCGTCCATGCGCTCTCCCCTGTTGCGTCGGTCTTCCGTCGGTGCGCGTCGTCCGCTCCGGTCGCGGGCGCGGGCCGATGGTAGGGGCGGCGGGGTCCCGGCGGGAGACGGCAGGCCGAACATGGCGGAAACAGCACGGGCGGGACCGGCGCCGGGCACGGGCCGGTTCGGCTCGCGGGGCCTTCGGCGAGTATCGTCCTCACCTGCGTGGCGCCATCGGACGGGCCGCGTCACAGACGTCGACCGGAGGATCCGTTGTCCCGCTTCCTGCTGATCAAGACGGTGCTCGGCTCGGTGCTGCGCCTGCTGTTGCGGCCGCAGGTGGAGAACGCGGAGCGCATCCCCGGCAGCGGGCCGGTCATTCTGGCGGGCAACCACCTGACGTTCATCGACTCGATGATCCTGCCGGTGGTGACCCGCCGTCAGGTCTTCTTCATCGGGAAGGACGAGTACGTCACCGGCAAGGGACTCAAGGGCCGCCTCATGGCGTGGTTCTTCACCGGCGTGGGGATGATCCCGGTGGACCGGGACGGCGGGCGCGGCGGTGTCGCGGCACTGATGACCGGGCGCCGGGTGCTGGACGGCGGCAACGTCTTCGGCATCTACCCGGAGGGCACCCGCTCCCCCGACGGCCGCCTGTACCGGGGCCGCACCGGGATCGCCCGGCTGGCGCTGATGACGGGCGCGCCGGTGGTGCCGTTCGCGATGATCGGCACCGATCGGGTGCAGCCCGGCGGCAGCGGGCTGCCGCGCGTCGGCGGCGGCCACCGCATCCGGGTGCGCTTCGGCGAGCCGCTGGACTTCTCCCGCTACGAGGGCATGGACCGCGACCGCTACGTGCTGCGCGCCGTGACCGACGAGGTGATGAGCGAGGTCAGGGAGCTGTCCGGTCAGGAGTACGTGGACATGTACGCCACCAAGGCGCGGGCGGCCTGACCCCGCGGGCGCGGCGCACGGTGCCGGCGCCCGGCACCGGCCCGTCCCGGCAGCGCCCTCCCCGGGTAAAACGGCCCGGGGAGGCGGTCAGGCCGGCCAGGTGCCGGTCAGCTTGCGGACGCCCTTGGCCCCGCCGCGGTTGAGGATCGCCTTGGTGAGCCCGAGGAGTGCGCCCTGGAGTGCCGCGGCCATGAGGATCTCGGCCCAGGCGCGCTCCTCGTCGGTCGCGTCCGGAGCGTCGTCCTCGTGCGCCGCCAGTTTCCAGACCTTCTGGAAGACCGCTCCGGCCAGCATGCCGCTGGTCAGCGTGACGACCATGGTGAACGGCTTGTAGAGGGCCTGATCCGTCTGCATGGGTCCCGCCTCTCAGGTCCGGCGCCGCTTGTGGAGCAGCGCGGCGACGACGGCCAGGAGCAGCACGCCGCCTCCGACCGCGGCCATCGCGCCCTGTCGTCCGCCTCCCTGGTCGGCGGCGTGCCGGCCGTGGTGCTGCATCCGGGCGCGGGTGTCCTGGGCCTTCCGCTGGGCGCGGGACCTGATGTCGGCCTTGGCGGCGAGCTGGGAGACGGTGTCGGCGAGTTGTTCGCGGGCGTGCTCGACCTCGGCCCGCAGTTCCGCCGGGGAGGCCGTGGTCTGTCCTCCGTTGTGTGATGCGCGGCTCATCGGTGCGCTCCTTCCCTGATCGCCTGCACGTCGGCGCGTACGCTGCCGATCGTCCGCTCGGGTTTCGCCGGCGTCGCCCGCCGGATCTCGGTCCTGCCGATCAGCGCCAGCAGTCCGGCGACCAGCAGCAGACCGGCCGCGACGACCAGAGCGGCGAGCCACACGGACAGCACCAGCGCGACGGCCGCCACGGCGGCCGCGACCAGTACCTGGAGGGCGACAAGGGCGAACAGCGCGGCGCCGCCGAACATGCCGCCGCCGAGGCCGGCCCGCTTCCCCTTCTCCTTCATCTCCGCCTGGGCGAGCCGCATCTCGCTGCGCACGATCTCCGACAGCTGCTCGGATGCCCGCTTGACCAGCTCTCCGACCGGGGCCTGCTCCGGGTGGTGGTCCGTTCGGTGGCGCACGGTGGTGGCCATGGGTCTCTCCTCGTCTCACGTCTCACGTCTCACGTGTGGGACGAGCGGCGGGTGCCCCGCTTCGGGGGAACTACGCGTCGCGCCTCGCCGGGGGCCTTCCGGCCGGTGTGGTCAGTCTTCCAGGCGCTGGTCGCGGAGCAGGCGCCAGGAGGCCGCGGCCGCTGCCAGCAGCACCACCGCCGCGACGGAGGCTCCCGCGCGCAGCCCTTCGGTGAAGGCGTCCTGTGCGGTGGTGAGCAGCTGCTCCCCCGCCGGACCGGGCAGGCCGCGGGCGGCCTCCACCGCCCCTCCGAGGGAGGATCTGGCCTGTTCGGCGGCTTCCGCGGGGATGCCCTCGGGGACCGCGTGGCCGCGGTAGAAGCCGGTGACCACGGAGCCGAGGAGGGCGATGCCGAGCGCCGAGCCCAGCTCGTAGGCGGTCTCGGAGACGGCGGAGGCCGCCCCGGCCTGCTCCTTGGGCACGGTGGACAGCATGATGTCGGCCGTGACGGTGAAGGACAGTCCGGCGCCCAGGCCGAGCACCAGCAGCAGCAGCCCGAGCACCCAGTAGTCGCTGACGGGACGCAGTCCGGCGACGGCGCCCAGGGCGACGGCGACGGCAGCCAGGCCCCCGGAGACGGCGCCGCGCACCGAGGTGCGCCGGGCCACCAGCCCGGCGACCAGGCCCGCGGCGATCGCACCGACCCCGGCGGGCAGCTCCGCGAGCCCGGCCTCGAAGGGCGAGCGCAGCTGTACCAGCTGGAGGAACTGGGAGAGGAAGAACACCAGGCCGGCGAGTCCGAAGATGGTCAGCAGGTCGGCCAGCACGGCTCCGGAGAAGCCGCGGCGGCGGAAGAGGCGCATGTCCAGCAACGGCTTGGGGAGCCGCAGCTGGCGGCGGACGAAGGCGGCCAGCGACAGGGCTCCGAGGGTGGCCGCGGCGGCGACGTCCCAGCGCAGGCCGTACGCGGCCGCCTCCTTCACCGCGTAGACCACACCGATGATGCCGATCATGGAGAGGGCGACGCTGGGCAGGTCCCACGGGCCGGGGGCCGGGTCGCGGGACTCGGGCAGCAGCCGGAGACCGACGACCACGAGCACCGCCATGACCGGGAGGTTCAGCAGGAAGACCGAGCCCCACCAGAAGTGCTCCAGCAGGAACCCGCCGACCACCGGGCCGACCGCCGCACCGGCCGAGGCCATGGCGCCCCAGATGCCGATGGCGACGCTGCGCTCGCGGGGGTTGGAGAAGATGTTGCGGATGAGGGCCAGCGTGGAGGGCATCAGGGTCGCTCCGGCGACGCCCATCAGCGCCCGCCAGGCGATCATGGCCTCGGCGCTGTGCGCGTAGGCCGTCAGGGCGGACAGGACGCCGAAGATCACCGAGCCGGTGAGCAGCAGCCGCTTCCGGCCGACCCGGTCGCCCAGGGAGCCCATCGAGACCAGCAGGCCGGCGATGACGAACGAGTACACGTCGCCGATCCACAGCAACTGGGTGCTGGAAGGGTCGAGGTCCTCGCTCAGGAAGGGCGTGGCGAGGGCGAGCACCGTGGCGTCGATGCACACCAGCAGCACGGCGAGGGCGAGCACGGACAGCGCCAGCCAGCGCTGCCGCCGGGTGAGTTCACGAGCTCCCGTACGGTCGTCGCCGACAGTCTTGTCCGTCCGCGCGGTCACCGGGCGTCCCTTCGCAGCAGGCCCCCGAGCAGCAGCTCGGCGGTCATCGGGCCCGCATCGCGTTCGGCGACGCGGCCCTCCTGCACCGCCCAGGCGGATGCGGTGACCAGGGCGTACAGGGCTTCGGTGAGGAAGGAGGCGGTGAGTTCGACGCGGAAGACGCCGGTCTCCTGGCCGCGCCGGAACAGCGCGGCGATCCGCTCGTCGGCTTCGGTCCAGCCCGGGTCGACGGCTCCCGGCTCGAAGAGCTGGCTCTCGGACATCAGGAAGCCGAGGAAGCCGGCGAAGGACTCCGCCTCGGCGATCAGGCGGCGCAGCGCGTCGCCCGGGTCGCCCTCCTCCAGCCGGGCGGCGTCCACCGCGGCGCGCACCCGGCTGATGCCGAGCTGCTCCAGACCGCGCACCAGCGCGTCGCGGCCGGCGAACCAGCGGTGCAGCGTGGCACGGCTGATGCCGGCGGCGCGGGCGATGTCGTCCATCGACGCGGTCGGGTGACGGCCGAGGTGGGCGGCCGCGTCGTGGAGGAGCGCTTCTCGGTCCGGGAGCATGACACGAGTCTATCTCCGGTGAGACACGCGTGTCTCACCGGAGACATCGATGGTGCACGGGGCGGACGTCAGTCGCGGGCGGCGGCCCACTCACGCTGCACGGCCAGGTCGGCCGTGACCTCGGCCAGCTGATGTGCGACCGCCGCCGGGGCGGTACCGCCGCGCCCGTCCCGCGCGGCGAGCGCGCCGGGCACGTCGAGTACGGCCCGGACCGCGGGCGTCAGGTGCGGGGAGATCTTCGCGAACTGCTCGTCGGTCAGTTCGTCCAGCTCGATGCCCTGCTGCTCGCAGACCTTGACGCACTCCCCCGCGACCTCGTGCGCGACGCGGAAGGGCACGCCCTGCTTGACCAGCCACTCGGCGACGTCGGTGGCCAGCGAGAAGCCGGCGGGGGCGAGTTCGGCCATGCGCTCCCGGTTGACGGTGAGGGTGGCCATCATGCCGGTGAAGGCGGGCAGCAGGATCTCCAGCTGGTCGCAGGAGTCGAAGACCGGCTCCTTGTCCTCCTGGAGGTCGCGGTTGTAGGCCAGCGGCAGCGCCTTGAGGGTGGCGAGCAGGCCGGTCAGGTTGCCGATCAGCCGCCCGGACTTGCCGCGGGCCAGTTCGGCGATGTCCGGGTTCTTCTTCTGCGGCATGATCGAGGAACCGGTGGAGAACGCGTCGTGGAGCGTCACGAAGGAGAACTCCTTGGTGTTCCACAGGATCACCTCCTCCGCGATGCGGGAGAGGTCCACGCCGATCATGGCGGTGACGAAGGCGAACTCCGCGACGAAGTCCCGCGACGCGGTCCCGTCGATCGAGTTGCCGGCCGAGCCGCGCTCGAAGCCCAGCTCGGCGGCCACGGCCTCCGGGTCCAGGCCGAGGGAGGACCCGGCCAGGGCACCCGAACCGTAGGGCGAGACCGCGGTGCGCTCGTCCCACTGCCGGAGGCGTTCGGCGTCCCGGGAGAGCGCCTGCGCGTGGGCCAGTACGTGGTGTGCGAAGAGCACCGGCTGGGCGTGCTGGAGATGCGTGCGGCCGGGCATCGCGACGTCCGGGTGGGCCTGGGCCAGCCCGGTCAGTGCCCCGTTCAGGTCGGCGAGCAGGCCGCCGATGATCCTGGCGTGGTCCCGCAGGTACATCCGGAACAGGGTGGCGACCTGGTCGTTGCGGGAGCGGCCGGCGCGCAGTTTGCCGCCGAGGTCGGGACCGAGCCGTTCCAGCAGGCCCCGCTCCAGGGCGGTGTGCACGTCCTCGTCGGCGACGGTGCCGGTGAACGTGCCGTCGGCGACGTCGCGTTCGAGCCTGTCCAGGCCGGCGAGCATCTTCTCCAGCTCGTCGGCCGTGAGCAGGCCGGCCGTGTGCAGCACGCGGGCGTGGGCACGGGAGCCGGCGATGTCGTAGGGGGCGAGGCGCCAGTCGAAGTGGACGGAGGCGGAGAGCTTCTCCAGCGCCTCGGAGGGTCCGTCCGCGAACCGGCCGCCCCAGAGGCGTACGTCGTCGGTGTGGTCGCTGGTGCTCACTGCTCTGCTCCTGAGGATGCCAGGCGCCCTCGGGCACCCGGGCCGGCGGACCGGCCGGGGCGCCCGAGGACCGCGAGAGGTCGGTACGTGGTGGCCCGAGGCTACGCCTGGTGCAGGTCCCGCTTCGCGGCGATCTTGCTCGACATGCCGAAGATCTCGATGAAGCCCTTGGACAGGGACTGGTCGAAGGTGTCACCGCTGTCGTACGTCGCCAGGTTGAAGTCGTAGAGCGAGCTCGCCGACCGCCGGCCGGTGACGACGGCCCGGCCGCCCTGGAGCGTCATCCGGATGTCGCCGCTGACGTGCTCGTTGGCCTGCTCGACGAAGCCGTCCAGGGCCCGCTTCAGCGGGGAGAACCACATGCCGTCGTAGACGAGTTCGGCCCACCGCTGCTCGACCTGCCGCTTGTAGCGGGCGAGTTCCCGCTCGACGGTGACGTTCTCCAGCTCCTGGTGCGCGGTGATGAGCGCGATGCCGCCGGGCGACTCGTACACCTCCCGCGACTTGATGCCCACGAGCCGGTCCTCGACCATGTCGATCCGGCCGACGCCGTGAGCACCCGCCCGTTCGTTGAGCTGCTGGATGGCCTGCAGCACGGTGACCTGCTTGCCGTCGATCGCGACCGGGACGCCCTTGTCGAAGGTGATCGTCACCTCGTCGGCCTCCCGGGGGAGGGCCGGGTTCTCGGTGTACTCGTAGACGTCCTCGATCGGCGCGTTCCAGATGTCCTCCAGGAAACCGGTCTCCACGGCCCGCCCGAAGACGTTCTGGTCGATGGAGTACGGGGACTTCTTGGAGGTGGCGATGGGCAGGCCCTTCTCCTCGCAGAACGCGATCGCCTTGTCCCGGGTCATCGCGTAGTCCCGGACCGGGGCGATGCACGTCAGGTCGGGGGCGAGGGAGGAGATACCGGCCTCGAACCGCACCTGGTCGTTGCCCTTGCCGGTGCAGCCGTGGGCGACGGTGGAGGCGCCGTGCTTCCGGGCGGCGGCGACCAGGTGCTTGACGATGGTCGGCCGGGAGAGCGCCGAGACCAGCGGATAGCGGTCCATGTACAGGGCGTTGGCCTTGATCGCCGGGAGGCAGTACTCCTCGGCGAACTCGTCCTTGGCGTCGGCGACCTCGGCCTCGACGGCACCGCAGGCGAGCGCACGCTTGCGGATGACGTCCAGGTCCTCGCCGCCCTGGCCGACGTCCACGGCGACGGCGACCACCTCTGCACCGGTCTCCTCGGCGATCCAGCCGATGGCGACGGAGGTGTCCAGGCCGCCGGAGTATGCGAGTACGACGCGCTCGGTCACGGGAGTCTCCTTAGGAAGCATGCGCTGATGGGTATAAGTATGCACTCCACTGCATGCTTCGTCAAAGGCGCGGCGCGGCGCGAGTGCGGCGTCCGGGGCCCTGGAAGAGAATCCGCAGGTCAGCGAGGTGCCGACAGCTCCTCGGCGAGGACGGTGGCGTGACTGTGGCCGACGTTCCGGGTGGCGGTCAGCAGCGTGAGGGGTCCGGTGGCGGCGCGCTCACGCAAGCGGTCCAGCGCCTCCGCGCGTCCGGGCTCGGCCAGCTCCGCCCGGTACCGGCGGGCGAAGCCGGCGTAGTGCTCGGGGTCGTGGCGGTACCAGCGGCGCAGCTCGTCGGACGGTGCGACGTCCTTCACCCAGTCGTCGAGCCGCGCCTTCTCCCGGGACACCCCGCGCGGCCAGAGGCGGTCGATCAGGACCCGGGCGCCGTCCGCCTCCTCCGGCTCGTCGTAGATCCGCCGGATCCGCACGTTCCACTGTGGTGCACCCATGGGACCAGCACAGCACGGGGACGGCGTGCCCGGCGCCCGGCAGCCGTCCGCCGGGGCAGACGGGGGTGCGGGTCAGCGTTCCTTCTGGGCCAGGTGCAGCAGGTGGTCGGCCAGTGCCTGGCCCCCGTCGGGGTCCCGGCTGATCAGCAGCAGGGTGTCGTCACCGGCGATGGTGCCGATGATCTGGTGCACCTCGCCCTGGTCGATCGCCGAGGCGAGGAACTGGGCGGCGCCGGGCGGGGTGCGCAGCACCACCAGGTTGGCCGACGCCTCGGCCGAGATCAGCAGTTCGCCCGCCAGCCGGGCCATCCGCGCCTCGCTGGCGGACTCCCCCAGCGGAGCACGCGGCCTCCGGTCGCCGCCCTCGCCCGGCACGGCGTAGATCAGCTCGCCCCCGGTGTTGCGGATCTTCACCGCACCCAGTTCGTCCAGGTCGCGGGAGAGCGTGGCCTGGGTGACGGAGAGGCCGTCGTCGGCGAGGAGCCTGGCGAGCTGGCTCTGCGACCGGACCGGCTGCCGGTTCAGGATGTCCACGATGCGGCGGTGCCGGGCCGTGCGCGTGTGCGGCACGGCCTGGCCGCTGTGCTGCTCTTCGGTCATCGTCCCCGTTTCCTCGTCGGGCGGCGCTGTCAGCCGGCGCCGCGGGCTGTGTCGAGGACCGCCGGGAGCGCCCGGACGAGCGCGTCGGCGTCGTCCTCCCCGATGATCAGCGGCGGAGCGAGCCGGACGACGTCCGGCGCGACCGCGTTCACCAGGAACCCCGCGTCCTGAGCCGCCTGTTGCACGCGAGGCGCGAGGGGCTCGGTGAGCACCATACCGAGCAGCAGTCCCGCACCGCGGACGTGGTCGAGCAACGGGTGGCCGAGTGCGGTGAGGGATTCCCGCAGGCGCGTGCCGACGCGTTTGACGTTCTCCAGCACGCTGTCGGCGGCCAGAGTGTCGAGAACGGCCAGGGCCGCCGCGCAGGACACCGGGTTGCCGCCGAACGTGGAGCCGTGCTGCCCGGGGGTCAGCAGGCCGGCGGCCGGCCCGAAGGCGAGGGTGGCGCCGATCGGCAGCCCGCCGCCGAGTCCCTTGGCGAGAGTGACGACATCGGGTTCGACGCCCTGGGCCCGGCACTCCAGCCAGTGGCCGGTGCGCCCGATGCCGGTCTGGATCTCGTCGACGACCAGCAGCGTGCCGGTCGCGCGGGTGATCTCGCGGGCTGCGGCGAGGTAACCCTCCGGCGGCACCACGACGCCGTTCTCGCCCTGGACGGGTTCGACGACGAACAGCGCGGTGTCGGGGGTGACGGCCTCGCGCAGCGCGTCGGCGTCGCCGAACGGGACGTGCGTGACCCGGCCGGGCAGCGGGAGGAACGGCTCCTGCTTCGCGGGCTGGCCGGTGAGGGCCAGAGCACCCATGGTGCGGCCGTGGAAGCCGCCGTCGGTGGCCACCATGTGGGGCCGCCCGGTGCGGCGGCCGATCTTGAAGGCGGCCTCCACGGCTTCGGCACCGGAGTTGGAGAAGTACACCCGGCCCGGCAGACCGGCGATCTCCAGCAGCCGTTCGGCCAGCGCGAGCGGCGGCTCCGCGGCGAAGAGGTTGGACACGTGGCCGAGGGTGGCGATCTGGTCGGAGACGGCGCGGACCACGGCCGGGTGACCGGTGCCCAGGGCGTTGACCGCGATGCCGCCGGTGAAGTCGAGGTAGCCGCGGCCGTCGGCGTCCCACAGCCGCACTCCCTCACCGTGCGTCAGCGGGAGACGCGGAGTGCCGTAGTTGTCCATCAGGGTCTGCTGCCAGCGGTCCAGCTGTGCGGCGTTGCGACCGGTCACGATGCCGCCTCCTCGGGCGTCGGGGCGGGCGGGTCCGGCACGACCATGGTGCCGATGCCCTCGTCGGTGAAGATCTCCAGCAGGATCGAGTGCTGCACGCGGCCGTCGAGGATCCGGGCGGTGCGCACGCCGTTGCGGACGGCGTGCAGGCAGCCCTCCATCTTGGGCACCATGCCGCTGGCAAGGCCCGGGAGGAGCTTCTCCAGTTCGGCGGCGGTGAGCCGGCTGAGCACGTCGTCGCTGTGCGGCCAGTCCGCGTACAGGCCCTCGACGTCGGTGAGGACCATCAGCGTCTCCGCCCCGAGCGCCGCGGCGAGTGCGGCGGCCGCGGTGTCGGCGTTGATGTTGTAGACGTGTTCGTCGTCGGAGCTGCGGGCGATGGAGGAGACGACCGGGATGCGCCCGTCCTCCAGCAGCGCCTCGACGGCGCCGGCATCGACGCCGACGATGTCGCCGACCCGGCCGAGGTCGACCGGCTCGCCGTCGATCTCGGCCAGCCGCTTGGTCGCGGTCAGGGTGTGCGCGTCCTCGCCGGTCATGCCGACCGCGAAGGGTCCGTGCCGGTTGAGCAGCCCCACCAGCTCCCGCTGCACCTGCCCGGCCAGCACCATCCGCACCACGTCCATCGTCTCCCGCGTGGTGACCCGCAGCCCGGCCCGGAACTCCGACTCCAGTCCGAGACGGTCGAGTTGGGCGCTGATCTGCGGGCCGCCGCCGTGCACGACGACGGGACGCAGTCCGGCGTGCCGCAGGAAGACCACGTCCTGCGCGAAGGCGGCCTTCAGCTCGTCGTCGACCATGGCGTTGCCGCCGAACTTGATCACCACGGTCCTGCCGTGGTGCCGGGTCAGCCAGGGCAGCGCCTCGATGAGGGTCTGCGCCTTGGGCAGCGCCGTGTGCCTGCGCGTCGAGGTCCGCAGGGCGGTCATGAGCTGTACGCGCTGTTCTCGTGGACGTAGTCGGCGGTGAGATCGTTGGTCCAGATCACCGCGGACTCGGTTCCGGCGGCCAGGTCGGCGGTGATGCGGACCTCGCGGTAGCGCATGTCGACCAGGTCGCGGTCCTCGCCGACCGCGCCGCCGCGGCACACCCACACGCCGTTGACGGCCACGTCGAGCCGGTCCGGCTCGAAGGCGGCCGAGGTGTTGCCGATCGCGGAGAGCACCCGGCCCCAGTTCGGGTCCTCACCGTGCACGGCGCACTTGAGGAGGTTGTTGCGGGCGACGGCGCGGCCGACCTCGACGGCGTCGTCCTCGGTGGCGGCGCCCGTCACCTCGATGCGGATGTCCTTGGACGCCCCCTCCGCGTCCCCGACGAGCTGCCGCGCCAGGTCGGCGCACACCTCCCGTACGGCCTCGGCGAACGCCTCGTGCCCGGGCGCGACGCCCGAGGCGCCGGAGGCGAGCAGCAGCACGGTGTCGTTGGTGGACAGGCAGCCGTCGGAGTCGACGCGCTCGAAGGTGGTGCGTGTGGCGGCGCGCAGCGCCTTGTCCAGCTCGGCGCTCTCCAGGTCGGCGTCGGTGGTGAGCACGACCAGCATGGTCGCCAGGCTCGGGGCGAGCATGCCGGCACCCTTCGCCATGCCGCCCACCGTCCAGCCGTCGCGTTCGGCGACGGCCGTCTTGTGCACGGTGTCGGTGGTCTTGATGGCGAGGGCGGCCTTCTCCCCGCCGTGCCGGGACAGTTCGCCGGCGGCGGTGTCGATGCCGGCGAGCAGCTCGTCCATCGGGAGCCGGGCGCCGATGAGGCCGGTGGAGGCGACGGCGATCTCGGCGGCGCTGTGCCCCAGCGTCGCGGCCGCCTTCTCCGCGGTGGCGTGCGTGTCCTGGAAGCCGGCGGGGCCGGTACAGGCGTTGGCGCCGCCGGAGTTGAGCACGACTGCGGAGACCAGGCCGCCGCGCAGGACCTGCTCGGACCACAGGACGGGGGCGGCCTTCACGCGGTTGGCGGTGAAGACGCCCGCCGCCGCCCGGCTGGGGCCCTCGTTGACGACCAGGGCGAGATCGCGGCCGCCGCTGTCCTTGATCCCGGCGGCGACGCCCGCCGCGGTGAATCCTGCGGGTGCGGTGACACTCACGGCGACACTCCGATCGTGGGAAGTCCGGTCTCCTCGGGGAGCCCGAGGGCGAGGTTCATGCTCTGCACCGCGCCGCCGGCGGTGCCCTTGGTCAGGTTGTCGACGGCCGCGATCACGACGATGCGGCGGGCGGCCTCGTCCAGCGCGGTCTGCAGCTGCACCGTGTTGGAGCCGTACACCGCTCCGGTGGCGGGCCACCGCCCTTCGGGCAGCACCTGCACGAACGGTTCGTCGCGGTAGGCCTTCTCGTAGGCGGCGCGCACGTCGTCCGCGCCGGTGCCCGGCCGGGCGGCAGCGGTGCAGGTCGCGAGGATGCCGCGGGGCATGGGCGCGAGCGTCGGCGTGAACGACACGGTCACCTCCTCACCCGCCGCGGCGGAGAGGTTCTGTGCCATCTCCGGCGTGTGCCGGTGCACGCCCCCGACGCCGTACGGGCTCATGGAGCCCATCACCTCGCTGCCCAGCAGGTGCGGCTTGAGCGCCTTGCCGGCGCCGGAGGTGCCGGTCGCGGCGACGACCACGGCCTCCGGCTCGGCGAGCCCGGCGGCGAAGGCGGGCGCGAGGGCGAGGGAGACGGCCGTCGGGTAACAGCCCGGGACCGCGACGCGCCTGGATCCCTTGATCGCGTCGCGGGTCCCGGGCAGCTCGGGCAGACCGTACGGCCAGCTGCCGGCGTGCGGCGTGCCGTAGAAGCGCTGCCACGCCCCGGCGTCGGTGAGCCGGAAGTCGGCGCCGCAGTCGATCACCAGCACGTCGTCGCCGAGCGCCTCGGCCACGGCGGCGGACTGGCCGTGCGGCAGCGCGAGGAAGACCACGTCGTGCCCGCTCAGCACGTCCGCGGTGGTCGGCTCCAGCACCCGCTCGGCCAGCGGGAGCAGCTGCGGCTGCAGCTCCCCGAGCCGGCGCCCGGCGTTCGACCCGCCGGTCAGCACCCCGGTCTCGACCTCCGGATGCGCGCAGAGCAGGCGCAGCAGCTCGCCCCCCGCATACCCGCTCGCCCCCGCCACGGCCACTCGCCACACCATCGGCAACCCTCCTCCTTGATGGCATGACTATACGAGTGGCGGCAGTTTTATGCAACGCTGCTCCTGGGGTACCGCGATAAGCGCTGGGCAGAGAGCGCCGAGAGCTCTAGCCTCACCCGCATGCCCAGCCCGAGTACGGAACCCCTGCCCGACGCGCCGCCCACCCCCCGGACCGCAGCACGCCTCCGGCTGGTGCCCGACCCGGAGGAGATCACCCACCTCGTGTGCTGCCGCCAGACGCCCTGGGTGCAGGCGTTCTGCGGGGCGCGGGACGAGGACCGCATCAATCCGGTTCCCGAAATGATCTGCACGATGTGCGTCGAGGCCGTCGAGGCCATGACCTCCGGTCACGGCCCGGCCCTGGAAGGCAGCTGCCCCGTCGACGCACAGCCGTGCCCGGACGAGCACGAGATCGACCTCCGCATCGCCCGCGAAACCGACCCGGGCGCCTGAGACCCCCAGGTCGGCCGGGGCGCTCAGCCGAGGCTGAGGCACCACTCCCCCGCACGGCCGGTGAAGGTGACGGTGGACAGCGGCTGCGCGTCGACGCGCCAGTACGCGTGGGGCGGCACGCGCAGCACGTAGCACAGGGCGGCCCGCACGACGGAGGGTTCGGCGACGGCCACCACCCGGTCGCCCCCGTCCGCCGGACGGGTGTCGAGCCAGCCGCCGACCCGGGAGATGAAGCTCAGCAGGGACTCGCCGCCGTGCGGCGCGGCGCGCGGGTCGGCGAGCCAGGCGTCGACGGCGTCGGGTTCACGGACGGCGACCTCCCGCAACGTGCTGCCGCGCCAGCGCCCCATGTCGCAGTCCCGCAGGGCGGGCTGGGCGACGACGGGGAGGCCGAGGGCGTCGCAGGTCTGCCGGCAGCGGACGGTGGGCGAGCAGTACCGCAGTTCGGCGGAGGCGAGGGGGGCCAGCTCGGGGGCCGTACGCAGGACCTCGAGCCGCCCGGCGTCGTCGAGCGGGCGGTCGTCGTCGAAGCGCACGTCCAGCACGGAGGAGCTGCGTGCGGCGGCGAGCAGCGTCACGCGTATGTGCATTCGGTGATCGTAGGGTGACGAGCCCCGTTCGTGGAGGCCCGTGCAGGAACCGTCTGCGCGGGTGAGCGCACGGGCCCGGGCCTACACTTGTGACCTGCGGCACAGCCGCTCCCGACCAGCTCCCCCGCAGAAGGAGGGCCGCCGATGCAAGCGGAAACGGGTGACCGGCTTCTGGTCCACGGCCGGACCGTCGGCCAGCACGACAGGGTCGCGGAGATCGTCGAGGTGATGGGCACGAACGGGGAGCCGCCCTACCGGGTGCGTTTCGAGGACGGCCACGAGGCGGTCATGTCGCCGGGGCCGGACTCGGTCGTGCGCCACGAGCCGGGGAGCGGGCCGCAGGTCTGACCGGCGGTCCGCCCGGCGAAGCCGGGGGCGCTCCCCGCGCCGAGGCGCGGGGAGCGCCCCCGACACGTCTCAGCGCGGGGGACGGACCCGGCAGCTGTAGTGGTCCTCCACCACGCGGGTCATGGCGCCGATGGGGTCGGACGCGACCTGCCGCGCGGAGAAGAACACGTGGCCCCGCACGTCGGGGTGGTCCTCGCAGAAGGTGAGGTGCGCGGACAGTTCCCCGGGGTCGTGCCACGGCGGGCCCTGCGCGGGGTCGGCGACCTTGTAGAGGGCCTCTCCGACGAACAGGTCGGTGCCGGTGCCCCGGACCACGTCGGCCCACCAGGGGACCAGCACGGCGTAGTCGGCGACGGTGAAGCCGATGTTCCAGTACACCTGTGGCACGACGTAGTCGAGCCACCCCTCGCGCACCCACTTCCGGGTGTCCGCGTAGAGGTCGTCGTAGGTCTCGACGCCGCCCTGGGTGTCGGAGCCCCGGTCGGGGTCGGTGGAGGCGTTGCGCCAGATCGCAAAGGGGCTGACGCCGAAGCGCACCCCGGGGCGGGTGCGGCGCAGCCGCCGGGAGGTCTCCTCGACGAGCCGGTCGATGTTGTCGCGGCGCCAGGAGGCGCGGTCGGGGAATCCCGCGCCGTGCTGCGCGTAGGCCGCGTCGTCGTCGAAGACCTGGCCGGCGACGGGGTACGGGTAGAAGTAGTCGTCCCAGTGCACGGCGTCGACGGCGTAGTTCTCCACCGCGTGGAACATCGCGTCCTGCACGAAGGCGCGGACCTCGGGGAGTCCGGGGTTGTAGTAGAGCTTGCCGCCGTAGGGCACCACCCATTCGGGGTGCTGCCGCGCGGGGTGCCCGGGGACCAGTCGTGCGGGGTCCTGGTGGTTGGCGATCCGGTAGGGGTTGAACCAGGCGTGCAGTTCGAGGCCGCGGCGATGGGCCTCCTCGACGGCGAAGCCGAGCGGGTCCCAGCCGGGGTCGCGGCCCTGCTGGCCGGTGAGGAAGGCCGACCAGGGTTCGAGGGGCGAGGGCCAGAAGGCGTCGGCGGTGGGCCGCACCTGGAGGATCACGGTGTTCAGCCGTCGCTCGACGGCCAGGTCGAGGAGGCCGAGGAGTTCCCGCTGCTGCTCGGCGGCGGGGAGCCCGGGGCGGCTGGGGAAGTCGATGTTCGCGACGGTGGCGACCCACATGCCGCGGAGTTCCCGCCGGCCGCGCCGTCGGTGCGCGGGGTCCCGGTGCGCGGCGGCAGGACCCGGGACCGCCCAGCCCGGGGTGGCGAGTGCCGCCCCGGACAGGACTCCGGCCGCCGCCGCGCCGAAGAGTCTTCGTGACATACGGCTCATGATGTGCTCCTCCTGATCGCCGTGGACCGGTGCAGCGTCCTGCGCCGACGGATCACCGGCAAGCAGGCGAAACGGCGCATCCGGGACCCCCGGTCGCTCCGGGTCGTCCTCTTGACACCGTGGGGCACCGGAGGGTGAGGCGTAGACCACTCCGGTCCGCCCCGGACCGCCGGACGGGTGACGCGGCGCGGTAACGTCGGCTCTCGCGAGGCGGCGCGGCCCGGGGACCCCACGGCCGTCACGCCCGGGACCCGAAGATCTGCGAAAGGCACGATGTGACCGACATCGAACACGTCGGAGTGGTGGGCTGCGGCCAGATGGGCGCCGGCATCGCCGAGGTGTGCGCGCGCGCCGGACTGGACGTCAAGGTCGCCGAGACCACCGGCGAGGCCCTGGAGCTGGGCCGTACCCGCCTGGTGAACTCGCTGGACAAGGCCGCCGCCCGCGGCAAGATGTCCGCCGAGGAGCGGGACGCGACACTGAACCGGCTGACCTTCACCACCGACCTCGGCGAGTTCGCCGACCGCGACCTGGTCGTCGAGGCGGTCGTGGAGAACGAGCAGGTGAAGACGGAGATCTTCCAGGTGCTCGACCAGGTCGTCACGCGCCCGGACGCCATCCTGGCATCGAACACCTCCTCGATTCCGCTGGTGAAGCTGGCCGTGGCGACCTCCCGCCCCGACCAGGTCATCGGCATCCACTTCTTCAACCCGGCACCGGTGCAGAACCTGGTCGAGCTGATCCCCGCGCTGACCACCGGCGAGGAGACCGTCAAGCGCGCCGAGGCGGCGGTGACGTCGCTGCTGGGCAAGCACGCCATCCGCGCGCAGGACCGCTCCGGTTTCGTGGTGAACGCGCTGCTCATCCCGTACCTGCTGTCGGCGATCCGGATGTTCGAGTCGGGCATCGCCTCGCGCGAGGACATCGACAACGGCATGGAGATGGGCTGCGCCCACCCGATGGGGCCGCTGAAGCTGGCGGACCTGATCGGCCTGGACACGGTCGCCTCGGTCGCGGACTCGATGTACGCGGAGTTCAAGGAGCCGCTGTACGCCGCGCCGCCGCTGCTCCAGCGGATGGTGGACGCCGGACGGCTGGGCCGCAAGGCGGGCGCGGGCTTCTACGCGTACGGCTGACGCCGGCCGGGCCCCACCGGCCCGTGGACCGCGGGCGGCCCCGTCCGCGGTCCACCCGAGTGGTGGCGCCCTCGGGGCGGGCTTACCGTCGTTCCAGGACCTGTCCGGCGGCAACGGCCACGGGACGCACCATGACGAACCCTCAGCCCGCCCCCGCCGTCTCCCCCTCCAAGCGCCGGAAGGGCGGCAGCGGCACAGCACTGCTGGTCATCGCCTCGTGCCAGTTGATGGTGGTGCTCGACATCACCATCGTGAACATCGCGCTGCCCCACATCCAGACGTCGCTGGGCTTCTCCACCGAAGGGCTGTCGTGGGTGATCAACGCCTACACGCTCACCTTCGGCGGGCTGCTGCTGCTCGGCGGCAGGTCCGGGGACATCCTCGGACGCCGGAGGATGTTCGTCACGGGCGTGGTGCTGTTCGTCGTCGCGTCGCTGCTGTGCGGGCTGGCGCAGAACCCGTGGGAGCTGCTCGCGGCCCGTTCGGTGCAGGGCATGGGCGGGGCGATCGCGTCCCCGACGGCGCTGGCGCTGATCGCGACGACCTTCACCGAGGGTCCGGAACGCAACCGGGCGTTCGGCGTGTTCGCGGCGGTGTCGGCGGGCGGCGGCGCGATCGGGCTGCTCGCGGGCGGGGTGCTGGTCGAATGGCTCGACTGGCGCTGGATCTTCTTCGTGAACGTGCCGATCGGCCTGCTCATCGCCTTCGCCACGCCTCGCGTCATCCGTGAGTCCGAGCGCCGGCCGGGCCGTTTCGACGTCACCGGCGCGCTGACCTCCACGCTCGGCATGGTGTCGCTGGTGTACGGCTTCATCCGGGCGTCCGAGGACGGCTGGCGCGACCCGGTCACCCTTGCCGCGTTCGCGGCGGCCGTGGTGCTGCTGTCGGTGTTCCTGCTGGTGGAACGGCGCTCCCGGCAGCCGATCACACCGCTGCGGATGTTCCGGGACCGCAACCGCGCCGGGACGTACGCCATGATGCTCTGTCTCGCCGCGGCGATCTTCGGGATGTTCTTCTTCCTGACGCTGTACGTGCAGAACGTGCTGGGCTTCGGGCCGCTGGCCGCCGGGCTGGCCTTCCTGCCGGTGAGCGCGGTCATCGCGGTCGGCGCGGCCCTGGCGTCGCAGCTGCTGCCCAGAACGGGACCGAAGCCGTTCATGGTGGTCGGCGGACTGTTCGCCGCGGCCGGGCTGTCGTGGCTGACGCTGACCGACATCGACAGCACCTACGCGGGCAGTGTGCTGGGGCCGATGCTGCTGTTCGGCTTCGGGATGGGCATGGAGTTCGTGTCGCTGACGCTGATGGCGGTCTCCGGGGTCGCGGAACGCGAGTCGGGAGCGGCGACCGGGCTGCTCAACGCCAGCCAGCAGGTCGGCGGGTCGCTCGGGCTGTCCATCCTGGTGACGGCCTTCGGCACGGCGGGCCGCAACGAGACGGAGTCCCTGCTGCCGCGGTTCCTCGAGCAGGCCACGCCGCAGGAGAAGGCGCGGTTGCGGCGCACCGGCGAGCTGCCGGGAGTGTGGGGCGACCGGGTGCTGACCTCCGGCGTCAGCGCGGCGTTCGTCGTGGCGGCGGTGATGGCCGGGCTGGCCGCGGTGATCGCGCTGTTCGTGATCCAGGTGCGCGCCTCCGACCTGGAACGGCTCCGGGGCGACCGGGACGCGAGGGGTCCGTGACCGCCCCGGCCCGGCGCGGGGCGACGTGACGGCGGCGGGCCGGCACGGCGGGAGCCGGGCCGCGTACCGGTGGACGGGTCGCGGGCCGGTGGACGGGTCGCGGGCTCACTGGAGCTGACGGCGGACCAGTTCACGGAACAGGCCGCCCGCATCCGCGAGCAGCTCGTCGGGACGGCCCTGCTGGACCACCCGTCCCTGTGACATCACCACGATCCGGTCGGCGTCCATCACGGTCGACAGCCGGTGTGCGATGACGATGCGGGTGGCGTGCAGCTCCCGCGTGCTGTCGGTGACGATGCGCTGCGTCTCGTTGTCGAGGGCGCTGGTGGCCTCGTCGAAGAACAGGATGCGGGCGCGGCGGATCAGCGCCTGGGCGATCATCAGACGCTGCCGCTGGCCGCCGGAGACGCTGCCGCCGCCGTCGGAGAGCATGGTGTGCATGCCCATCGGCATGGCCTTGATGTCCTCGGCGAGCCCGGCCATCCGGGCGGCCTGCCATGCCTCCTCCAGCGTGTAGGTCTCAGTGCCGCAGATGCACTCCAGGATCGAGCCGGTGAACGGCTGGGAGTTCTGCAGCACCACTCCGCACTGCCGCCTCACGGCCGCCTGGTCCAGCGCGGCGAGGTCCTGGCCGTCGTAGCGCACCTCGCCGGAGGTGGGCTTGTCGAAGCCGATGAGCAGCCGCAGCAGGGTGGACTTGCCGCAGCCGCTGGCTCCGACGATGGCGACGAACTCGCCCGGCTCGACGCGGAAGGAGACGTCGTCGAGCACCAGCGGCTCGCCCTCGCCGTACCGGAAGGACAGGCCGCTCGCCTCGATGGCGCCGGTGAGGATGCCCGGCTGGGTGCTGCCGCTGGCCACCTCGGGCCGTTCGTCGAGGATGGGGCGCAGCTGCTCGTACATGGGCAGGGCGGCGACGGCGGTGATCAGCGCGCCGGTCAGCTGGGTGGCGGAGGTCAGCAGCATGGTCACGGCCGCGGTGAAGGTGAGGAAGGCGCTGGGGCTGAGGCTGCCGCGGGCCGGACCGGCGAGCAGCATGAACAGGATGAGCATGCTCAACGGCAGGTGCACCGCGCCGAGTACGGCACTCAGATTGCGGATACGGCCGACGCGGCGCTGGAGTTCGCGGCTGCGGGCGAACTCGCCCGCCCACGCGCCGTACGCGAAGCTCTCCGCCGCGGCGACGCGGAGCTTCGGCAGCCCGCGCAGGGTCTGGAACGCCTGGTTGTTGAGCTTGTTGTTCAGGGCGACCAGCCGCCGCTGCCAGCGCACCTGCAGCAGGCCGGCGACGAGGAAGATCGAGGCGACCACGACCAGCATGCCGAGAGCGACCAGGGCGAGGGGGACGCTGAACCAGAGCAGCAGCGCCAGGTTGACGGCCGCCATGGTGACCGACTGCACGGCGACGGAGCTGATGCCGGAGATGACCTTGCGGATGGCGCTGACGCCCATGGCCGCGCTGGCCAGTTCGCCCGTGGAGCGGTGCTGGAAGAAGCGGGTGGGCAGGCGCAGCAGGCGGTCCCACACGGCGGGTTGGAGCGTGGCCTCCAGGCGCCCTTCCAGGCGGAGGATGGAGGTGTTCTGGAGCAGCAGGAAAGCGGCCGACACGGTGACGACGGCCACCAGGGCGACCGAGGTCTGCACGATGAGGCTGGTCTCCGCGTTGGGCACGAAGACGCCGAGGACCTGCCCGGTGGCGATGGGCACCAGGGCGCCCAGGCCGACCGCGGCGAGCGAGCTGAGGATCAGGTTGCGCACATCCAGCCGGGTGCCGCGCACGGCGAAGAGCAGCAGCCGCTTCTTGGACATCGGCCGGTCCGGGAGCGGGCGGTAGAACATCACGCCGCGCCGCTCGAAGCGCGCCTGGTTGCGCTTGGTGACGGGTGTCCGTTCGCCGGTCTCCGGGTCGACCGCCTCGTACCGGCGGCGGCGCCACAGCAGGGCGACGGGGGCGCCGTTGCCGCGACGGCCGACGAGGGGCCCGGCGTTCTCCCGCCACCAGTCGCCGTCCAGCCGCACCACCCGGGTGCGGACGCGGGCGGCGGTGGCGATGCGTTCCACCGGGCTGAGGCGGTCGTTGCCCGGCCCGTCCGGGACGGTGGCCGGAAGGGTGATACCCGTGGCGCTTGCCACCAGGCGGCAGGCGGCCAGTGTGGCGTCGTCGCCCGCCCGGCCGGTGCGGGAGGGTTCCCCCCGGGGGCGTCCCATCGAGTCCAGCAGGGCCTGGTCGGCCTGTTCCCGTACTGCCTCGCCGGCCTCGATGCCGGCGGCGGTGCGGTCCTCGTGGGCGCGTTCGAGGCGTTCGATCCAGCGGTCCAGGGCGCGCAGCAGCCGGGACTGCTGGTTGACCATGTGCTGCCAGGTCGCGGGGTCGATCAGCAGGTCGTGGGAGCCGTCGCCGTAGGCCGCGGCGTACTGCACGCAGCCGGCGGCGACGGGCATCCACAGGATCTCGTCGTCCACGGGGTCCTGCGGCCCGGGGGCGCTCCCGGCGGGCTGCTGCACGGGCTGCCCGTCGAGCGGGGCCTCGAAGAGGATGCGCAGGCCGCGCCCGACGCCGCGGGCGAAGGCGTCCTCCAGCGGCCCGGTACCGCCGTACTGGTTCCACTGGCCGGTGTTCCACTGCGTCCCGTGCCCGGTGCCGTCGTCGCCGTACCCCGCCGCGGCGGGCCACTGGCCGGTGTCGTTCCACTGGCCGTCGGAGGGGTGCTGGAGTTCGCGCAGCGGGATGCGGCGGAGCGCGCAGTCGGCGAGGGGACGGCCGACGAGGGTGTGCCGTGGGCCGTCGACGGGGCCGAGGAGGAGGGTGCCGGGCTCCAGCCGGCCGAGGAAGTGCCAGTGGCCGTGCTCGCCGACGTCGACGGCGAACACGTCCATGGCCCCCTGGACGACGAGCCACAGGACGTGCGGGCCCTCGAGGGAGAGGCTGCGGACGCCGCTGGCGTCGACCGGCTGCCCGAGGGCTCCGAGGTGGCCGACGACCACGTCGTCACCGGGCCCGTGGGCGCCGGGCCCGTCGGTGCCGCCGGTGGCCGGAGGCTGCTGTGCGTGGCTCACCTCAGTGCTCCTTGACCAGCTCGGCGTAGGTGCCGCCGGCGGCGACCAGCTCGTGGTGGCGGCCGCGTTCGACGACGGAGCCGCGGTCGAGGACGACGATCTCGTCGCTGTCGCGGACCGTGCTGAGCCGGTGGGCGATGACGATGCAGGCGCAGCCGCGGCGGCGCAGGTTGTCGATGATGAGGGCCTCGGTCTCGGCGTCCAGGGCGCTGGTGACCTCGTCGAGGACGAGGATGCTGGGACGGCGGACCAGTGCGCGGGCGATCTCGAGGCGCTGCCGCTGGCCGCCGGAGAAGTTGCGGCCGTCCTGCTCGACCCGGCTGTGGATGCCGCCGGGGCGCCGGGAGACGACGTCGAGGATCGCGGCGTCCTCGAGGGCGGCGTGCACGGCGTCGTCGGGGAGGGAGGGGTCCCACAGGGCGATGTTGTCGCGGACGGTTCCCTCGAAGAGGAAGACGTCCTGGTCCACGAAGGAGACGGAGGCGGCGAGTTCGCTGCGGGAGATGTCCTCCAGCCGGCGGCCGTCGATGCGGATGATGCCGTCCCAGGGGCTGTAGAGGCCGGATATCAGGCGCGAGACGGTGGACTTGCCGCTGCCCGAACCCCCGACGAGCGCGACCTGCCGGCCGGGGCCGACGTTCAGCGAGAAGCCCTTGAGCAGGGGTTCGTCGAGCGGGCTGTAGCCGAAGGTGATGTTCTCCAGGCTGACGTGCCCCTTGAGCCGGCGGGTGCTCGCCTCGGGTTCGCGGCGGGTGTAGAGGCGGTCGGCGGGAAAGGTCTCGACGTCCTTGAGCCGGGCGACGTCGGCGGCGAAGTCCTGGATGCGGCCCACGATGCCGTTGAGCCGGGTGATGGGCGCGGTGAAGCTGGTCACCAGGGCCTGGAAGGCGACGAGCAGGCCGACGGTGATGGCGCCCTCGACCGCGCGCAGGCCGCCGATGAGGAGGATCATGGCGCTGTTGAGGGCGGCCAGGCTGGGGGCGACGATGGCCAGCACGGCGGTGGGGACGCCCAGCTTCTGCTGCTCGTCCAGAGTGGTGGCGTGCTGTCCCGCCCAGCGGCGGAAATAGCCGTTCTCCCCGCCGGTGGCCTTCATCGTCTCGATGAGCTGGAGGCCGCTGTAGGAGGTGTTGGTGAGCTTCGCGGAATCGGCCCGCAGCTTCTGGGTGCGGGTGGCGCGCAGCCGGATGACGATCCGCATGGCGAGGACGTTGAGCAGCGCGATCGACACGCCGACCACGGTCAACTGCGGGTCGTAGGTCCACAGCAGCACCGCGTAGAGCACGACGACCACGGTGTCCACGCCGGCGGCGGCGAGGTCGCGCGCCAGCGTCTCGGCGACGGAGTCGTTGGAGCGCAGCCGCTGGACGAGGTCGGCGGGGTTGCGCTGGGCGAAGAAGGTGACGGGCAGCCGCAACAGGTGGCGGAAGAAGCGGGCGCTGCTGAGAGTGGAGGAGATGATGCGCCCGCGCAGCAGGTTGGCCTGTTGCAGCCCGGTCAGCACGGCGGTGAGCACCACCGCGGCGCCCATCGCGCCGAACAGCACGCTCAGGAGCGAGGTCTGGCCGCCGAGCAGGAACATGTCGATGTAGGTACGGCTGAGCGCGGGAATCGTCGCACCGACCACGACCAGCAGGAAGCTGGCCACGAGCGCCGCGAGCATGGTGCCGCTGGTGCCGCGCAGCCGCGCGGGCAGGGCGCGGGCCACCCCCGGTTTCCTGCCGCCGCGGCGGAACCCGTCGGAGGGCTCGAAGGTGAGCACGACACCGGTGAAGCTGGTGTCGAACTGCTCCATGGAGACGAAACGCCGGCCCTTGGCGGGGTCGTTGATGTGGACGCCGGTCCTGCCGAAGCGGCGCCCCACGCCGTCGAACACGACGTAGTGGTTGAACTCCCAGAACAGGATGGCCGGGGCACGGACCTCGGCGAGGCCCGCCGGTTCCATCTGCATGCCCTTGGCGGTGAGGCCGTAGGAACGGGCCGCCTTGAGCAGATTGCTGGCGCGGGATCCGTCCCGGGAGACGCCGCAGGCGATGCGCAGCTCCTCCAGGGGCACGTGCCGTCCGTAGTGGGCGAGGACCATGGCGAGCGATGCGGCCCCGCACTCCACGGCCTCCATCTGGAGGACGGACGGTGTGCGGACGGTCCGCTGCCGGCCGGCCTTCGGCGGCGGGCCGGGTCGCGCGCGGGTGGGCCGTCGCCGCCGGCCGCCGGGGGCCGGGGCCGGGCGGCGGCGGGCGCCCGCGGGTGCGGAGCGGCTGCGGCGGCGGCCGGGCTCGGTGTCCGGCCGTATGCCGCCGGGGGCTTCGGAGGAGGTCACGGGAGGAGCCATTCGGCAGGGTGCTGGGAGTCGAGGCGGACCGCGCCGCTGACCGTCGTGGAGGATTCGAGCGCGAAGGGAGGGCCGCCGTCGACGGACCAGCGCAGCCCGGACTCCGTGCCGGGAGACTTCTGCAGGCGGACGCGCACCGCGACCGGCGGGCCGTCGCGGGTGAACTGCTCGGCGAGGCGGGCGTCGCCGACGAAGGAGGCGATCTGCTCCGCTCCGCGGGGACTGCGGCCGACGGACTCGACGGTGCCGCGCAGCACTCCGTACTGCTGGGTGGACACCGACTGGACGGTGAGGTCGACGGGGTCGCCCTCGGACACGCCCTCCGACTCCGCGCCGGGTATGTAGAGGGTGGCGACCAGGGGGTCGTCGGGGCCGCGGACGCGTTCGAGGAGAGCGACGTCCGCTCCGGCGGTGACGACGGAGCCGATCCCGGCGGCGACGGTGGTCACGCGCCCCGGGGCGACGGTGCGGATCGCGGTGACGCCGGCCTCCGTACGGACCCGGACCAACGGCTCGTCGGCGCCGAGGAGTTCGCCTTCCTTGGCCAGCACCTCGGTGACCTGGCCCGCGACGGGGCTCTGCAGCAGGTAGGTGCCCTCGCCGTGGGTGAGGACCCCGGGTGCGTCGAGTTTGCTGGAGACGGTGCCGGTGACCGACCAGACCGCTGCCGCGACCATCACCACGACCGTGACGAGAAGGACGATACGGCCCTGCGGGCGGGCGAAACGCACCGGCACGTCGAGTTCTTCGGGCGACTGCAGCTTGGAAAGCGCCTTCTGCCGGAATTGCACGTCACTTTTCCTTCGCTGCGCTTGCCTTCACCGGTGACCTGGCGGAATCGGTGGACGAACTTAACACACAGGCCCCGGAACGTGAGTTCCGGGGCCTGCGCTTCTCGCTTCCGGTGAGCGGAACTCACCGTTCGCCGCGAGTGGGGTGCACGGACCGTGCGGCCCGTGCGCCAGGGGACCGTCAGAGGTTGAGGCCGGTCTCCGGGCCGACGTTCAGGCCGCCCAGGTTCAGGCCGCCCAGGTCGGTGGCCACGCCGCCGAGGTCCGCGCCCAGCACGTTCTCGACGGTGGTGCCGACCTGGCCCATGGCGCCGTCGAGCAGACCGCCGGAGATGTTGTCCAGCTCGGCGTCGGCGATCTCGGCGGTCTCGATGTGGTCGTTACGCATGGGAAGTGGTTCCCTTCATTGCTTCGTTCATAGGGGGAAATCACCCGGATCGAGATACCGGTCCGAATGAAGGGCAGGCGCGAAGAAGGTTTCCCGTGAGGGAAATTGCTCTCCCCCGTCGCCCGCCGGACGATCAGAACACGTGAGCGGAACGTCATGCCACTCGGTGACCCCCAGGTCGTCACATCTTCACACCCGGCATGGACCCGGTGATGAGCCCTCACGACCTCGTTCCATCCGCACGGCTCGCGGCTACGAATACTTGTCCCACTCGTCCGGCGGGCCCCGGCGGCGGCCCGGGCACGCGGAAGGGGGCGCCCCAGGTACCTGGGGCGCCCCCTTCGTGCGCGATGCTCGCGGCCTCTCCGTCAGGCGTCTCCGCCGACGGGCCGGCCGCGGACGGGCATCGTCAGACCAGGCCGCCGGTGAGGCCGGAGACGGTGCCGGTCACGCCGTCCAGGCCGGGGACCGGGAGGGCGTCCAGGCCGAGGCCGTCGACGCCGGCGGAGACGCCGCCGCCCAGCTCGGTGCCCGCAACGCCGACAACGCCCTCGGCGGCGACGCCGACACCACCGGAAACCTGGTCGAGCTCGGCGTCGGCGATCTCAGCGGTCTCGATCTTGTCGTTCAGCATGGGAAGCGCCTTCCATACATCGTTCTCGTGAGGGGAAACAACATGCCGGCACCTGGCGGATGCCGACGCCCGCAGGGCGACCGCACAGATCCTCGTGGAGGGGTGTCTGTCCGGCCGGTGGCCCGCCGGAGGTTGGATCAGATCACGGTCGGCCGAGCAGTGACCACCCACGACGGGACAGGTCGTCAGATCTTCACGTCATCCGCCTGGAGGAATCCCATCCGGTGCACGGAGTTCACGAAACGCCAACCGGGGGTGGTTCCGGTTGTCCGGAACCACCCCCGGTTTTCAGGGATGTGGCGGAGTGTCGCCGATTCCTCTTACGCCCCGCGCAGGGTCGCCCCGGTGCGCTCCATCGCCGCGGCGACGGCGGCATCCCGGGCCGCGGACGCCTCGTCGGCCTTCAGCGTGCGGTCCTCGGCACGGAACCGCAGCGCGTACGCGAGGGACTTGCGGCCCTCACCGAGCTGCTCGCCGGTGAACACGTCGAAGAGGCGCAGCGACTCCAGCAACGGACCCGCGCCCTCGCGCAGCGCCGCCTCCACTTCCGCGGCGGCGACGTCCGCGCCGACCACGAGGGCGACGTCCTGGGCGGCGACCGGGTAGGCCGACACGCTCGGCGCCCGCACCGGGCCGGTGGCGTCCTCCTCCAGCGCGTCCAGATCGACTTCCATCGCACTGGTCCGCTCCGGAAGGCCGAACGCCTTCACGACCCGCGGGTGCAGCTCGCCGGCGTAGCCGACGGTCCGCTCCCCCACCGAAAGCCGGGCGCAGCGCCCCGGGTGCCAGGGGCCGTACCGCCCCTGCTCCACCACCAGGTCGGCCCCGGCCTCGCGGGCGACCGTACGGGCCGCCTCCACCGCGTCGGCCCAGCCGGACGGCCGGCCCCCGCCCCACCAGCCGGCCTGCTCTCGCGGGCCGGACAGCACCGCGGCGACGTGCCGCGGCTGCCGGGGCAGCGCCGCGTCCAGCGCGGCGATCTCCTCGCCGGACGGGCGGTCCTCCACGCTGGGGCGCGGAGCGTCGCGCTCCTCGCCCGTCGGGTGGAACACCAGACCGGTCTCGAAGAGGGCGAGTCCGCCGTGAGCGCCCTGGCTGCCGCGCCCGTGATTGCGGCGCAGCGCGGTCAGCAGCCCCGGCAGCAGCGCGGTGCGCAGCGCCGGCTCCTCGTCGGAGAGCGGGTTGACCAGCTTCACCGTGCGGCGGCACGGGTCCTCCGGGTCGAGCTGGAGTCCGTCCAGCGCCGGGGAGCCGATGAAGGGGTAGTTCAGCGCCTCGGTGTACCCGGCGCCCGCGAGGGCACGTCCGACCCGCCGGTGCAGCCGCTGGCGTTCGGTCAGCCCGCGGCCGGCCGGGGGGCGGGGCAGGGTGGAGGGCAGGCTGGCGTAGCCCTCCAGCCGGATGACCTCCTCCGCGAGGTCGTTGGGGTCGGTGAGGTCGGGCCGCCAGGACGGCACGGTCACGGTCAGCTCGTCCTGCCCGGACACGTCGCAGCCGACCTGCTGGAGCCGCCGCACGACGGTCTCCCGCCCGTAGGCGACGCCGGCCACGCGGTCCGGGTGGTCGGCGGCGATCCGGACGGTGCGCGGACCGCCGGGGGCGACGAACCGGGTGACTCCGGCCTCGGCGGAGCCGCCGGCGAGCAGCACCAGCAGGTCGACGGTGCGCTGCGCCGCGGCGGCGGCGGCCTCCGGGTCGACGCCGCGTTCGAAGCGGCGGGAGGCCTCGGAGGAGAGGCGGTGCCGCCGCGCGGTGCGGGCGATCGAGACCGGGTCGAAGTGGGCCGCCTCGATGACGACTTCGGTGCTGCCCTGCTCGCCGCCGGCCGCGTCGGCGATCTCGGTGTCCGCCCCGCCCATCACACCGGCCAGCCCGATGGGGCCGCGCGAATCGGTGATGACCAGGTCCTCGGGGTGCAGCGTGCGCTCCACGTCGTCGAGGGTGGTCAGCTTCTCGCCCGGTTCCGCGCGGCGCACCCCGATCGGCCCGTCGACGCGGGCGCGGTCGTAGGCGTGGAGCGGCTGACCGAGTTCGAGCATCACGTAGTTGGTGACGTCCACGGCCAGCGAGATGGGGCGCATGCCCGCCTTCTGGAGGCGGCGCTGCAGCCAGATCGGCGAACGTGCGTCCGTGCGCAGCCCGGTGACCGCGCGGGCGGTGAACCGGTCGCAGCCGTGCGGGTCGGCGACCTCGACCTTCGGGCCGTGGTCGTTGGCGGCGGGCACGTCGAGCAGCGCGGGATCGCGCAGCGGCAGGCCGTAGGCGGTGGCGGTCTCCCGGGCGAGCCCGCGCAGCGAGAGGCAGTAGCCGCGGTCGGGGGTGACCGCGATGTCCAGCACCTCGTCGACCAGTTCCAGCAGCTCGACGGCGTCGGTGCCCGCCTCGTACTCGGGCGGGAGGACGATGATGCCGTCGTGGTCGTCGCCCATGCCCAGCTCGCGGGCCGAGCAGATCATGCCCTCCGAGACCTTGCCGTAGGTCTTGCGGGCGGAGATGGCGAAGCCGCCGGGCAGTTCGGCGCCGGGCAGCACCACGACCACCTTGTCGCCCACGGCGAAGTTGGTCGCGCCGCAGATGAGGTTCTGCGGCTCCCCCGTGCGGTTGGCGTCGCCCACGTCCACCTGGCACCAGCGGATGGGCTTCTTGAACTCGGTCAGCTCCTCAATCGCCAGCACCTGCCCGACGACGAGCGGGCCCTTGAGCCCGGCGCCGAGCAGGTCGACGGTCTCGACCTCCAGCCCGGCCTCGATCAGCTTCGCCGCGACGTCGCGGCCGGTCTCACCGGCCGGCAGGTCGACGTACTCCCGCAGCCAGGAAAGCGGCGCCCGCATCAGATCTCCATCCCGAACGGCCGGGTGAAGCGCACGTCACCCTCGACCATGTCTCGCATGTCCTCGACGTTGTGGCGGAACATCAGCATCCGCTCGATGCCGAACCCGAAGGCGAAGCCGCTGTAGCGCTCCGCGTCGACTCCGCAGGCGGTCAGGACGCGGGGGTTGACCATGCCGCAGCCGCCGAGCTCGATCCAGCCCTCGGAGGAGCAGGTCCGGCACGGACGGTCCACGTTGCCGACGGACTCGCCGTGGCACACGTAGCAGACCATGTCCATCTCCGCGGACGGCTCGGTGAAGGGGAAGTAGTTGGGCCGCAGCCGCGTCTTCATGTCCTCGCCGAACAGCGACTGCACCATGTGGTCCAGCGTGCCCTTGAGGTCGGCCATGGTCAGGCCCTCGTCGACGGCGAGCAGCTCGACCTGGGTGAACACCGGGGTGTGCGTGGCGTCCAGCTCGTCGGTGCGGAAGACCCTGCCGGGGCAGATCACGTACACCGGCAGCTCGCGGTCGAGCAGCGAGCGGATCTGCACCGGGGAGGTGTGCGTGCGCAGCACGACCCCGGACTCGTCGCCGCTCGCCTCGCCCTTGGGGCCCTGTACGAAGAAGGTGTCCTGCATGGTGCGCGCCGGGTGGTCCGGCGGAATGTTGAGCGCGTCGAAGTTGAGCCACTCGGCCTCGACCTCGGGCCCCTCGGCCACCTCGTAGCCCATGGCGACGAAGACGTCCTCGATGCGCTCGGACAGCGTGGTGAGCGGGTGCCGGGCGCCGGCCGGGTGCCGGTCGTGCGGCAGCGTCACGTCCACCGCCTCCTCGGCGAGGACGCGCTCGTCGCGCTCGGCCTCCAGCTCCTCCTGGCGCTTCTTCAGCGCCTGGCCGACAGCGCCGCGGGCCTGGCCGACGCGCTTGCCCGCCTCGGCCTTGGCGTGCGGCGGCAGGGCGCCGATCTCGCGGTTGGCCAGGGCGAGCGGCGAGCGGTCACCCGCGTGGGCGGCCTTCACCTCGCGCAGCGCGTCCAGGTCCGTCGCCGCGGCGACGGCTTCGAGCGCCTCGTTCCGTGCCCGGTCGATCTCTTCCGGTTTCAGTGCCTCGACCTCGACAGGGTCGTACGACTTGTTGGGTGCCGACATCTCTTCCCGTGCTTCCGATTGGCGTGGCTGCGCATGCGTGCCGCTGACCGAGTCTACGGCCCTGGCCTGTCGGTCTTCGCCGGTCGGCGGGCGCGGGCGGGGCGGCGGCAGGTGCGCGGGGGCTGTGCGGAGAGCCCGTGGGACCGGTCAGGCCATGAAGGCCGGGGCGCCCACGGGCAGGGTAAATCGGAACTGCGCGCCGCCGCCTTCGGCACGGGAGACGGTGATGCCGCCGCTGTGGGCCTCGACGATGCCCTTGACGATGTACAGGCCCAGCCCGGTGCCGCCTCGCTTGCTGCCCCGCCAGAAGCGGGTGAAGACGCGGCTCATGGACTCCTCCGGAATGCCGGGGCCCTCGTCACTGACGGTGACCGTGGTGCCGGTGCACTCCCGCGGGTGCGGGGACGGCGAGGGCGCCACTTCTATCGTGACGGTTCCCTCGCCGTGGCGCACGGCGTTTTCCAGCAGGTTGCCCAGTACCTGGTCGATCTTGTCCGGGTCCGCCCACAGCTCGGGCAGCGGGTCGACGATGCGGGTCACGAAACGGTCGGGGGACTGCCCCGCCGCCGTGTGGGCCTCGATGTGGCGGCGCACCGCGGCGGCCATGTCGACGGGCTGCCGGCGTACCTCGAGGCGGCCGGAGTCGATGCGGGAGATGTCCAGCAGCTCGGTGATGAGCCGGGTGACCCGGTTGGCGTCGGCGTCCACCGTCTCCAGCATCAGCCGCTTCTGGTCGTCGGTGAAACGTTCCCACTTGGCGAGCAGGGTGGCGGTGAAGCCCTTGACGGAGGTCAGCGGCGAGCGCAGTTCGTGGGCGACCGTGGCGATGAGTTCGGCGTGGCTGCGCTCGGTGCGGCGGCGGGCCTCGGTGCCGCGCAGCGAGACCACCAGGCGGTCCACCGGGCCGGTGGGACGCTCGCGGACGTACCGGGCGGAGGCCAGCACCTCGCGGCCGTGCAGTAAGAGATGGCGTTCGGGCTGGCCGGTGCGGGTGGCGAGGCCCCCGTACGGGTCGGTCAGCGGCCACCACCGGCGGCCTTTGAGGTCCTCCAGCGGGAGCGCGCTCTCCAGCGGCTTGCCGAGCACGTCGGCGGGGTCGGTGTGGCAGATCCGGGCGGCGGCGGCGTTGAAGCAGACGACGTGACCCGTGGCGTCGGCGATCACCAGGCCGTCGGGCAGCTCGTCCGGGTGCACACCGGGGCTGCCGGGCCGCGGGCGGGCGTGCGGGCGAGGCTCCTCGCTCCCCTCGGCTGCCATCCCCGCACCCTTCCGTCCGGCTCCCCCGGCTCCGGTCCCCGTCGGCCCACCTTAACCGCTGGAGGTCACGGAGCGGCACCCTCCGGGTGCACGCTGCGCACGGGCGGAGGCGTAGAGGCACACGGCGGCGGCGGTGGCCAGGTTGAGGCTCTCGGCGCGGCCGTGGATCGGGACGCCGACCACGTCGTCCGTCAGCGTCCGGGTCTCCTCGGGCAGGCCCCACGCCTCGTTGCCGAACATCCAGGCGGTGGGGCCGCTCAGGGTGCCGTCGTCGAGTTCCGCGTCCAGGTCGCGGTCTCCGGCTCCGTCGGCGGCGAGCACCCGCACTCCGGCGGCGCGCAGACCGGCGACCGCGTCGGGCGCGGGGACGCCGACGGCGACGGGCAGGTGGAAGAGGGAGCCGGCGGAGGCGCGTACGGCCTTGGGGTTGTAGACGTCGACGGAGGCGTCGGTGAGGACGACCGCGTCGGCGCCTGCCGCGTCGGCGCAGCGCAGCACGGTCCCGGCGTTGCCGGGGTCGCGCACGTGGGCGAGGAGGGCGACCAGCCGGGGGCGGGCGGCCAGCACGTCGGCGAACGGCCGGTCCAGGAAGCGGCACACGCCCACCAGGCCCTGCGGGGTCACGGTCGTGGCCAGGGAGGCCAGGGTGTCCTCGGGGGTCAGGTGGAGGCGCGCGCCGGCCGTGCGGGCCGCGTCCACGATGGCGCCGTGCCGGCCTGCGGCGTCCTCGGTGACGAAGAGCTCGGTGAGTACGGGTTCGCCGTCCGCCCGGTGGGCGGCCGCTGCCTCCCGCACGGCCTGCGGGCCCTCGGCGAGAAACCGGCGGTCCCTGCCGCGCAGACTGCGGCGGGCGAGCCGGCGGGCGGCGGCGATCCGGGTCGCGGACGGGGGGATCACGGGTGCAGTCGTCTCCGGGGTTTCGCGCGGGCTTCAGGTCCTAAGGCGGGGCCGGACAGCAGCGGACCCGCAGGCCGGGGGCCTGCGGGTCCGCTGGCGTCCGCGGCGACGCTCGGGCCGTGGTTCAGGCGGCCTTCGGGGCGTTGACGTCGCTGGGGAGGGCCTTCTGGGCGACCTCGACCAGCGCGGCGAACGCGGCGGTGTCGTTGACCGCGAGGTCGGCGAGGATCTTGCGGTCCACCTCGACGTTGGCGGCCTTCAGACCCTGGATGAAGCGGTTGTAGGTCATGCCGTTGGCGCGGGCCGCGGCGTTGATCCGCTGGATCCACAGCTGACGGAAGTCGCCCTTGCGCTTCTTGCGGTCGTTGTAGTTGTAGACGAACGAGTGGGTGACCTGCTCCTTCGCCTTGCGGTACAGGCGGGAGCGCTGGCCGCGGTAGCCGCTGGCCTGCTCGAGGATCGCCCGGCGCTTCTTCTGGGCGTTGACTGCCCGCTTGACGCGTGCCACTGGTGTGTCTCCTTGGAGGCGGGGCCGTGGCGGTGTTCACACGGCCCGGATGGAAAAGGGTCCCGGTCGAGCGGGGATTACTTGCCGAGAAGCTTCTTGATCTTCTTGGCGTCGGCCGGAGCCATCTCCTGGGTGCCCGCGAGGCGGCGCGTCAGCGTGGACGGCTTGTGCTCGAGGTAGTGGCGGCGGCCGGCCCGCTGGCGCAACACCTTGCCGGAGCCCGTGACCTTGAAGCGCTTGCGGGCACCACTGTGCGTCTTGTTCTTCGGCATGTCGCCGTCTTCTCCTCGTCGGTGGCGCCTGACGTGCCCGTGTCGGGGCAGCCGGAAGCGCCGGTCGGTTCGGTTGCTTGGTCCTGGGCGTGCGCCCGGGAGGACTCACGCCTCGGCGGGCTCCTCGGCAGGGCTGCTGTCCTGCTGGCGGCCGGCCTTGCGTGCGGCCTGCGCCTCGCGGGCTTCGGCCATCGCCTCGGTCTTCTTCTTGTGCGGACCGAGAACCATGATCATGTTACGGCCGTCCTGCTTGGGGTTGGACTCCACGAAGCCCAGCTCCTGGACGTCGTCCGCGAGGCGCTGCAGGAGCCGGTAGCCCAGTTCGGGGCGGCTCTGCTCGCGACCGCGGAACATGATCGTGATCTTGACCTTGTCCCCCTGCTTGAGGAACCGGACGACGTGACCCTTCTTGGTGTCGTAGTCGTGCGGATCGATCTTCGGCCGGAGTTTCATCTCCTTGATGACCGTGTGCGCCTGGTTCTTGCGCGCTTCACGGGCCTTCATGGCCGACTCGTACTTGAACTTTCCGTAGTCCATGAGCTTGCACACGGGCGGGCGGGCGTTGGCCGCCACCTCGACGAGGTCGAGGTCGTACTCCGTGGCGAGCTCCAGGGCCTTGGCAAGCGGCACGATGCCGACCTGCTCGCCACTGGGACCGACGAGTCGCACCTCGGGGACACGAATCCGGTCGTTGATGCGGGGCTCGGCGCTGATGGGGCCTCCTCGGGTGCACCACACGGCCATCTGGCGAACGGCCGCGCAAGAGTGAAGTTGAGTTCTCGACCCCCGCGCCCTGACGTGCGAAACGCCCCGGACGGGACACAGGCGGGGCTCCACGGAAGGGGAGCACCGCCGCGGTTCACCGCGGGGCGCAGCCTGACCGTTGACCCGAGGTCCCGGAGGACCACAGGGTGGGAGAGCGGAGCCTCCACTTGCGGGCCGGGGCCGGTCCTCGGTGGCGGTCTCCCGCTGCGAGGGCCCGGACGTCCGGCCGGTCGGTTCTCGAGCATACCAGGGTTCGGCGGGCGAGGTCGCACACCTACCCTGGGCACCATGAGCGACGCCGCTGACGACCAGCACCAGAACCAGCCGGAGGCCCCGCAGGGCGAGCAGCCCGTCGGCTTCGACACCATGACCCGCGACATCGCGGACGTGCCCGCCGTGGAGGTGATCACGACCGTGGCCGTGCACCTGATGAGCTCGGCGGCGGTCAAGTGCGGGCTGGCCGAGGACGGCGACGCGCACAAGGACCTGGACGAGGCGCGCAAGCTGATCCACGCGCTGGCCGGCCTGGTCACGGCGAGCGCGACCGAGATCGGTTCCTACCACGCCGCGCCGCTGCGGGACGGGCTGAAGTCGCTCCAGCTGGCGTTCCGCGAGGCGTCCGTGGTGCCGGACGAGCCGGGGCAGGGGCCGGGCGAGAAGTTCACCGGGCCCGTGATCGGCTGAAGGCGGGCCGCGGTCCCGCCACGCCGGGACCGCGGCGGCGAGGACTCCGCGGTGCTTCTCAGGTGCGCACGTCGTCGCCCGGCAGCAGACCGGCCTGGTGGCCCACTTCGTCCTGCGGGTGCGTCAGGCGGTGGACGACCGCCGCCAGCGCCCCGCCGGCCAGCGGGGCCACCAGGAACAACCACACCTGGGTCAGCGCGGCGCCGCCCGCGAACAGCGCGGGCGCCAGGCTGCGCGCCGGGTTGACCGAGGTGCCGGTCAGCGGGATGCCGACCAGGTGCACCGCGGCGAGCGCCAGTCCGATCGGTACGCCGTCGACACCGGTCACCGCGAGCCGGTGGGTGACCGACAGCCACACGTAGACCAGCAGGAACGTCAGCACGATCTCCGTGACGAGGGCGCCGAAGGTGTTGAGCTGGACCGCCGAGCGGTCGCCGAAGCCGTTGGTGCCGAAGCGTTCGCCGATCTCCAGGTCGGGGATCTGGTGGGCGACCAGGAACAGCAGCAGGGCGCCCAGGATCGCGCCGACGAGCTGCGCGACCCAGTACCGCACCGCGGTGGTCACGTCGATGCGGCGGGCCACCAGCATGCCCAGGGTGACGGCCGGGTTGAGGTTGGCCCCCGAGAGGGAGCCCAGGGCGTAGGCGAGCGCCAGCATGGTCAGACCGAAGGTGAGGGCGATGCCGAGGGTGCCGATGTACTCGCCGGCCACGACGGCGGCGCCGACACCGAAGAAGACCAGCAGGCCGGTTCCCAGGCATTCGGCGACCAGCGGCCGCGTGTCCGTCACGGTCAGGGTCTCCGCCCGCATGACGCCTCCCGTCGGGGACGATCGAAGATCGCGATGTGTCCCCGAGTGTCGGTCCGGCCGGGGCGCCACGCATGTGCAGCGCGCCAAGCGGGTGGTGGCGCGTCCGGCGGCGGCCGTCCGCCGTCGGCCCCGGTATCCGCCGTCAGCTCCGGTAGAGGGCGCCCTCGGGAAGGCTGCTGCCGGCCGGGAGGACGGCCAGGTCCAGCCCGCGTACCAGTGCGGCGCGCAGCGTCTCGTCGGCGGCCAGTGCGGCGGCCACCCGGCGTGCCGCGGCAGCAGGGTCGGCGTCCGGGGCGAGAGCCACGGCGAGCGTGCCGTCGGTGTCGCCGCGGGGCGGCAGGAGGTGCGCGCCGTGAACCGCCTCCTCGGCGGCGAGTACCCGGCGCACGGCGTCGGCGACGTCCGCGTCGTCGAGGGGCCGGGGGCGGTCGGCTCCGCCCGCCGCGAGTCCGCGCAGCGCGGCGCCCGTCAGTTCGTACGGGACCGGGCCGGCGAGGTCCAGTACCACGGTGTCGGCGCCCTCGTGGGCCGCGGCGAGCAGCGCCTGGCGGAGCGGGACGGCGACCGGACGGGCGTCGGGCTGCCAGCGCGCCAGGGTCTCGGTGGAGGTGAAGGCGGGCAGGGCACGCCGCCCGCCGGGGGCGTTCAGGGTGGGGACGGCCATGTCGCTGGACTTGTCGCGGCGCAGTCCGTCCGTGCCGGTCTCCGCCTCGCCCAGAACGGCGACGACGGGCACCAGCAGCCGGGCGCCGCGCAGTGCGTGCAGCAGCGCGTCCTCCCGCGCGGGGTCCTGCCGCCAGGCGGCGAGGGCGTCGGCGAGGACCGGGTCGGCCCGGCCGTCGTCACCGGAGAAGCCGGGGTCGGGGATGTTCTTGAGCGCCACGGACACGAGGCTAACCGGACGGGGTCAGCGGGTGCGGCCCCGGGCACCCCGCTGGAGGGCGACGGCCCCCGCGATGAGGAGCGCGCCGCAGGCGCCGCCGGTCAGCGCGAGCCAGTCGAAGCCGCCCGGGGCGTCGTCCGGCCCGGCACCGAAGTAGCGCTCGGGGTAGGGCTGCACGCCCTTCTCGAGGGACTGCGGCCGGACGGTGGCGCCCATCTCGATGGCCGCGGCGGCGTCGACGACGCCGGTGCCGAGCGCGTCGCTGCGGCCGCCCGGCGGCGTGTTCTGCGCGGTGTCCGCGAGGAGTTGCCTGACCTGGGCGGGCGTGAGGTCGGGATGCGCGGCGGTGACGAGGGCGGCGGCGCCGGAGACGAAGGCCGCGGCGACGCTGGTGCCCCAGCCCTCGTAGTAGAGGCGGTCGGGTTCGGTGATGATCACGTCGTCGCCGGGTGCGGCCACGGTGGCGTACCAGCGGCGGGTGGAGAAGTCGGCGCGGCGGCCGTTCTCGTCGACGGCGGTGACGGCGATCACGCCGGGGTAGGCGGCCGGGTAGGAGACGTGGTCGCCGTCCTTGCCGTCGTTGCCGGCGGAGGCGACGACCACGACGCCCTTGCGCAGCGCGTAGCGGACGGCGGCGTCCTGCTGCGGGTCGGGGTGCGCGGAGTCGCTGTCGTCGCCGAGGGAGAGGTTGATGACGTCCGCGCCGTTGTCCGCGGCCCAGCGGATGCCCTCGGCCAGGGCGTCCCCGCGGGTGCGGCGGGCCTCGTCGCGGGCGTCGTCGTCCTCCTCCAGCAGCACGCGCACCGGAAGGATCTTCGCGCCGGGCGCGACGCCCAGCACTCCGTGCGCGTCGCCCGTGTCGTGGCCGTGGCCGGCGATGATCCCTGCCATCGCGGTGCCGTGGCGCGCCCAGGCGGGGTCGCCCCGCTGCGCGCCGAAGCCGATGAGGTCCTTCCCCTCCAGTACCGAGCCGGTGAGATCGGGATGGGTGGCATCGACGCCGGTGTCGAGGACGGCCACGGTGACGCCCTCGCCCCGGGTGGTCTCCCACGCCTCGCGGGCGTTGACGGTGCCCAGGCCCCACTGCCGGTCCTGGAGCCCCTCACCGGCCGCGTGGGCCGTGCCGGAGGTGAGCGGCACGGTGGCCAGGGCGGCGGCCGCCAGCAGCGCCGCGGTGCGGCGGACCGCGCGGCGGGCGGCGGGCGGGCCCGTGCGGTTGTCGGAAGGGGTGGGGGAAGGAGTGTCGGCTGTCGGGGGCCCGGCGAGGCGGTCCATTCAGTTCTCTTCCTTCGCGGGCTCGGGCAGCCGGGCGCGCAGCGCCTGCTCGATGCGGTCGGCCAGGCCCCGGGCGTCGTGGCCGAGACCCGCCTGGGCCGGCGCGGAGGTCGCCTCCGGGTCGACGGCGTCGGCGGCGGGACGCGGCTCGGCCACGGGACGGCCGTCGGCGAACCCGGACACGGCGAAGACGATCACCGGCGCCCCGGTGAGCACGCGGACCGTCCAGCTGGCGCGCTGCGTGTCGCCGAAGCCGGCGGCGACCGTGCCGCGCGGCGGGAACGTGCGGGGCATCAGGTCGGTGCGCTCCGCGAGCCCCTCCTCCTCGAAGCGGGCCCGGAGGGCGCGCATCCCGGTCCGGTCGGCCTCGGTGAAGACCAGGCCGACGGTGACGACGCTGGTGCTGGTCTCGTCCGCGTAGGTGGCGCGGACGAGCCGCCGGCAGCCCACGGGTGAGACCGCCTTGGCGAGCAGGGGGTCGAAGGCCTGCCGGCAGGGGCCGTCGGGGGCCACGGCGAGCCGGGTCCACCGGCGGTCGGCGCCACCGGGGCCGGCGCCCTCGGCTTCGACCGTGCGAGGGAAGAGCCCGTCGACGGGGACGTTGTGCCACAGGCCGCGGGCCTCGTCGAAGGCGGCCTGCGCCGCGGAGAGTCCGGCCTCGGCGTCGTCGGCGAGGAGGGTGCCGGCGGTGGTGCCGCCCAGCAGTCCGACGCCCAGCACCAGGCAGGCGGCCGCCGCGACGGTGCGCATCGGCAGGCGCCGTGGCTCCTCGTCGCGGATGGGTCGCAGCCGGAAGGTGGGCGGACCGGCGATGTCGTCGTCGAACCGCGGCACCGCGGGCGCGGGGCGCGGCGGGTGGGCGGGCCGGGGCGGCGGGGCTCCGGCGGACGGAGGGGGTGGCGTCGCCGGGACGGTCGACCGGCGCGGGGGGCGTGGCGGCGGAACCGGCGCGGCGGGCGTGCCCGGGGACGCGGTCCTTGCGGCGCTCGTGCGGGTCGTGGCCGTCCTCGCGGCGGCGCCGGGACGGCTCGCGTCACGTGGCTCGGTGCGGGGGGCGACGCGGGTGGTGGGCTCGTCCTCGGGGATCGGCGCGGCGCCGGGCGGCGGCGCCCCGCGCTTCCCCGCAGGGTCGTTCCGCCGCCCTTCCCGCGCAGGTTCTGCGGTCGTGGAAGGTGCGGTGCGGGGGCGCGGTGGGGCGGTGGGCCGGGGAGGTGCGGGGGGCGGCAGCGGCACGTGCGGGTTGCGGGGGCGACCGGCCTCCGTGCTCATGCGCGCCCTCCCGCGGCCATGGCGACGCGCACGCCTGCGCGCGACCGGATGACGTCTGACGTGGTGTTCTGCCGAACGGCACTCCGGCGCTGCTGCGACGCGGTGTGCGCCGTCACTCTACGGTGCCTCCCGGTACCCCCGGCAACCCGAGGTGCGGGGTGTGCTGCGGGCACGGACTCTGGCAAGCTGCCAGCGTGTTCGATACGTCCGTTCCGCTCGCCGACGTCCGTGCCCGCTACGACCGGGCCACGGCGGACCTCGAGGCGCCGCTGGCCGTCGTGGACCTGGACGCCTTCGACGCCAACGCCGCCGATCTGGAGCGCCGGGCCGGGGGTCTGCCGTTGCGGGTGGCGAGCAAGTCGGTGCGCTGCCGGGCCCTGCTGGAGCGGGTGCTGGCCCGTGACGGCTTCTCCGGGGTGATGGCGTTCACGCTGGTGGAGGCGCTGTGGCTGGCCCGCTCCGGGTTCGACGACGTGCTGCTGGCGTACCCGTCCGCGGACCGCGCCGGCTTCGCCGCGCTCACCTCCGACCCGGCTCTGGCCGCCGCGGTGACGGTGATGGTGGACGACCCGGCGCAGCTGGACCTCATCGACGCGGCCCGCTCCGGCGGACGGGAACGGGTGCGGGTCTGTCTGGAACTCGACACGTCGCTGCGGCTGTTGGGCGGGAGGCTGCGCGTCGGGGCGCGCCGTTCCCCGCTGCACTCCCCCACCGGGCTGACGGAGGCGGCCCGTACGGTGCTGCGCCGCCCGGGGTTCGCGCTGGTGGGCCTGATGGGGTACGAGGGCCATGTGGCGGGTGTGGGGGACGCCGTGCCCGGGCGTCCGCTGCGCAGCAGGAGCATACGGCTGATGCAGGCGACCGCCCGGCGGGAGCTGGCACGGCGCCGCGCGGAGGCGGTCCGGGCGGTGCGGGCGGTGGCCCCCGGCCTGGAGTTCGTCAACGGCGGCGGCACCGGCAGCGTGCAGCACACCGCGGCGGAGCCCGCCGTGACGGAGGTCGCCGCGGGCTCCGGACTCTTCACGCCGCGCCTCTTCGATTCCTACACCTCCTTCACCGGGCGCCCGGCGGCGCTGTTCGCGCTGCCGGTGGTGCGGCGGCCCGGTGCCGGCGCGGTGACCGTCCTCGGGGGCGGCTACCCGGCCTCCGGCGCGGCGGGAACGGACCGGCTGCCGCAGCCGTACCTGCCCGGCGGGCTGCGCTACGACCCGAGGGAGGGCGCGGGAGAGGTGCAGACCCCCCTGCTGGGAACGGCGGCGGACGACCTGCGGATCGGGGACCGGGTGTGGTTCCGCCACGCGAAGGCGGGCGAGCTGTGCGAACGCTTCGCCACCCTGCACCTGGTCGAGGGCGACCGGGTGACCGCGACCGTCCCCACCTACCGGGGCGAGGGCCGGACCTTCCTCTGAGCGGCGCCTCTTCACTCTCCCCGGCGTCGTGTCAGATCGACTCGTTGCTGTCGTCGTCGACGACCGAGCCCTTCTCCACGCCCTCGAGCAGTTCGTCGAGGACGTCCGTCGCGGGGGCCTCGTCGTGGATGTCCAGGCCGGCCCGCAGGACGAGCATCTGTCCGCTGCCGTCCGGGTGCGGGAAGGCCACCGTCTCCACGTAGGCGTCCGGGTCGGCTTCGTTGTCGATCTTCCAGCGGACGAGGTAGCCGTCCTGGCCGGCGACCTCGACCGCCTCGGAGGCGACCTCCTCGTGCGAGGTGATGCCGCCGTAGTAGTCAGCGCCGTAGGAGGAGTCGGCGTTGGCCTCGATGTCGGCCTTGGCGACGGTCTCCGGGTCACCGTCCTCCGGAGTGACGTACACGGCCGCGCCGGCCCGTACGCAGCGCTCCCGTTTCAGCGGGCAGCTGTAGGGGGTGGTGTTGACTGCGGCGCCGTAGGTGCCGTCGACCCGGGTCCAGCCGGACGGCAGCGGCAGCTTGACGCCGCTCGCGAGCGGCAGGCGCTCCTCACCCGGTGCGGGCGCGGACCCGTCCTCGTCCGGCCCGGTGCTCTCCTCCGTCGCCGGGGGCCCGCTCGACGCGGACGGCGCGGGGCCGTCGGCACGCCCGCCCTTCTCCCCGCCGACGAGCACCGCGCCCACGACGATCGCCAGGACCACGGCGACGGCCGCGACGATGCCCGCCACCAGGGGCCCCTTGGGCTTGCCCGGCGGGTACGACGGCGGGAACGCCCCGGCCGCGCCGTGCTGTTGCGCGGAGCCGCCCTGCGGCGGGTAACCGGGCGGCACGGGGCCGGCGGAGGCGGCGCGGCGGTGTTCCGTCCACGCCGCGCCGTCCCACCAGCGCTCCGGGGCGGGGCCGAAACCTGTGTGCCCTGGGTCTGGGTACCAGCCGGGCGGAGTCGTCGTGCTCACCCTCAGCACACTAGGGCAACACCTGTGCGAACCGAACCGCCGTGCGGTACCGGTGCCGTCACAACGGTGTCACATACGCGCCGGAGATCCCGCCGTCGACGAGGAAGTCGGTGGCGTTGACGAACGAGGAGTCGTCGCTGGCGAGGAAGGCCACCGCGGCGGCGATCTCCTCGGCCTCGGCGAACCGTCCGACGGGCACGTGCACCAGCCGGCGCTGCGCCCGCTCCGGGTCCTTCGCGAACAGCTCGCGCAGCAGCGGGGTGTTGACCGGCCCGGGACACAGCGCGTTGACGCGGATGCCCTCCCGGGCGAACTGCACGCCCAGTTCCCGGGACATGGCCAGCACGCCGCCCTTGGACGCGGTGTAGCTGATCTGCGAGGTGGCGGCGCCCATCACCGCGACGAACGAGGCGGTGTTGATGATCGACCCGCGTCCCTGACGCCGCATGTAGGGAAGCGCCGCGCGGCAGCACAGGTAGACGGAGGTGAGGTTGGTCTGCTGCACCCGCTGCCAGGCGTCGAGGCCGGTGGTGAGGATGGAGTCGTCGTCCGGCGGCGAGATGCCCGCGTTGTTGAAGGCCACGTCGACCGAGCCGTACCGCTCGTGCGCGGCGGCGAACAGCGCCTCGACGGCGGCCTCGTCGGTGACGTCGGTCTCGACGAAGAGTCCGCCGGTCTCCTCGGCGGCGGCCTTGCCGCGTGCGGAGTCCAGGTCGGCGCACACCACGTGCGCGCCCTCGGAGGCCAGTCGGCGCACCGCGGCGAGTCCGATGCCGCTGCCCGCTCCGGTGACGACGGCGGTGCGGCCGACCAGCCTGCGGCAGACGGGCGCCTGCGCGGTGCCGGCGGGGGTGGTGGCTTCGGTCACGTGAGCTCCTCGCTGTTCAGGAAGACGTTCTTGGTCTCGGTGAAGGCCTTCAGCGCGCCGGGGCCGAGTTCGCGGCCGAGCCCGGAGAGCCGGTAGCCGCCGAAGGGGGTGGAGTAGCGCACGCTGCTGTGCGAGTTGACCGACAGGTTCCCGGCGGCGACGCCGCGCGAGACGCGCAGCGCGCGCCCGAGGTCGCGGGTCCACACCGAGCCGGCCAGGCCGTACGGCGTGGCGTTGGCGAGCCGGATCGCGTCCGCCTCGTCGTCGAAGGGCAGCACCACGGCGACCGGCCCGAAGATCTCCTCGGTCGCGGTCCGGTCGCTCTCACCGGCCTCCAGCACGGTCGCCGGGTACCAGAATCCGGGGCCTTCGGGGGCCTCGCCACGGATGAGGGCGGGTGCGTCGCGCGGAACGTAGGACGCGACCCGGTCGCGTTGCGCCGCGGAGATCAGCGGGCCCATCTGTGTGGCGGGGTCGGCGGGATCGCCGACGGTGAAGCCCTTCACCGCGGGCTCGAGGAGTTCGAGGAAGCGGTCGTGGACGCTGCGCTGGACGAGGATGCGGCTGCGGGCGCAGCAGTCCTGGCCGGTGTTGTCGAGGAACGAGCCGGGGGCGGCGGAGGCGGCGCGTTCGACGTCCGCGTCGGCGAAGACGATGTTGGGGCTCTTGCCCCCGAGCTCCAGGGTCACCGGTTTGACCTGGGCCGCGCAGGCGGCCATCACGTTCCTGCCGACCTCGGTGGAGCCGGTGAAGACGACCTTGGCGACGTCCCGGTGGCGCACCAGCGCCGCTCCGGCGACCTCGCCGGCGCCGGGGACGACCTGGAACAGGTGCTCGGGCAGCCCTGCCTCCAGGGCGAGTTCGGCCAGGCGGAGGGCGGTGAGCGGCGTCGCCTCGGCGGGTTTGAGGAGGACGGCGTTCCCGGCGGCCAGGGCGGGGGCGGTGCCCCAGGCCGCGACGGGCATGGGGAAGTTCCACGGTGCGATGACGGCGACGACGCCGAGGGGTTCGGCGAAGGTGACGTTCACGCCGCCGTCGACCGGGATCTGGCTGCCGGTCAGGCGCTCCACGCCGCCCGCCGCGTAGTCGAGGAGGTCGCGTACGTTGCCCGCCTCCCAGCGGGCGTTGCCCACCGGGTGCCCGGCCTCGCGCACCTCCAGCCGCGCCAGCTCCTCGAGGTGCTGGTCGACCACGGCGGCGAAGCGGCGCAGGAGGCGGGCGCGGTCGGCGGGGGCGAGGGCCGCCCAGCGGCGCTGGGCGGCCCTCGCGCGCCGCACCGCCTCGTCGATCCCGGTCTGGGTGGTCGCGGGGACCGTCGCGACGCGTTCCCCGGTCGCCGGGTCGAGGACGTGGTGTTCGGCGGCCGCGGGCCGGCCGGCCCGGCGGTCGTCCTGGTCGTTCGGCTGCAAGCGGTGCCTCACATGCGTTCGAAGGAGCGGAAGCGTTCCCAGTCGGTCACGGCCGCGTCGTACGCCTGGAGTTCGACGCGGGCCGCGTTGGCGTAGTGCCGGACGACGTCGTCGCCGAAGGCGTCACGGGCGAGGGCGCTGTCCTCCCACAGCCCGGCGGCCTCGCGGAGGGTCGCGGGCACGTGGTCGGCGTCGCCGGTGTAGGCGTTCCCGGTGCAGGCGGCGGGGAGTTCGAGGCCCTCGTCCACCCCGTGCAGTCCGGCGGCGATCATCCCGGCGACGGCCAGGTAGGGGTTGACGTCGCCGCCGGGCACCCGGTTCTCCATGCGGTGCGAGCCGCCGTGGCCGACGACCCGGTAGGCGCAGGTGCGGTTGTCGGGGCCCCAGGCGACGGCGGTGGGGGCGAAGGATCCGGGCTGGAAGCGCTTGTAGGAGTTGATGTTGGGGGCGTAGAGGAAGGTGAACTCGCGCAGTGCCGCGAGCTGGCCGGCGAGGAAGTGCCGCATCACCTCGGACATGCCGTCGGGCCGGTCGTCGCCGGCGAGTACGGGAGAGCCGTCGGCGCACCGCAGGGACAGGTGGATGTGGCAGGAGTTGCCCTCCCGCTCGTCGTACTTGGCCATGAAGGTGAGCGCCCGGCCCTCCTGGGCGGCGATCTCCTTGGCCCCGGTCTTGTACACGACGTGCTGGTCGCAGGTGGTGAGGGCGTCGGTGTAGCGGAAGGCGATCTCGTGCTGGCCGAGGTTGCACTCGCCCTTGGCGGACTCGACGGTCATACCGGCCGCGCCCATCTCGTTGCGGATGCGGCGCAGCAGCGGCTCCACGCGTCCGGTGCCGAGCACGGAGTAGTCCACGTTGTACTGGTTGGCGGGGGTCAGGCCGCGGTAGGCGCTGTTCCAGGCGTCCTCGTAGGTGTCCTGGAAGACCATGAACTCCAGTTCGGTGCCGACGTGCGCGGTCCAGCCGCGTGCGGCGAGCCGGTCGAGCTGGCGGCGCAGGATCTGCCGCGGCGAGGCGGTCACGGGGGCGCCGTCGTGCCAGGCCAGGTCGGCGGTGATCATGGCGGTGCCGGGGTTCCAGGGGACGCGGCGCAGGGTGCCGTGGTCGCCGTGCATGGCGAAGTCGCCGTAGCCGCGCTCCCAGGAGGACATCTCGAAGCCGTCGACGGTGTTCATCTCGGCGTCCACGGCCAGCAGGTAGTTGCAGCCCTCGGTGCCGTGGTCGAGCACCTCGTCGAGGAAGAAGCCCGCGGCGAAGCGCTTGCCCTGGAGTCTGCCCTGCATGTCGGTGAAGGCGAGGACCACGGTGTCGATCCGGCCCTCCTGGACGAGCCATCGCAGCTCGTCCACGGAGAGCGGGGGCGTGGGGTCTGCCACGGTAGGGCCTCCTGCCGTCTCGCCTGGGTCGTCCGGGCTTCTTAAGGTAGGACACGAGACCATTGCTGGGGAAGTGGGGACGATGAACGATTCGGTGAGCGGGCCGGGCGCCGGAACCGCACGCACGGGAGATCCGCTGGCGCCGGTACTGCGCCCGGTGCGGGCGGGCAACGGCTTCGAGGAGGCGCTGGAGCAGATACTCCAGGTCCTGCGACTCGGGCTGATTCCCGCCGGCGGGCGGCTCCCGGCCGAACGCGAACTCGCCGACCGACTGGGGGTGAGCCGGGTGACACTGCGCGAGGCGCTGCGCGTGCTCACCGACGAGGGCCTGGTGGAGAGCCGCCGCGGACGGTACGGCGGCACGTTCGTCTGCGCGCCGCCGGAGGGCGGCGGACCGCCGGCCGCGCTGGACGCGGCGGGCCTGGAGGACACGCTGCGGTTCCGGGAGGTGCTGGAGGCGGGCGCGGCCGAGCTGGTCGCCGCACGGGGGCTGACCGGCGAGGACGAACGACGGCTGCGGGCGGCACTGGACGCCACCCGGGACGCCGCGCTCGGCGACTACCGGCGGCAGGACACCCTACTGCACCTCACCCTGGTCGAACTCGCCGGCTCGGCCACCCTGACCGCGCAGTACGCGGCGGCCCGCGCCACGCTCAACGACCTGCTGGGCCGCATCCCGCTGCTGGTGCGCAACCTGGAACACGCCCAGCAGCAGCACACCGCGCTGGTCGAGGCCGTCGCCGCGGGCGACCCGGAGGCCGCCCGCGCCGTCGCCCGCGAGCACTGCGCCGGCACCGCCGCCCTGCTGCGCGGCTTCCTGCTGTAGCAGCCCGCGGCGGCGGCCGCGAGCCGTTCGGCGGGCCGGTCCGTGGCAGGTGTTGCGTCACGGGTCTTGCGCGGGGACCGGGGCGGCACAATGGTATGGGGTCACACCAATGACGTCGTACGCACACGGGAGATGCTCATGGCCGAGGACACCGGACTGCGCGGCCGGGACACCGGCTCCCCCGCGCCGGCCTCCGAGGAGGCGTATCTGCAACGCCGCACCCTGCGCCGGGGCAGTGCCGGGTGGCTGCTGCTCACCGGGCTGGGCGTGGCCTACGTGGTCTCCGGGGACTACGCCGGCTGGAACTTCGGGCTGGCCGAGGGCGGATTCGGCGGACTCGCCGTCGCCACCGTGCTGATGGGCGTGATGTACGCCTGCATGGTGTTCTCGCTGGCCGAGCTGTCCTCGATCCTGCCCACCGCCGGGGGCGGTTACGGCTTCGCCCGCCGGGCCCTGGGCACCTGGGGCGGGTTCCTGACCGGCACGGCCATCCTCATCGAGTACGTCCTGGCGCCGGCCGCCATCTCGGTCTTCATCGGCGGCTACGTCGAGTCGCTGGGGCTGTTCGGCCTGGAATCGGGCTGGCCTGTCTACCTGGCGTGCTTCGTGCTGTTCACGGGCGTGCACCTGTGGGGCGTGGGCGAGGCCCTGCGGTTCAGCTTCGTCGTCACGGGCATCGCGGTGGCGGCGCTGCTGGTGTTCTGCGTCGGGGCGCTCACCCACTTCGACGGCGGGTCGCTGAACGACATAGCCGTGGACTCCTCCGCCTTCGGCTCCGGGTCGTGGCTGCCGTACGGGCTGCTCGGCATCTGGGCGGCGTTCCCGTTCGGCATGTGGTTCTTCCTGGGCGTGGAGGGTGTGCCGCTGGCGGCGGAGGAGGCGAAGGACCCGGAGCGGACGCTGCCGCGGGCGATGGCGGCGGCCATCGGCATCCTGGTGCTGCTGGCGCTGCTCACGCTGCTGCCCGCCGCCGGGGCGGCGGGGTCGGACGCCATCAAGGACGCCGACAACCCGCTGGTCGCGGCGCTGGAGACGGCGACCGGCGGCGACCCCACGACGCTGAGCCGGATCGTCAACTACGCGGGCCTGGCGGGCCTGGTGGCGTCGTTCTTCTCGCTCATCTACGCTGGCTCGCGGCAGCTGTTCGCCCTGTCCCGGGCGGGCTACCTGCCCCGCTTCCTGTCGCTGACCAGCCGCCGCAAGGCCCCCTACCTGGGGCTCATCGTGCCCGCGGCCATCGGCTTCGGGATGGCGGCGGCCACCGGCGACGGGGCCCGCATGCTGAACATCGCCGTCTTCGGCGCGGCGGTCTCCTACGTGCTGATGTCGCTCTCGCACATCGTGCTGCGCCGCCGGGAGCCGGGCCTGCACCGGCCGTACCGCACGCCGGGCGGCGTGTGGACCTCCTCGGTCGCCTTCGTGCTGGCGTGCTCCGCGGTGGTGGCGACGTTCCTCGTCGACCCGACGGCCGCGGGGATCGCGCTGATCCTGTACGTCGTGGCGGTGGGCTACTTCGCGTTCTACAGTCGGCACCGGCTGGTGGCCGGCGCGCCCGAGGAGGAGTTCGCCGCCCTGGCCGAAGCAGAGGCCGAGCTGGAAAAGGGATAGTCGGACACATGGCACCTCCGCTGATCGGTGTGAGCACCTACCTGGAACCGGAAGCACGGTGGGGTGTGTGGCGGCTGCCCGCCGCCCTGCTGCCGGCCGGGTACCACCAGCTGGTGCAGGCCGCCGGCGGACTCGCCGCGCTGCTCCCCCCGGACTCCGGCCCGCACACGGCCGACGCCGCCGTGGCCCGTCTGGACGGCCTGGTCGTCGCGGGCGGCCCCGACGTCGAGCCCCTGCGGTACGGCGCGGAGCCGGACCCGCGGACCGGTCCCCCGGCCCGGGAGCGCGACGCGTGGGAGCTGGCGCTGATCGACGCCGCGCTGGAGTGCGGGGTACCACTGCTCGGCATCTGCCGGGGCATGCAGCTGCTCAACGTCGCCCGCGGGGGCACCCTCGTCCAGCACCTGGACGGCCACGCCGGGGAGCCGGGGGTGTTCGGCACGCACGCCGTCACGCCCGTTGCCGGCACCCGGCTCGCCCGCGTGCTGGACGGCCCGGTCGTCGTGCCCACCTACCACCACCAGGCGGTACGGCGGCTCGGCTCCGGCCTGGAGGCGTGCGCGCACGCCGAGGACGGCACCGTGGAGGCGGTGGAGATGCCCGGCGCCCTCGCCTGGACCCTGGGCGTGCAGTGGCACCCGGAGGCGGCGGGGACCGACCTGCGGGTGATGCGGGCCCTGGTGAAGGAGGCCGCCCGCCGGCAGGAACGGCAGTCCGGGCTCGCGTGGCGGGCCCTGCCGGAGCGGCAGACGCAGCGCTGACGGCCGCGTTGCCGGGCCCCGCAGGGGCGCGGTGCGTGCGGCCGTCGACGGTCCGGCCCCGCGCTCCGTCAGCCCAGGGCCTCGTGCTCCGTCAGCCCAGGGCCTCGCGTACGGCGCCGGCCAGCACTCCGGGCGCCTCGGTCAGCGACGGCCCGTACCAGGTGAGATGCCGTCCGTCGACCAGCGCCGCGGGCAGCCCGGGGAAGGCCTCCGGCCCGTCGTCGGCGGCGAACGCGTACGGCTCGTCGGGCAGCACGACGAGATCGGCGGCCCGGGAGTCGGCCAGTTCGGGCAGCGGGACGCGCGGATAGCGCTCGGGGTGGCCGGCGTAGCGGTTGCGTACCCCGAGGTGGGCGAGGACCGCCCCGGCGAAGGTGTCCCGGCCCAGCACCATCCACGGCCGGCGCCACACGGGCACCACCGCCACCGCGTCGAACTCGGCGCGCACGTCCGCCCACGCCGCCTCCGCCTCGTCCAGCCACGCCGGGCGGGGCAGACCGCAGCCGTCGACCAGGGCGCGGTGCAGTTCGCCGAACGCCTGCGGCACGCTCCGGACCTCGGTGACCAGCACGCCGACCCCGGCGGCCCGCAGCGCCTCGAGGTCGGCGGGACGGTTCTCCTCCTCGTTGGCCAGAACCAGGTCGGGTTCCAGGGCGGCGATCCGCTCCAGGTCCGGGTTCTTGGTGCCGCGCACCCGCGCGACGTCCAGCCCGGCGGGGTGACTGCACCAGTCGGTGGCGCCGACCAGCAGGTCCGGGCCGGACGCCGCCACCGCCTCGGTCAGCGAGGGGACCAGCGAGACGACGCGCCGTACGGCGGCGGGGGGAGTCATGAGGGCACGGTAGCCGAGGGTGCGGGTCCGCCCCGTTGTCGGCGGCATGCGGCATCATCGGGACGTGACCACACCACGGCTGATGCTCCTCGACACCGCTTCGCTGTACTTCCGGGCCTACTTCGGGGTTCCGGACTCGGTCCGGGCCCCGGACGGCACGCCGGTGAACGCGGTGCGCGGTCTGCTGGACTTCATCGCCCGGCTGGTGCAGGACCACCGGCCGGACGAGCTGGTCGCCTGCATGGACTTCGACTGGCGCCCGCAGTGGCGGGTGGACCTCATCCCCTCCTACAAGGCGCACCGTGTGCTGGAGGAGACGGAGGCGGGCAGCCCCGACACCGAGCAGGTGCCGGACACCCTCTCCCCGCAGGTCCCGGTCATCGACGACGTGCTGGACGCGCTGGGCGTCGCCCGGATCGGCGCGGACGGGTACGAGGCGGACGACGTGATCGGCACCCTGACCGCCCGCGCCGCCGGGCCGGTGGACATCGTCACCGGCGACCGCGACCTGTTCCAGCTGATCGACGACGCGCGCGGGGTGCGGGTGCTCTACCCGGTCAAGGGCATGGGCAACCTCGCCGCGTTCGACGAGGCGGCCCTGCGGGAGAAGTACGGCGTGGACGGGCCGGGGTACGCCGCCCTGGCGACGCTGCGCGGCGACCCGAGCGACGGCCTTCCCGGCGTGCCCGGCGTCGGGGAGAAGACCGCCGCGAAGCTGCTGACGGCCTACGGCGACCTGGCCGGTATCGAGGCCGCCGCCGCGGACCCGAAGTCGAAGATCACCCCGGCGCAGCGCCGCAGACTCCAGGAGGCCGCGCCCTATCTGGCGGTGGCGCCGAAGGTGGTCCGGGTCGCGGACGACGTGCCGCTGCCCGGCTTCGACGCCACCCTGCCGGACGAGCCGCACGACGCGACGGCGCTGCTCGCCCTGGACGAGCGCTGGGGGCTGCGCAGTTCGCTCAACCGCGTGCTGTACGCGCTCCAGCGGTGAGGGGCGGGCCGGTCACGGTTCCAGCGGCCCGCGCGGGCACTGCCACGTCCGTACCGTGACCGGGTTGCAGCGCACCGGGCCCTCCCCGCGCGGAAGTTCGGCGACGTAGTCGGAGCCGTAGCGCGCGGCGAGCCCGGGCACGGGGAAGTCCGTGCTGACCATCTGCGCCCCGGAGGACAGGGCGTCCCGCAGCATGCCGTCCTCTCCGCTTGTCGCCTGGTCGAGCGGCACGTCCGAGCGGGTCCGCACGAAGTACCCCCGCCGCACCAGGTCGCGGATGACGGCCCTGTTGCCGCCGGTCGGGTCGTTGACCTTCATGAACGCGGCGTCCGCCCGCCCCGGTTGGGAGTCGGTGAACAGCACCCGGCCCTGGAGGCTCTCCCGCCCGCCGGCCCGGTAGGCGTCCTGGAGTTCCTGGTCGTCGTTGTCCATCAGGAACATCACCTTGCCGCGGGCCGCGGACAGCCGGGGCCAGCCGTGCCGGAGGACGGACTCCTCCAGGGTCTCGCCGCGGTGCCGGACGTCGTCGGGGGTCACGGTCGTACGGTCGGGGAAGACCCGGCGGATCGCGGCGTCCAGCGCGTCGAGCATGGCCGTGTCCCACGGCGGGCTGACCGCTCCCCCGCGCTCCTCCAGCCGCGGGTCGGTCTGCTTCAGCTCCAGGAGGACCGGGACGGTGACGTGCCGCGGATGGCGCTGCGACCACTCCTTCACCTGCGTGAGGCAGCCGGTGAGGGTGACGCACGAGGTGCGGTAGTCGAAGTCCGCCCAGTGCAGGACCTTGAAGCCGGGCTCGTGCCAGGCCGGATCCTCCGGCGGCGGCAGACCGGCGGCCTTGCGGATCAGCGGGTCCGCGTACAGGCCGCCCTCCGGGTCGGGGAAGACGTCCAGTTCGATGCCGCGCACCCGCTGGCGGGCGAACTGCTGCGGCAGTGAGGCGTGGCTGTAGAGCAGTGTGCGGAAGTTCGGGTCGTTCACCTCCATGACCTTCTGCTCGGCGAACGACACCTCACGGTGGTAGCTGTTGTGCGTCGCCATGGTCTGGATCTGGTTGAGCCGCAGGTCGTGACCGCGCCGGTCGTCGTCGGGGCGTGCGTGCGCCGCCGAGGTGAGCGTCGCCACGGCGGCGACGGCGACCGCGGCGGCGAGCCATCGGCGGAACCGGTTCCCGGGCACGTTCCTGACGGGGTGTCTGCGCACTGCTCGCCTCCGGTGGGAGCGGGACGGACGGGACGCAGACAACATGCCGCCGGCCCGGCGGGCGGTCAACCACGCCTGCCGGGCCGGTGGTCGGACGGACGCGGAACGTCAGCCGACGGAGGTGTACGCGACGACGCCGCGCAGCATCGCCTCGATCGCACGCCGCGCGTTCTTCGCCACCGTGCCGCCCTCGGGCGCCGCCGCGGCGAGCTGCCCGAGGACGTCGAGGACCTGCTTGCACCAGCGCACGAAGTCGCCGGCGGGCATGTCGGTCTCGCGCAGCACCGCGTCCAGGCCGTGCCCGTCCGCCCACTGGTAGGCCGCCCACGCGAAGCCCAGGTCCGGTTCGCGCTGGCCGACGCCCTCGGTCGCGCTGACGCCGTGCTGCTCCTCCAGCGCGTCGAGCCGGCCCCAGATGCGCACCATCTCGCCCAGCGCGGCCTTCACCCGGCCGCCGCCCGGCAGCTGCGGCGGCATGGCGTCGTCGGCCGCCCGCGACTCGTACACCAGGGCGGACACGCAGGCGGCGAGCTCGGCGGGCGGCAGGCCCTCCCACACGCCCTCGCGCAGGCACTCCGAGGCCAGCAGGTCCAGCTCGCCGTACAGCCGGGCCAGCCGCCTCCCGTCGTCGGTGACCTGGTCGCCGTGCAGGTAGTCCAGCTCCGACAGCAGGGCGTAGACCCGGTCGAAGGTGCGGGCGATGGTGTTCGTCCGCCCCTCGATGCGCCGCTCGAGCTGGCGGGTGTCGCGGCGCAGCCGGTGGTACCGCTCCGCCCACCGGGCGTGGTCCTCCCGCTCGTCGCACCCGTGGCAGGGGTGGCGGCGCAGGTCGGCCCGCAGCCGGGCGATCTGCTCGTCGTCGGCCGCCCCCGAGCGCTGACGGCGGTGCCGCTGCGGCTCGTAGTGGCCGGCCTTGGTGCGCAGCGCGGACGCCAGGTCGCGCCGCGACTGCGGGCTGCGCGCGTTGAACGACTTCGGCACCCGCATCCGCTCCAGCGGCTCCACGGGGACCGGGAAGTCGAGCGCGGCCAGCCGTTTGACCTGCCGCTGCGCGGTCAGCACCAGCGGGCGGGGCCCGTCGTACTGCTCGAAGCCGCGCCGGTGGCCGGGGCTGCGCCCGGCGCCCGTCCCCGGGTCCAGCACCAGCGCGAGGCCGGCGAACTTGCCGGTGGGCACATGGATGATGTCCCCGGCCTTCAGCTTCTCCAGGGCCGCCGCGGCCTGGGCGCGGCGCTGCGCGGCGCCCTGCTTGGCCAGCTCCGTCTCGCGGTCCTTCAGTTCGCGGCGCAGCCGCGCGTACTCGTCGAAGTCGCCGAGATGGCAGGTCATCGAGGCGCGGTAGCCCTCCAGACCCTCCTCGTTGCGCTGCACCTGGCGGGAGATGCCGACGACGGAGCGGTCCGCCTGGAACTGGGCGAAGGAGGTCTCCAGCAGCTCCCGGGAGCGGTGCCGGCCGAACTGCGAGACCAGGTTGACCGCCATGTTGTACGACGGCTTGAACGACGACCGCAGCGGATACGTGCGCGCGCCGGCCAGCCCGGCCAGGGCGCCGGGGTCCATGCCGCGCTGCCACAGCACCACGGCGTGACCCTCCACGTCGATCCCGCGCCGGCCCGCACGTCCGGTGAGCTGCGTGAACTCGCCGGGGGTGATGTCGGCGTGCTGCTCGCCGTTCCACTTGACCAGTTTCTCCAGCACCACCGACCGGGCCGGCATGTTGATGCCCAGCGCCAGGGTCTCGGTGGCGAAGACGGCCTTCACCAGCCCGCGGACGAACAGTTCCTCGACGACCTCCTTGAAGGTCGGCAGCATGCCCGCGTGGTGGGCGGCGACGCCGCGTTCCAGGCCCTCCAGCCACTCGAAGTAGCCCAGGACGTGCAGGTCCTCGTCGGGGATGTCCGCGGTGCGCTCCTCGACGAGTTCCCGGACCCGGGTGCGCTCGGCGGGGCCGTTGAGCCGGAGCCCGGCCGCGAGGCACTGCTGGACGGCGGCCTGGCAGCCGGCCCGGCTGAAGATGAACGTGATCGCCGGGAGGAGGCCCTGCGCGTCGAGGCGGTCGATGACCTCGGGCCGGCTCGGCGTCCAGATGCGGGCACGCTGCCGCCGCTCGCGCTCCCGGTCGGCCTCCCGCTTGGGGCGGCCGTTGCGGCGGCGGTCGCGGGAGGAGAGGGGGCGGCTGTTCTCCATCCGCGCCATCCGCACCAGGTCCGGGTTGACCTCCTTGCGGTCGCCCTTCTCCTCGAACAGGTCGTACATCTTCCGCCCGGCGAGGACGTGCTGCCACAGCGGGACGGGGCGGTGCTCGGAGACGATCACCCGGGTGTCGCCGCGCACGGTGTCCAGCCAGTCGCCGAACTCCTCGGCGTTGGACACCGTCGCGGAGAGCGACACCAGCGTCACCGACTCGGGCAGGTGGATGATCACCTCCTCCCACACGGCGCCGCGGAAGCGGTCGGAGAGGTAGTGGACCTCGTCCATCACGACGTAGCCGAGGCCGAGCAGGGCCCGCGAGCCCGCGTAGAGCATGTTGCGCAGGACCTCGGTGGTCATCACGATCACGGGCGCGTCGCCGTTGACGCTGTTGTCGCCGGTGAGCAGGCCGACCTGCTTCGGCCCGTAGCGCGCGACGAGGTCGTTGTATTTCTGGTTGGACAGGGCCTTGATCGGCGTGGTGTAGAAGCACTTGCGGCCCTGCGTGAGGGCCAGGTGTACGGCGAACTCGCCGACGATCGTCTTGCCGGAGCCGGTCGGCGCCGCGACCAGCACTCCCTTGCCGGCTTCGAGGGCTTGGCACGCCTCGATCTGGAAGTCGTCCAGTCCGAAGTCGTACAGGTCACGGAACGGGGCGAGAGCGGTGGCCTGCTCCGCGGCCCGCTTGCGGGCCGCGGCGTACCGCTCTGCGGGGGACAGATCCTCGGTCATCGTGCTCCCGAGCCTACCGGCCACCCCCGACAGCGATCGATCTTATTGCGGCAGCAGGAGGCGCGCGGCGCCCGGCACGCTCTGGACCGTGAGCGGCAGCGGGCCCGCGGGCTCCCCGTCGGCGTATCCGGTGACGCCCTCGGCCTCCAGGGTGAGGGTGCGGACCCGGTGGACGGTGACCGACGGGTGGCTCAGGTGGGTGCCCTTGTAGACGCGGGGGAAGACCCGGAGCAGCGTGGTGCGGCTGCACTCCCCCACCACGGTGACGTCGAGGAGGCCGTCGTCGAGCGCGGCGTCGGCGCAGATCCGCATGCCGCCGCCGTAGCTGGGCCCGTTGCCCACGGCGACCAGGGTGGCGGCGACCTCCTGCGGCGTGCCGTCGTCGAGGGTGAGCCGGTAGCGGACGGGCCGGAGTGCGGCGAGTTCCGCGAGCATGGCCAGGTCGTAGCGGCGGGGTCCGGTGGGCCACCGCATCCGGTTCGCCCGGTCGTTGACGCGGGAGTCGAACCCGGAGGCGAGCACGCATCCGAACAGGCGTTCCGTACCGTCGGCGCAGGTCACCCGGCCCAGGTCGACAGGCCGGGTCCGGCCCGCCTTGAGGGCGTCGGCGAAGAGGCGACCGGCCGCGTCCGGGTCCCGCACGGGCAGGCCGGTGGCGCGGGCGAAGTCGTTGCCGGTGCCCACGGCGACCACCCCCAGCGGCGTGTCGGTGCCCGCGACGGCCTGGAGCGCGAGGTTGGCCATGCCGTCGCCGCCGACGGCGATGAGGGCGCCCGTCCCCTCGGCGACGGCCTCCCGGGCGCGGCGCAGCGCGTCGGGGGCGTCGACGCCGACGACGGTGCGGACGGAGAAGCCGGCGCCGCGCAGCGCGTCGGCGGCGGGCTGCGCGGCCTGCGCTCCGCGGCCGCGCCCGGCGGTCGGGTTCACGAGGAGGGTGATCTCGCTGGTCACCCGCCGGACCCTAGCGCGTCAGGTGGCGTCGCCGTAACCGTCGGGACGGCGGTCGTCGCCCGCTTCCGGGGTGTCGTCGCCCAGCGGCGCTGCGGCGGCGACCGGCTCCGGCGCGTGCTCCAGCTCCGACGCCTCGTCGTCGTCCAGGCCCCGGTACGGGTCGTTCCGCTCCCGCCGCCGGTCGTTGAGCAGCGCGACACCGACGGCGCCGAAGTAGAGCAGCACGATCGGCGCGGCGAGTGCTCCCATGGTGAGCGGGTCGCCGGTCGGGGTGGCGACGGCGGAGAAGACCGTGATGCAGACGACCATGATCCGCCACCAGCCGAGCATCTGCCGTCCGGTGACGAGCCCGCCCATGTTCATCATGACCAGGACGAGGGGCAGTTCGAAGGCGAGGCCGAAGACGAGCACCAGCCGCGCGATGATGTCGACGAAGTCCCCCAGGTCGATGAGGTTGTTCGTGCCTTGCGGCGTGAATCCGATGAGCGCTTCCGCCGCGGTGGGCAGGATCAGGTAGGCGATGTAGGCGCCCGCAAGGAAGAGGGGGACGCCGGTGCAGACGAAGGCTCCGGCGTACTTCTTCTCGTGACGGTGGAGACCGGGCGCCAGGAAGCCCCAGAACTGGTAGAGCCAGACCGGCGAGGCGAGGACGACGCCGACGGTCAGGGCGATCTTCAGCATGACCGTGAAGGGTCCGACCAGGCCGTTGATCGTGAGGTTCGCGCAGGCCTCACGGGTCGCCGACGCACCGAAACCCTCCTCACAGCCGATGCGGTCCAGCATCGGCTCGGTGAGGAAGTCCGCGACCTGCTCGTAGAAGACCATGCCGAGGACGGTCACGGCCAGGATCGCCAGGACCGCCTTCATCAGGCGGTTCCGCAACTCTCGCAGGTGCTCCACGAGGGGCATCCGGCCCTCGGGATCCTTCGGCTGATTACCCTGTTTGCGGGCGGACTTGAGCAACCCGTGTCCTCGTCAGTCAGTTGTGCCGCACGGACGACCGTGCGGGCTGCCAGGGGGTCAGTTCTGCTGGGACTGCTTGGCCTGCTCGCTCACCGGACGCGAGCTGCTGACGTCGCCGGGTGCCGCCTGGATCGTCTTGGGCGCGGGCTGCTGCGCCTCGGCGTTGCCGTCCTTGTCGCCGTCACCGCCGCCGTCGCCGCCGTCCTTCTTCATGGCCTTGGCCTCGCTCTTGAGGATGCGGGCCGACTTGCCGAGGGACCGGGCCATGTCCGGAAGCTTCTTGGCCCCGAACAGCAGCAGGATGACCAGTACGATCAGCACGATCTCCATGGGCCTCAGGTTGGGCATGTCTCACTACCTTCTCGCGGGGACAGCGTGTGTCCTGTTGCCTGCCGTATGTGTCGGACTGGCTGGTCTGCTGCGCACGATCGTAACCCTGAGGAGTGAACACGGGGCAATGCCCGTGCATCCCCCACCTTCCGGGCCGCGACCGGAACGGCAGCAGCTACCAAGCCTACCGCCGAAGACCCCGGCCGCAGGAGGCCGCCGCATGCTCCAGGTCGTCGGCGGCCCGGGCGATGCGCTCGGATCCGTCTCCGACGGCCTGGGCGAACCGCCGCACCTCCAGCCCGACGCGGACGGCGAGGACGGCCAGGACCGCGGTCCCGGCGAAGGCGAGCGCGAGGAAGAGCATCGGCCACAGCATGCGGGCGAGCCTAGTCCGTCCGGCCGGCGCCGCCTCACTCGCCGTAGGCCGCGAGCGCGGCGCGGGCGGCCTCCCGGGCGCTCTCGGCCAGCTCACGCGGCGCGGTGATGCGGCCGTCCGGCCCGAGCCGCAGGGCCAGCCTCCGCAGCGAGGCGGGGTCGGGGGTGCGCAGGGTGATCCGCAGGCCGCCGTCGGGCAGCTCCTCGGCGCTGTCGTGCGGGTAGTACTCGGCGACCCAGCGGCCGCCGGGCGAGACCTCGACGACGACCTCCGGGTCGTCAGGGGCGGGCTGCACCAGGCCCTCGGACAGGTCGCGGGGGGTGATCGGCGGCGGGTCGGCGGGCTCGTCCAGCAGCCGGATCTCCGCGACCCGGTCGAGCCGGAAGGTGCGCCGGGCCTCGCTGCGGCGGCACCAGGCCTCCACGTAGGTGTGCCCCACGGCGAAGAGGCGGATGGGGTCGATCTCCCGCTCGGTGAGCTCGTCCCGGGCGGGCGAGTAGTACCGCAGCCACACCCGGCGGCGCTCGGCGATGGCCCGGTCGACGTCGGCGAAGACACCGCCCTCGGACTCGAAGGTGACCGACAGGCGGGCGCTGGCGCCGGCGCTCTCCCCCGCCGCCGCCTCCAGCTTCGCGGTCGCGCGCAGCAGCGCCTCCCGGTCGCTCTCCCGCAGCCCGGGGAGGGTGGCGACCGCGCGGGCCGCGACCAGCAGCGCGGTGGCCTCGTCGGCGGCGATCCGCAGCGGCTCGGCGACGTCGTCGGCGTTGCGCCACCAGATCCGCTCGCCGTCGGTGTCGATCTCCAGCAGGTCGCCGCCCCGGAAGCTGGTGCCGCACATGGGCAGCACGTCCAGGTCGCCGATCAGCTCGTCGACGCTGATGCCGAAGGCGCGGGCGACGTCCTCGACGCGGGCGCCGGGCCGGTCCCGCAGATAGGTGACCAGCGACAGCATCCGCCGGGTCTGGTCGATGGCGTTGGTCGCCACGTCTCTCCTCGACTCCCCTCAGCCCTTGGCGACGGCACGCAGCCGGTCGACCACGTCCGCCCGCAGCTCGGCGGGCTCCAGTACGACGACGTCCGGGCCGAACTCGACGAGCCAGGCGTCGAGTCCGTGCCCGTACGGGATCTCCAACTCGTCCCAGCCGCCGCCCGTCTCCCGGATCTCGCCGACCGCACGGGCGCGCAGCGGGTAGCCGCACTCGCGGCGCAGCCGGATGCGGGCACGGCCGGTGGCGGACTCCCCCGCCCAGCGCTCCACGGCCTCCCGCACCGTCACCTGGTCGGGGACGGGTGCGGAGAACGCGGCGGCGCGGGAGCGGACGGGGCCGGTGATGCGGGAGAGGCGGAAGACGCGTTCGGCGCCGCGGTCCCGGTCGTGCCCGGCCAGGTACCAGTGGCCGCGCCAGCACTCCAGGGTCCACGGTTCGACGCTGCGCCGCTCGGGCCGGGCGGCGTTGGAGCGCCGGTAGTCGAAGACGACGAGGCGGCGGTCGCGGCAGGCCAGCATCAGCGGTTCGAAGGCGGTCTCGCGGGCCGGGATGCGCGGTTCGAGGGTGCTGTGCGGGTGCGGGTCGCCGTAGCCGCCGTCCTCCCCGGCCTGCGGCATGCCGCCGGCGGCGCGCAGCTTGTGCAGGGCTCCGCTGGCCGCTCCGGCGAGCCGGGCCTGCTGCCAGACGCGGGCGGCGAGACCGAGGGCGGTGGCCTCGGCGGCGTCCAGGGTGACGGGCGGCAGGCGGTTGCTGTCGCGGCGGGCGAGGTAGCCGGTCTCGCCGTCGACGTTGTCGACGGTGTCGATGACGAGGCCGAGCTCGCGCAGGTCGTCCTTGTCGCGCTCGAACATGCGGTTGAAGGCGTCGTCGCCGGCCGCTTCGAGGTAGGCCTCGATGGACGCCCGCAGTTCGCGCTTGGACAACGGACGCCGGGCTCCCAGCAGGCACAGCGCCAGGTTCATCAGCCGCTCGGCCTTGGCAATCGCCATGGAACCCTTGCCTCTCTCATGCAACTTGAGGCTACGAACGTACCGCTCTTCGGGGCGTGGGACCAAAGCCGAAGGGCTGCGGGAAGCCGCGTGGGCCCCCGCCGCGGCGGGGGCCCACAGGGTCGTACGCGAGGTGTCCTCAGACGGCGACCAGGTCGCAGACGAAGATCAGCGTCTCGCCCGGCTTGATACGGCCACCGCCGGCGCCCGCGTCGCCGTAGGCGAGGTGCGCGGGAATGGTCAGCCGCCGCCGGCCGCCGACCTTCATGCCCTGCACGCCGCGGTCCCAGCCGGCGATGACCTGGCCGGCGCCGAGCTGGAACTGCAGCGGCTTGCCGCGGTTCCAGCTGGCGTCGAACTCCTCACCGGTGGAGAAGGAGACGCCGACGTAGTGCACGGAGACGTTGTCCCCGGCCTTGGCCTCGGGGCCGTCGCCCTCCCAGATGTCCCGGATCTCCAGGTCGGCGGGGGGCTCGCCCTCGGGGAAGTCGACCTCGGGCTTGTCGATGCTCACGAAACTGCTCCTGTGAAACGAATCCGTCCTTGACAACCGTCCCAGTGTGGCAGACGCGTGATCACTGGACCTTCATGATGTCCACGACCATCACCACGTCGTTCGCCTGCTTCTGCTGCTCCTTGGGGAACTCGCTCTTCGGCACCACGATCAGCACCCGGCTGCCGACGGTCTGGCCGACCAGGCCCTTCTCCCAGCCCGGCATCTGGCCGACGGGGATCTCCTGCGGGCCGCGCGGCATCTGCGCCGCCGGGTTGCCCTCCCAGGTGCTGATCTCCGACTCGGGCTTGTTCCACTCCACGGCGCGGTAGTTGACCAGGACGGTGTCCTTCGCCGTGACCTTCTCGCCGGTGCCCTCGATGATCGGCCGGCTGACGAGCTCGCCGGGCGCCTGAGCGTCCTCGGGGATGGTGACCTTCGGCGCCTTCGCGTCGGTGTTGGTGCCGACCGTGGGCAGCGCGGAGTCGTCCTGGGGGACCTTCTCGCCCTTCGGCGCCATCGGCACCGATTCCTTGATGTCGATGGTGAAGACCAGCGTGTCGCCCTTGCCGATGGCGCTTCCCTGCGGCGGGTTGTCGCCGTAGGCCAGCTCCGGCGGGATCACCAGCTCGACGCGGCTGCCGACGGTCTTCCCGACGAGGCCCTTGTCCCAGCCCTCGATGACACCGCCGGTACCGATCGGGAAACCGGACGGCAGCTTGCGCTGGTAGCTGTCGTCGAAGGGCTTGCCCTTCCACGTCTGACCCGCGTAGTGGGCGGTGATGAAGTCCGCCTTCTGGACCGTGCGGCCGTCGCCCTCCTCGAGGACCTTGACCTTGAGCTTCCCGGGCGGGTCGCCGACCCCGGCGTCGATCTCGGGCTTCTTCTTGCCGTCCTCCCAGGACACTGCGGGCACGGCGCCCGGCGTCCCGGAGTCGTCACCTCCGCAGGCGGCGGCCGAGGCGATGAGCAGGGGCACGGCCAGGGCCGCGACGAAGCGGCGGGCAGTCGTGGAGCGCGTCATGTGGTCACTCTTGGAGGTAGGGGGTCCCGGCACGAGCCGGGCATCGAGACCCCAGCCTACGACTCCGCCGGCACCACCCGGGGGCGCACGACACGGTGAATCACGCCCGCCGTGGGTGACGCCCCTCACCCGGGGCGTCACCCACGATCACAGGCCCGTCACATTCCGGCGATCAGCTTCTCCACCCGCTCGTCGACCGAACGGAAGGGGTCCTTGCACAGCACGGTGCGCTGCGCCTGGTCGTTGAGCTTCAGGTGCACCCAGTCGACGGTGAAATCCCGGCGCTGCTCCTGGGCGCGCCGGATGAAGTCGCCCCGCAGCCGCGCCCGGGTCGTCTGCGGCGGCACCGACTTGCCCTCGAAGATCTTCAGGTCGTCGCAGATCCGGGCGGCCTGACCCTTGCGCTCCAGGAGGTAGTACAGGCCGCGACGGCGGTGGATGTCGTGGTATGCGAGGTCTATCTGCGCGACCCGCGGGTGCGACATGGTGAGGTTGTTCTTCGCGCGGTACCGCTCCAGGAGCTTGTACTTCATCACCCAGTCGATCTCCGTGCCGACCTTGTCCAGGTCCTGGGAACGCACGGCCTCCAGTGTGCGCCCCCACAGGTCCAGGACCTGCTCGACCATGCCGGTGCGGATACCGCGCCGCTCGCAGAAGTCCTCCGCCTTCTCGTAGTACTCCTGCTGCACCTCCAGCGCGGACGCCTCTCGGCCGCTGGCCAGCCGGACCTTGCGCTGCCCGGTGATGTCGTGGCTGACCTCGCGGATCGCCCGGATCGGGTTCTCCAGCGTGAGGTCGCGCATCACGGTGCCGGCCTCGATCATGCGCAGCACCAGGTCGGTGGCTCCGACCTTCAGCAGCGTCGTGGTCTCCGACATGTTCGAGTCGCCGACGATGACGTGCAGACGGCGGTAGCGCTCGGCGTCGGCATGCGGCTCGTCGCGCGTGTTGATGATGGGCCGGGACCGGGTCGTCGCGGAGCTGACGCCCTCCCAGATGTGCTCGGCGCGCTGGCTCACGCAGTAGACCGCGCCGCGCGGGGTCTGCAGGACCTTCCCCGCACCGCACACCAGCTGACGGGTGACCAGGAAGGGGATGAGGACGTCGGCGAGACGCGAGAACTCGCCGTGCCGGGCCACCAGGTAGTTCTCGTGGCAGCCGTAGGAGTTCCCTGCCGAGTCGGTGTTGTTCTTGAACAGGTAGACGTCGCCGGCGATGCCCTCCTCGTGCAGGCGGCGCTCGGCGTCGACGAGCAGACCTTCGAGGATGCGCTCGCCGGATTTGTCGTGGGTGACCAGTTCGGTGACGCTGTCGCACTCCGGCGTGGCGTACTCCGGGTGCGAGCCCACGTCCAGGTAGAGGCGGGCGCCGTTGCGCAGAAAGACGTTGCTGCTCCGGCCCCATGACACGACACGGCGGAAGAGGTACCGCGCCACTTCGTCAGGGGACAGACGCCGCTGTCCCCGGAACGTACACGTGACGCCGTACTCGTTCTCCAGCCCGAAGATTCGGCGGTCCATGACTGAACATTACGCCTTATGGCCTGTTCTGAAACCGGGTTCGGGTGCCGCGTGCCGATCATTTTCGCCCGCCGGGGACTCCGCCGTCACCGGGGCGTCGCCGCCCGGCACGGGATCCGGGAGACGGCCGGGAGCGGCGGTCCGGGGCGAGAGCACACCACGGGTGGCCAGCAGCACCAGGAAGGCGGCGACTCCGCCCGCACCGGCCACGCCGAAGCCCGCCGCCGTCCCGGCCTCCTCCAGTACCGGCCCGACCACGGCCGTACCGGCCGCGGCACCGACTCCGAAGGTGGTGACGAGCCAGGAGAACGCCTCGGTGACGGTGCCGGCGGGCGCGTGCCGGTCGACCACCACGAAGGAGCAGGCCAGGGCCGGGGCGAGGAACAGGCCGGAGAGGCCCGCGAGTGCGGTCATCGCCACCGGCCCCGGCACCAGCAGCAACGGCAGGTACCCGGCGGCCAGCGCGGCCACCAGCACCTGCAGCCGGTTCTCCGGGCGGCCCGGCCAGACGCGGGCGCCGTACAGCACGCCGCCGACCAGGGCGCCCGCGCCGAGTGCGGACAGCAGATAGCTGGAGATCAGGCTGTCGCCGTACCCGTCGGCGTACGCCACGGCGGCCACCGCGATCGAGCCCAGCGCCAGGCCGACGAAGAAGAACGCCCCCAGCAGGGCGAGCAGTCCGCCCGAGCGCAGCGCCCCCAGCCAGTGCGCCTCGCGGGGCTCGGAGCGCCAGTTGCGGGAGGGCGGCGAGACGACCACCGACAGGGCGCCGAGCACACCCAGCGCGTTGATCACCAGCAGGGCGGCCGCCTCGTTCCACCAGGCGACGAGGAGGGTGACGAGCAACGGGCCGACGGCGAAGATCACCTCCTGGGCGACGGCGTCCAGCGCGTAGGCGGCGTGCACCCGGTCCTGCCGCTTGAGCACGCTGGGCCACAGCGCACGCAGGCCGCCCTCCAGCGGCGGCGTGAAGAGGCCCGCGACGAGGACCGCGCCGTAGGAGACCACCGGGTCCGCGATGCCGGCCAGCGCGAAGACGCCCATGCCGAGCGCGGAGAGCACGGCGGCCGGGAACATCACACGGGGCTGGCCGTACAGGTCGACGGCGCGGCCGAGCGAGGGCTGGCCGACGGCGGTGGCCAGGCCGTACACCGCGGACAGCACGCCGGCGAGGGTGTAGCTGCCGCCCTCGGCGCGCACGAACAGGACGATGGCCAGGGCCGCGGTGGCGTTGGGAAGTCTCCCCACCAGCGTGCCGGCGAGGAGACGCACGGCGTGCTTGGCGCGGAGAAGTTCGGCGTAGCCGGTCGCCACGATGCGGTTCCTCTCGGTCGGGTGGAAGACACGTGGGTAATACGTATAACGTGCTGCGTCATACGTACCATGGCGGCTGACCGAGGTCCACACCACCCCCACAGAGGAGGAGCACGCGTGACGACGAGGGGGACGCGGAACGGCGGTGCCGCCGCACCCCGCGGTACGGCACCCACCAGCCGCGACGTCGCCCACCGGGCAGGCGTCTCCCAGGCGACGGTCTCCCTGGTGATGGGCGGGAAATGGCGCGGCCGCGTCTCCGCACGCACCGCGGAATCCGTCCGCGCCGCCGCAGGCGCACTCGGCTACCGGCCCAACCTGGCCGCTCGCAGCCTGCGCCTCGGCTCCACCCGCACGGCCCTGCTCGTGGTCCCCGCCCTGACCAGCGACTTCTTCGCCCGCGTACACACCGGAGCCGCCCGCGTCGCCGCCGACCACGACTTCGGCATGGTGCTCTACCCCTCCCCCGAGGGCGTCGGCCCCGCCCCCGACCCCTTCGCCTCCGCCCAGGCCTCCCTGGACGGCGTCATCGCCTCCTCCATGGCCCCCGAGGCACTCGCCGCCCTCCGCGGCGGCGGACTCCCCCTGGTGATGCTCGACAGCGACCCGGACGGCGACTCCGACGGCGACCGGCCCGCCGCCACCGTCAACCTCGACATCGCCGGCGGAATGCGCGCCACCGCGACCCACCTGCTCCGCCTCGGCCACCGCAGGATCGCCCACCTCGCCGCCGCAGTGGACTCCTGGACCTTCCGGGTGCGCGCCGGCGCCCTGGCCGACGCCCTCACCGGCACCGGCGCCGCGCTGACGGCCACCGAACCCGCCGAACTGAGCGTCACCGGCGGACTCCACGCCGCCGAACGACTCCTCCGGCGCGACGCGCCCCCCACCGCCCTGGTCTGCGACGACGACCTGCTCGCCGCCGGAGCGTGCAAGGCCGCCCGTCGGCTCGGTCTCCGCGTCCCCGGAGACGTCTCCGTCACCGGCTTCGACGACCTCGCCGTCGCCACCGCCGTCGAGCCGGAACTCACCACCGTCCGGCTGCCCGCCGAGGACATCGGCGCCTCCGGCATGCGAGCCCTGCTCACCGTGCTGGACGGCCGCGTGCCGGACGCCGACGTCCTCCCCGTCGAACTCGTCGCCCGCGGCTCCACCGGGCCGCCCCGCACCCCCTGAGAACGCCTGTCGGCCCCGCCCGCAGAGGGACGGGGCCGACAGGCCGACAGGCGTGGATCACTCCGAGGCGTCGTCCTCCTCGGCCGCGTCCGCGTCATCCGCCCCGGCCGACGCGGACGACGGGGTCTCGTCCAGCAGCGTCGCCAGCCGGCGGCCCAGAACCCGCTTGAACTTCCGCTGCTGGGAGCGCGTACGGTCCAGCACCGCCACCTCCAGCTGCTCGGAGGTCAACGACCGCTCCCCGCCGTTGTTGTCCCGCGACAACGACTCCACCGCCAGCTTCAGCGCCTCACTCAACGACATGTCGTCCCGGTGACGCTGCTCCAGGTAGCTGCCGATCTGCTCCGCGTTGCCGCCCACGGCGACGGAACCGTGTTCGTCCACGATCGAACCGTCGTGCGGCAGCCGGTAGATCTGGTCGTCCTCACGCTCCGCACCCACCTCCGCCACGATCAGCTCCACCTCGTACGGCTTCTCCGCCGCCGACGAGAAGATCGTGCCCAGCGTCTGCGCGTAGACGTTCGCCAGGCCGCGGGCCGTCACATCGTCCCGGTCGTAGGTGTAACCGCGCAGATCGGCGTACCGCACACCGCCGATGCGCAGGTTCTCGAACTCGTTGTACTTGCCGACCGCGGCGAACGCGATGCGGTCGTAGATCTCGCTGACCTTGTGCAGCGCCCGGGAGGGGTTCTCGGCGACGAACACGATGCCGTCGGCGTACTGCAACACGACCACGCTCCGGCCGCGCGCGATGCCCTTGCGGGCGTACTCCGCGCGGTCCGCCATGGCCTGCTGGGGTGAGACATAGAACGGCGTCGACACCGGCTATCCGTCCCTTCCTTCTCGACGAGTGACTAGAGAACCGGGGCCTGCGGCCCGTTGGGCTGCTGCAGACGGCCCTCGTGCACCGTCCGGGCGATCTCGGACACCTCGGCCTCACTCAGCCGCCGGTAGCCGTCCTCCGTGATCACCGCGACCACGGGGTAGATGCGCCGCGCCAGGTCCGGCCCACCGGTCGCGGAATCGTCGTCCGCGGCGTCGTAGAGAGCCTGCACGACGGCAGTGGCCGCCTGCTGCTCCGTCAGGTCCTCGCGGAACAGCTTCTTCAGCGCACCGCGCGCGAACACCGAGCCCGAGCCCACGGCGGTGAAGCCCGTCTCCTCCGAACGGCCGCCCGTCACGTCGTAGCTGAAGATGCGGCCCTTCTCGCGGTCCACGTCGTACCCCGCGAACAACGGCACCACGGCGAGGCCCTGCATGGCCATTCCCAGGTTGCCGCGGATCATGGTGGACAGCCGGTTGGCCTTGCCCTCCAGGGACAGCTGCGAGCCCTCGACCTTCTCGAAGTGCTCCAGCTCCAGCTGGAACAGCTTGACCATCTCGACCGCCAGGCCCGCCGTGCCCGCGATGCCGACCGCCGAGTACTCGTCGGCCGGGAACACCTTCTCGATGTCCCGCTGCGCGATGACGTTGCCCATCGTCGCCCGCCGGTCGCCGGCCAGCACCACGCCGCCGGGGAACGACGCCGCGACGATCGTCGTGCCGTGCGGCGCCTGCACGGCACCCTCCACCGGCGGCAGCGGACGACTGCCCGGCAGCTGCTCCGGCGCGTGCGCCGACAGGAAGTCCATGAACGACGACGAGCCCGGCGTCAGGAAGGCAGCCGGTAGACGCCCGGTGCCACGAGTTTCGGCTTCCACGCGTTTCCTTCCAGATAGCTGATGGCCCGCTGCATCACCTCGGGCCGGTCCTTGAACTGCCCCAGGGCAGCGTTGCAGCTGAAGCACAGTACGCCTCGGACCCTACCCGTCTCGTGACAGTGATCCACATGTTCTGCGGCGGCAGAAAGACAGATCGCGCAGACGCCGGCCTGCTCGGCGACGAGGGCGTCGCGTTGCGCTGGAGTGAGGCTGTACTTTCGCCGGAAGTAATTCTCCCGATTGCGCTCGGCCCTGCATCTTCTGCAGTAGCTCGCCCAACCGTCGGAAGAGCTCTTGTTGCGCTCCCACTGCGCGTGGGGCTTCACCTCACGGCACTGCGGACACCGCTTCGACCCCCGAGGCACAGGGACCTTGACACGCACGGTCCGCCCCTGTGCCTCCTGCCTCTCCCGGTAGTAATCCGCCGAGCATTTTCGGCAGTACGCCTGGAGACCATCCCTCATCGAACGGTTACGCCCGAAGGAGTCACGCGGAAGAGTCCGCCTGCATCGCGAGCACCTCTCCCCATCCCCCACTTCGGACATAAAATACTATTCTCCGCCCTTCTGAACAAATGACCTCACGAAATCCTCGGCGTTCTCTTCGAGTACGTCGTCGATTTCGTCGAGGACGGAGTCCACATCTTCGGACAGCGCCTCCTGGCGCTCCTTGAGGTCCTCGGAGACCTGCGCGTCTTGCGCCTCCTCCTCGGTCTCCTCGGTGTGGCGTGTGGCCTTCTGCTGGCCGCCGTCGGTGTCCTTGGTCGCCATTTCCCTCACCCCGCTCGGGTCGGTGTACGCGAGAGGTACAAGATCAGAGCCTACAAGCAGTGGCTGACATCGGCGCTTCCTTTGTCCCCCGTCCTCGGGTCGAGGGGATCATTCCCCGCGGGGAGCACGGGTAGCCCTTTCCAGCCCGATCTATCAGCTGCCGGAGAGCGCCTTGACCAGCTCTTCCGCGGTGCGGCAGCGGTCCAGCAGGTCCTTGACGTGTTCCCGGGTGCCGCGCAGCGGCTCCAGGGTGGGCACCCGTTGCAGCGAGTCACGACCCGGCAGGTCGAAGATCACCGAATCCCACGAGGCGGCAGCGACGTCGTCGGCGTACTTGTCCAGGCAGCGGCCCCGGAAGTAGGCACGGGTGTCCTCCGGGGGCTGCGCCATGGCGCCGTCGACCTCGGCCTCGTCCAGCAGGCGCTGCATGCGGCCGCGCGCGGCGAGGCGATTGTAGAGCCCCTTCTCGGGGCGCACGTCGGCGTACTGGAGGTCGACCAGGTGCAGGCGGGAGGCGTCCCAGTCCAGGCCGTCGCGGCGGCGGTAGCCTTCCATCAGCTCGCGTTTGGCCACCCAGTCCAGCTCGCGGGACAGGCTCATCGGGTCGGACTCCAGCCGGCCGAGCACGTCCTCCCACCGGGTCAGGACGTCCTTGGTCTGCTCGTCGGCATCGGCTCCGTAGCGGTCCTCGACGTACTTGCGGGCAAGTTCGAAGTACTCCATCTGGAGCTGTACGGCGGTGAGTGTCCGGCCGCTGCGCAGGGTCACCAGACGCTTGAGCGTGGGGTCGTGGGAGACCTGGTGAAGGGTGCGGACGGGCTGGTCGACGGCGAGGTCGACGGCGATGAAGCCGTCCTCGATCATGGAGAGGACGAGGGCCGTGGTGCCCAGCTTGAGGTAGGTGGAGATCTCCGAGAGGTTGGCGTCGCCGATGATCACGTGCAGGCGGCGGTAGCGCTCGGCGTCGGCGTGCGGCTCGTCGCGCGTGTTGATGATGGGCCGCTTGAGGGTGGTCTCCAGGCCGACCTCTACCTCGAAGTAGTCGGCGCGCTGACTGAGCTGGAAGCCGTGGTCGCCGCCGTCCTGGCCGAGGCCGACGCGTCCGGCGCCGCAGACGACCTGGCGGGAGACGAAGAACGGCGTCAGGTGGCGCACGATCTCCGAGAACGGGGTCTCCCTCTTCATCAGGTAGTTCTCGTGGGTGCCGTAGGAGGCGCCCTTGTTGTCGGTGTTGTTCTTGTACAGGTGGATGGGCTGGGAGCCGGGGACCTCGGCGGCGCGCCGGGCGGCTTCGGCCATGACGCGTTCGCCGGCCTTGTCCCAGAGCACGGCGTCGCGCGGGTTGGTGACCTCGGGGGCGCTGTACTCGGGGTGGGCGTGGTCGACGTAGAGGCGGGCGCCGTTGGTGAGGATGACGTTGGCGAGGCCGATGTCCTCGTCGGTGAGCTGGCTGGCGTCGGCGGCCTCGCGGGCGAGGTCGAATCCGCGGGCGTCGCGGAGCGGGTTCTCCTCCTCGAAGTCCCATCGTGCCCGCCGGGCCCGGTGCATCGCCGCCGCGTAGGCGTTGACCACCTGGGAGGAGGTCAGCATGGCGTTGGCATTCGGGTGGCCGGGCACGGAGATGCCGTACTCCGTCTCGATGCCCATTACTCGCCGTACGGTCATACGACCCTCCTTGCCCGGCAGTGTCCCGTCGCCAACCGACCGGCTGCGGGTGCCCCGGCCGGGGCGCCCGCAGCCGGTCGGTCCGTCCTTACAGGTACTGTCCGGTGTTGGCCACCGTGTCGATGGAGCGTCCCGTGTCCGCACCCTGCTTTCCGGTGACGAGGGTACGGATGAACACGATCCGTTCGCCCTTCTTGCCGGAGATGCGAGCCCAGTCGTCGGGGTTGGTGGTGTTGGGAAGGTCCTCGTTCTCCTTGAACTCGTCGACGCAGGCGGCGAGCAGGTGAGAGACGCGGAGTCCCTTCTGGTTCTGGTCGAGGAAGGCCTTGATGGCCATCTTCTTCGCGCGGTCGACGATGTTCTGGATCATCGCTCCGGAGTTGAAGTCCTTGAAGTAGAGGACTTCCTTGTCGCCGTTCGCGTAGGTGACCTCCAGGAAGCGGTTCTCCTCCGATTCAGCGTACATCTGCTCGACGACGGACTGGATCATGCCGTCGACGGTGGTGACCGGGTCGCCGTTGTGTTCGGCCAGGTCGTCGGAGTGCAGCGGAAGGGTGGAGACGAGGTACTTGGAGAAGATGTCGCGGGCCGCCTCCGCGTCGGGCCGCTCGATCTTGATCTTCACGTCGAGCCGGCCGGGGCGCAGGATCGCCGGGTCGATCATGTCCTCGCGGTTGGAGGCGCCGATGACGATGACGTTCTCCAGCCCTTCGACGCCATCGATCTCGGAGAGCAGCTGGGGGACGATGGTGTTCTCCACGTCCGAGCTGACTCCGGAGCCGCGGGTGCGGAAGAGGGAGTCCATCTCGTCGAAGAAGACGATGACGGGCGTGCCCTCGCTCGCCTTCTCCCGGGCCCGCTGGAAGACCAGCCGGATGTGCCGTTCGGTCTCGCCGACGTACTTGTTGAGGAGCTCGGGGCCCTTGATGTTGAGGAAGTAGCTCTTCCCCTGGGGCTTGCCGGTGACCTCGGCGACCTTCTTGGCGAGGGAGTTGGCGACGGCCTTGGCGATGAGGGTCTTGCCGCATCCGGGCGGGCCGTAGAGCAGGACGCCCTTGGGCGGGCGGAGTTCGTGCTCCTTGAAGACGTCCGGGTAGAGGTAGGGCAGCTCGACCGCGTCGCGGATGGACTCGATCTGCCCGCCGAGTCCGCCGATGCGGTTGTAGTCGATGTCCGGGACCTCTTCGAGGACGAGTTCCTCGACCTCGCTCTTGGGGACGATCTCGTAGACGTAGCCGGAGCGGGACTCCAGGAGCAGAGCGTCTCCGGCGCGCAGGGTGGCCTGGAGCAGGGGCTCGGCGAGCCGCACGACGCGTTCCTCGTCGGTGTGGCCGACGACCAGCGCGCGCTCGCCGTCCTCCAGCACCTCCTTGAGGGTCACGATGTCGCCGGCGCGCTCGAACTCCATGGCCTCGACCACGTTGAGCGCTTCGTTGAGCATGACCTCCTGGCCGCGGCGGAGCTCCTCGAGCTCCACGCTGGGACTGACGTTCACCCGGAGCTTGCGGCCCCCGGTGAAGATGTCGGCCGTGCCGTCCTCGTTGGCCTGAAGGAAGGCTCCGAAGCCGGCCGGCGGCTGAGCGAGCCGGTCGACCTCCTCCTTGAGGGCCACGATCTGGTCTCGGGCTTCGCGGAGCGTCCCCGCGAGGCGTTCGTTCTGGGCGGACACGCCGGCCAGGTTCGTCTGCAGCTCGACGATCCGCTCCTCGAGAATCCGAGTGTGTCGCGGAGAGTCGGCGAGCTTCCGGCGCAGGACGGCGATCTCCTGCTCGAGACGGGCGACCTCGCCGGACGGGTCATCGATGTCCCGACCCGACCGGATGCCGCGGTTCGTGTCGTCGTCGTGGGCTGCCACGGTCCTCACCTCCTCCAGGGGGAGCTGGACGTTTCTGACCCTACCTGCACGGGTGGGGGTTGAAACCCCTAGATCACAAAGACGCCGGGGTGTGTCCGATCTTCACCCTTGCGCGCCTTCTCACGTCTGTGGAATACCCACCCGCAAACGTGGCGGAACGGCCCGGTTGTATCGTCGGAACTGTCAACACCCGTCCGGGGTGGCGCTATTTCGCCACTTCGTCGCAAGCGAGGGAGCGGCAGGCGGCAGCATGAGTACCGGAAACGAAGCGCTCGAGGTCTGGATCGACCAGGATCTGTGCACGGGCGACGGGATCTGCGCGCAGTACGCGCCGGAGGTCTTCGAGCTGGACATCGACGGTCTGGCGTATGTGAAGGACTCCGGGGACGAGCTGCTCCAGGACAAGGGGGCGACGACGCCCGTGCCGCTGCCGTTGCTGAAGGACGTGCAGGCGTCGGCGGTGGAGTGCCCGGGCGAGTGCATCCATGTGCGCCGGGTTTCGGACAAGGCGGAGGTCTTCGGTCCGGACGCGGAGTGACGGCTCTTCGTCACTCCGCGTGCGCGCGGTGCGTGGGCGGCGCCTCGCCGGGAGTGGGTCTCAGACGCTCTGGGCGACGGGTTCGGGGACGAGCACGAACCGGCCGTCGCGCCATTCCCAGGAGACCTTGCGCTGCTGGTCGGGGCAGCAGCGGGGGACGTCGGGCGAGGAGTAGCCCAGGAGGGTGGCAGCGATCTTCCGGTCACTGTGTTCGCCGACGGTGAACTCCTGGGCGCTCATGCCCTGCTCGGGTGACAGCAGGGTCTCGACCACGGGCGGGGGTGCGCCGGGTTCGGCCGGGTGGGTGAGGACGAAGATGCCGCTGGGCGGGGTGCCGGTGGGGGTGTCGCAGCGGACGAGGGCCACGGTCTCGGCGCGTCCGTCGGCGTCGAAGTCGGCGGAGGCGGAGTCGAGCACGGCGACGGCGGGCTGTTTCCGCGGGCCGCAGTCGACGGGGTAGCGGGCCTGGGCGGCGTCGGGGCCCTTTCCGGGGGTGGTGCCGGTGGGTCCGGCGAGTGCGTCGGGGGGCTGGACCAGGGCGGACACCCCGAGCACGGCGGACAGGGCGGCCGCGGTCGCCACCCAGTGGACGAGTCGGGTGCGGGTGTGCGGAAGGGCGTCCGGGCGGGCCGAGGGCTGCACGGGGGTGGTCTCCTGAGGGAGCTGTGACTGCGGAGGTGCCCAGCATGGTGCCACAGGTCACATCGGCGGGGAACGGCGGGGGGCGTGCCCGGTTCACGTGCCGTCCGGGAGAAGCCGAACGCCGCAACCCGGCGGGCGGGTCGCGGCGTTGGCGCGGGCGTACGAGGGATGGTGGCTGCCGGGGGGCTCAGCGGCTGCCGGAGCCGGGCCCGGAGTAGTCGGCGCCGTAGGCGCCCTTGGCGGGACGGCGGCGGCGCAGCGGAGGTTCGACGCCGTCGGCGAGGCGGCGGGCGGTGAGCAGGAAGCCGGTGTGCCCGATCATGCGGTGGTCGGGGCGTACGGCGAGGCCTTCGACGTGCCAGTTGCGGACCATGGTCTCCCAGGCCTGCGGTTCGTTGAAGGTGCCGTGTTCCCGGATGGTTTCGACGGTGCGGGCGAGCTGGGTGGTGGTGGCCACGTAGGCGCAGAGGATGCCGCCGGGGACCAGGGCCTTGGAGACGGCGTCCAGGCATTCCCAGGGGGCGAGCATGTCGAGGATGACGCGGTCGACGTCGGCGTCGGCGAGGTTGTCCTGGAGGTCGCCGACGGTGAGTGTCCAGGCGGGGTGGGGGGTGCCGAAGTAGCGTTCGACGTTCTGTTCGGCGATCTCGGCGAAGTCGGCGCGGCGTTCGTAGGAGTGGAGCATGCCGTGGTCGCCGACGGCGCGCAGCAGGAAGGTGCTGAGGGAGCCCGAGCCGACGCCGGCCTCGACGACGCGCGCGCCGGGGAAGATGTCGGCCATCGCGAGCACCTGGCCCGCGTCCTTGGGGTAGACGACGGCGGCGCCGCGCGGCATGGACAGGACGTAGTCGGGGAGCAGGGGGCGCAGCGCGAGGTACGCGACGTTTCCGGTGGTACGGACGACACTGCCCTCGGGAGCGCCGATCAGCTCGTCGTGGGGGAAGGCTCCCTTGTGGGTGTGGAAGCTCTTCCCGGCCTCGAGCGTGATCGTGTAGTGGCGTCCCTTGGGGTCGGTGAGCTGGACCTGGTCCCCGACCTTGAAGGGCCCGCGACGGCGGGCGGCACCGGTCGGTTCGGACATGGCCCCAGCCTATCGGGCGCCGGCGGGCGGGTGCGCACGGGGCGGAGGGTGGGCGGGGGCGAGGGCGGTGGTCCTTGCCCCGGGTCAGGCGGAGGGCTTGGCCATCGCGGCGACGAAGGCCTTCTCGACGTCGGTGGTGGACAGCACTCCGTAGATCTCGCCGGTCTCCTCGACGACGAGGTACTCGGTGGCGGGGGTGGCCCGCAGGTGGTCGAGGAGCTCTTCGCCCGCGAGTTCGGCGGAGACCCGCATGCCGTCCTTGAGGTCCTGGGCGAGGGTGCTGACGGCGACCCAGGGCCGGCGGTGTTCGGGGACGCCGACGATGGCGGATTCGCGTACCACGGAGACGGGGTCGCCGCGCCCGTCGACGACGACGAGGGCGCGGGCTCCGGCTTCGTTGGCGCGGCGCAGGGCTTCGGAGAGCGGGGTGTCGTTCTCCACCGGTACGGCGCGGCGGGTCAGGCGGCGGGCGCGGAGGTCGGGGAGGCGTTCACGCAGCCGGGCCACGCGGAGGCTGTTGCCCGCCCCGGTCCAGATGATGGCGGCGAGGATGGCGGCGAGCAGCGCGTCGGTGACGGTGTCGAAGCCGCCGGCGCCGCCGTCGGTGAAGCCTCCGGCGTGAGTGGCGAGGGGGAAGCCGATGAGGACGGCGACAGCGAGGCCGCGCCCGGTCCAGGCGGCGGCGACGGTGCCGGTCATGGCTTTGCCGCTGAGTTTCCAGATGACGGCGCGGAGCATGCGGCCGCCGTCCAGCGGCAGGCCGGGGAGCAGGTTGAACGCGGCGACGATGAGGTTGGAGATCATCAGTCCGGCGAGCAGGACGCCGGGGACGGTGCCGGGTTCCACGGCCTGCATGCCGGCGTAGAAGACGCCGGCGAGGACGAGGGAGAGCAGGGGGCCGACGAAGGCGAGGACGAACTCGCGGCCGGGGGTCTCGGACTCCTTCTCGATCTCGGAGACGCCGCCGAAGAACTGGAGCTGGATGCGCCGCACGGGGAGTTTGAAACGGAGTGCGGCGACGGTGTGGGCGAGTTCGTGGACGAGGACGGAGGCGTAGAAGGCGACGGCGAAGAACAGGGCGATCAGGTAGCGGGCTCCGCCGAGTTCGGGGAGCACGCGGTCGAGCTGGCCGCCGAAGACCCAGGTGATGAGGGCGGCGACGAGGAACCAGCTGGGGGCGACGTAGACGGGCACGCCGAAGGGGCGGCCCATGAGGATGCCGCCGCCGGTGCCCCGGTTCCGCCGGGGGTCGCCGCTTCCGGGGCCGCCGGGGCCCCCTGGGGTGAGCGGCGCGTTCGTCCGCTTCGGCGCGGACGGTTCCCCGGGCCGGGTGGGTCGGCCGGTGCCGTCGTCGCGCGGTTCGCCGTTGTCCGTGTCCGCCACGGGTTCCCCTCTGCCGCTGCTCTCGCACCCCGCGTCACTGCCGCGGTCACTCGATCATGCAGTGCGGGAGCTTCCGGAGTCGATGGTAAGCGCCGTGTTGTCGGTGGCGGGTCGTAGGGTCGGTAGCCATGAGAGACGCAGCCGTCACCGCTCCCGACTCGTTGTCGCCGTCGCGGGCGAGCGACTTCATGCAGTGTCCGTTGCTGTACCGCTTCCGGGTGATCGACCGGCTGCCGGAGAAGCCGTCGGCCGCGGCCACCAGGGGGACGGTGGTGCACGCGGTGCTGGAGCGGCTGTTCGACGCGCCGGCGGCGGAGCGCAGTGCGCCGCGGGCGCGGGCGATGGTGGCGCGGGAGTGGGAGCGGCTGCTGGCGCGGCGGCCGGAGCTGGCGCAGTTGTTCTCCGAGCCGGCCGAGGACGGGGCGCCGGGTCCGGCGGACGGGGCGGAGCTGGCGCGGTGGCTGGCGAAGGCCGAGGGGCTGGTGGAGCGCTGGTTCTCGCTGGAGGACCCGACGCGGCTGGAGCCGGCGGAGCGGGAGCTGCGGGTGGAGGCCCGGCTGGAGTCGGGGCTGCGGCTGCGCGGCATCATCGACCGGGTGGACATCGCGCCGACCGGCGAGGTGCGCATCGTGGACTACAAGACGGGTAAGGCGCCGCGTCCGGAGTACGCGTCCGAGGCGCTGTTCCAGATGAAGTTCTACGCGCTGGTCCTGTGGCGGCTGCGCGGGGCCGTGCCGCGCCGGCTGCAGCTGGTGTATCTGGGCAGTGGCGATGTGCTGACCTACGATCCGGGCGAGTCGGACCTGCGGGCCGTGGAGCGGAAGCTGCTGGCGCTGTGGGAGGCGATCCGGAAGGCGACGGAGACCGGGGACTGGCGGCCCCGGCCGAGCCGGCTGTGCGACTGGTGCGACCACCAGGCGCGCTGTCCGGAGTTCGGCGGCACGCCGCCGCCGTATCCGGTCTCGGTGCAGCCGCGGCTGCCGGAGCCGCGCGGGGAGGACGCCGAGGGCGGGGAGGACGCCGAGGAGCGGGAGGACGTCGTCGAGCCCGGCGCGGTGCGGGAGCCCGGCGCGGCGGAGGGGGTCGCGGAGCCGCGGCTCTGAGGACTGGGCGAGAATGGGGGCGTCAGCCTGCCCGTCCGCCGAAGGGGACTCCACGTGGCCATCCGCGTACTGCTGGTCGACGACCAGCCACTGCTGCGCACCGGATTCCGCATGATCCTGGAGGCGGAGGGCGATCTCGCCGTCGTCGGGGAGGCGGGGGACGGCCTGCAGGCGCTGGATCAGGTGCGGGCGCTGCAGCCGGACGTGGTGCTGATGGACATCCGGATGCCGCGGATGGACGGTGTGGAGGCCACCCGGCAGATCACCGGCCCGGACAAGGACGGCCCGGCGAAGGTGCTGGTACTCACGACCTTCGACCTCGACGAGTACGTGGTGGAGGCGCTGCGGGCGGGGGCGAGCGGCTTCCTGCTGAAGGACGCGCCGGCCGGCGAGCTGGTGCAGGCGATCCGGGTGGTCGCGGCGGGCGAGGCGATGCTGGCTCCGTCGGTGACCCGGCGGCTGCTGGACAAGTACGCCGGGAGGCTGCCGTCGGGGGAGGAACCGCTCCCGGACACGCTGCACACGCTGACCGAGCGCGAGGTGGAGGTGCTGAAGCTGGTGGCCCGGGGGCTGTCGAACGCCGAGATCGCGGCGGACCTGTTCGTGAGCGAGACGACGGTCAAGACCCATGTGGGGCACGTGCTGACGAAGCTGAGCCTGCGGGACCGGGTGCAGGCGGCGGTGTACGCGTACGAGAGCGGCCTGGTGCGGCCCGGCGCCCACTGAGACGGCCGCGGGAGGGCCGGAGGGGCCGGTGCCCCGGCAGGCGGGTCACCGGCCCCTCCGGCTCCGTTCGTGCGGTCAGCTGACGCCGCGTCCGAGCTCCCACAGCTGGAGGACGGAAGCGGAGTTGAGCGCCCATGCGGTGCCGGTGATGTCGTCGCGGGCGGCGATGTACTGCTTGCCCTGCCACAGCGGCAGCACGGGGACCTCTCCGGCGATGACGTCCTGCACGCGGCCGAACTCGTCGGCCGCCTCGGCGCGCTTGGTCTCCCGGCGGGTCTGCGGGATGAGTTCGTCGCGGATCTCGTCGTTGACGTAGGGCGTCTTGAGGAAGTTGTCCTCGGTGAAGAACGGCGCGACGAAGTTGTCCGGGTCTGCGAAATCGGGGAACCAGCCGAAGCCGTAGACGCCGTAGGAACCCTGGGTGGCCTCCTTGCGGTAGGCGTCCCACGGCGTGCCCCGGAGCTCGGTGCGGAAGAGGCCGGTGGCGTCGAGCTGTTCCTTGAGTTCCTGGAACTCCTGGCGGGTGACCGCGCCGTAGTGGTCGGTGGTGTAGTGCAGGGTGAGCGGGACCGGGGTGTCGACGCCCGCTGCGCGCAGGGTGCGGCGGGCGGCGGCGGGGTCGGGCTCGCCGTACTCGTTGAAGAAGGAGTTGCGGTGGCCGATCAGGCCGCTGGGCACCAGGGAGTACAGCGGTTCGGCGGTGCGCTCGTACACGTCGCGCACCAGTGCCTTGCGGTCGACGACCTGGGCGATCGCCCGGCGCACGGCGGGCTGCCCGGCGGTGGGGTCGTCGGTGTGGAAGACGAGGTAGCGGATCTCCTGGCCCGGTGACTCCACGAGGTCGATGCGGTCGTCGTCCGCGATCTTCAGGCGGTTGACCTGGCCGGGCGTCAGCGTCCGGTTCATGACGTCGATCTCACCGTTCTTCAGCGCCTTCTCCATCGCCTCGGCGCTGTCGAAGCTGCGGAGCTCGATGCGGTCGTTGCGGACCTCGAGCGTGCCGGTGTAGTCAGGGTTCCTGACGAAGACGCCGACGCCGTCGGAGGCGTCGTAGGACTCCAGCAGGTAGGGGCCGGAGCCCACGACCTCGGTGCCTTCCAGGTAGCCGTTGCGCGGGTAGGTCCCGCTGTCCAGGATCGCCGCGGCGGGGGTGGCGAGCTTGTAGGGGAAGGTCGCGTCGGGCTTCTTGAGGTGGAAGACGACCTCGGTGTCGCCGGCCGCCTGCACCGTGTCGACGTTGCCGAGCAGCGAGGCGGGGCCGAGGTCGGCGCCGACGTCGAGCATCCGCTCCACCGAGAACTCGACGTCCTGGGCGGTGAGTTCGCTGCCGTCGGAGAACTTCATGCCCTCCCGCAGGGTGCAGCGGTACTGCGTGCCCTGCTTGTCGGTGAACGCGCACTCGCGGGCGGCTTCCGGCTCCGGCTCGGTGCCCGAGCGCGGTGGGCGGAGCAACGTCTGGAAGGTGCTGCGCATGACGTTCCACGACGCGATGTCGTAGGCGGCGGCGGGGTCGAACGGGGCGGGGGTGGCCTCGCCGACCGCGAACCGGTCGGTGGTTCCGACGACGATGGCGTCGCCGCCCGAGTCGCCTGCGGTTCCTCCGCCGCAGGCCGCCAGGGTGGGCGCGAGCAGGCCCAGCAGGGCAGGCAGCACCAGGGTCTTGCGCTTCATCGTCGACGGTCTCCCTCGTCCGGCCGGGTTGTCGCATCAGATAGATGGCCGGGACACAGAGGTTAGTAGTTCTGCGGGGACATGCCGGACAAGCCCGGGTGATCACCCGCTCACGCACCGATAATCTCGATCTTCACTCCGGATACCGGACGCCGTGGGAGGTGAAGAAATCCGGGGGATATCGGGCTTCACGGACGGCTGCCGGGCCCGCGGCGGCCGTCGCGGGCCCCTCACAGGCCGGCCCGGGAGGGGCGTGGCGTGAGGAACGTCACGCCGTCAACTCCGCCGTCCGTCAGGTCGTTTCGTCCCGGGTGAGGGGGCGGCCGGGCCGCGTGCCTCCGCCCGCGACGAGCGCGGAGAGGAACGCCAGGTCGACCTCCTCCAGCGACTTCACGACGGTGCGGCGGCCTTCCGGGGCGATGGGGGCGACCGAGGGGACGGCCACCACGTGGCACCCCGCGGCCTCGGCCGAGGCGACTCCGGTGCTGGTGTCCTCGAGCACCGCACAGCGTCCGGGGTCGGCGCCGAGACGGGCGGCGGCGAGCAGGTAGGGGTCGGGGTGCGGCTTGGTGTGCCGCAGTTCGTCCCCGGCGACGGTGAAGGCGAAGTTCTCGGGGCCGAGCCAGTGCAGCATCCGGTCCATCACGACGCGGTGGGTGGCCGACACCAGGGCGGCCGGCACCTGGTGGGCCCGTAGTTCGGTGAGCAGACGGCGGGCACCGGGCATCAGCGGGACGCCGTGGGCGAGGCGCTCGGTGAACTTGTGGTTGAGCAGCACGGTCAGTTCGCCGAGCGTGATCTCCGCGCCGGTGGCCTCGATGAGGAAGCCCGCGCTGCGCGCCATGGGCCCGCCGACGACGATGTGCCGCCAGGTGTCCTCGAGCTCGTGCCCGAGGTCCGCGAAGACCTCGACCTCCGCGTCCCACCAGGATCCCTCGGTGTCGACGAGGGTGCCGTCCATGTCCAGCAGTACCGCCTGCAGTCCGGCGCCGTCGGCCGTACGGGTGATGGGAGCGGGGAGGGAGCTTGTCATCCGCGTCACGCCTCCTGGAGGGACGAGAAGGCCGGCCGCACGCTCCACCGGGAACGGGCGACCGGCCTGTACCGGACCGTCCAGTGTACGACGGGCACGGATCATGCGCCCGTGGCACGCCGAACGGCGTTCGCGCGGCTACCGTGCGTGCCCTCGGCCACCGTGCGGCACCGGCTACCGTGCGTTGAAGTACTTGGCCTCCGGGTGGTGCAGCACGATGGCGTCCGTCGACTGCTCCGGGTGGAGCTGGAACTCGGCCGACAGTTCCACGCCGATCCGTTCGGGGCGCAGCAGTTCGGCGATCTTCGCCCGGTCCTCCAGGTCGGGGCACGCTCCGTAGCCGAGGGAGAAGCGGGCGCCGCGGTACTTGAGGTCGAACATGTCGGTGATGGCGCCGGGGTCCTCGCCGGCGAAGCCGAGTTCCGCGCGCTGGCGGGCGTGCCAGTACTCGGCCAGGGCTTCCGCGAGCTGCACGGACAGGCCGTGCAGCTCGAGGTAGTCGCGGTAGGAATCGGCGGCGAACAGTTCGCCGGTCGCCTCGCCGATCTTCGAGCCGACCGTGACGACCTGGAGGCCGACGACGTCGGTCTCGCCGCTGTCCTCGGAGCGGAAGAAGTCGGCGAGGCACAGGCGGCGGCCCCGGCGCTGGCGGGGGAAGGTGAAGCGGGTGCGCTCCCCTCCGTCGTCGTCCAGCAGGATCAGGTCGTCGCCCTTGGAGACGCAGGGGAAGTAGCCGTAGACGACGGCCGCCTCCAGGAGGTTGTCGCGCTGGAGGGTGTCCAGCCAGCCGCGCAGGCGGGGGCGGCCCTCGGTCTCGACCAGTTCGTCGTACGACGGTCCGTCACCGGTGCGGGACTCCTTCAGGCCCCACTGGCCCTTGAAGAGCGCTCCCTCGTCCAGCCAGGAGGCGTAGTCCTTCAGGGCGATGCCCTTGACGACGCGGGTGCCGCGGAAGGGCATGCCGGGCACGGGGTTGTCGCGTGCGACGTCGGAGCGCACGGAGCCGTCGTTGGCGGGCTGTTCGGGCAGGGCCGCGTCCCGCTTGGGCACCCGGCGCTTCTTCAGCTCGGGCAGCTCCGCGCCGGGCACTCCGCGCTTGACGGCGATGAGGGCGTCCATGAGGCGCAGCCCCTCGAAGGCGTCGCGGGCGTAGCGGACCTCGCCCTCGTAGATCTCGTGCAGGTCCTGTTCGACGTAGGCGCGGGTGAGGGCGGCGCCGCCGAGGATGACGGGGTAGTCGGCGGACATCCGGCGCTGGTTCAGTTCCTCCAGGTTCTCCTTCATGATCACCGTGGACTTGACCAGCAGGCCGGACATGCCGATGACGTCGGCCCGGTGTTCCTGGGCGGCGTCCAGGATGGCGGAGACGGGCTGTTTGATGCCCAGGTTGACGACGTTGTAGCCGTTGTTGGACAGGATGATGTCGACGAGGTTCTTGCCGATGTCGTGGACGTCGCCGCGGACGGTGGCCAGGACGATGGTGCCCTTGCCCTCGTCGTCCGACTTCTCCATGTGCGGTTCCAGGTGGGCCACCGCGGACTTCATCACTTCGGCGGACTGGAGCACGAACGGCAGCTGCATCTGGCCGGAGCCGAACAGCTCGCCGACGACCTTCATGCCGGCCAGCAGGGTCTCGTTGACGATGTCCAGGGCCGGCCGCTCGGCCAGCGCGGCCTCCAGGTCGTCCTCCAGGCCGTTGCGTTCGCCGTCGATGATCCGGCGCTGGAGGCGTTCCTCCAGGGGCAGTGCGGCGAGTTCCTCGGCCTTGCCGGCCCTGAGGGACTTGCTGTCCACGCCCTCGAAGAGCTCCAGCAGCCGGGAGAGGGGGTCGTAGCCCTCGCGGCGGCGGTCGTGGATCAGGTCGAGCGCCACCTCGACCTGCTCCTCCTCGAGCCGGGCGATGGGGAGGATCTTGGAGGCGTGGACGATCGCGGAGTCCAGGCCCGCCTTGACGCACTCGTCGAGGAAGACGGAGTTGAGCACCTGCCGGGCGGCCGGGTTGAGGCCGAAGGAGATGTTCGACAGGCCGAGGGTGGTCTGCACCTCGGGGTGGCGGCGCTTGAGTTCGCGGATGGCCTCGATGGTGGCGACGCCGTCCTTGCGGGACTCCTCCTGCCCGGTGCAGATGGTGAAGGTGAGGCAGTCGACGAGGATGTCGGACTCGGCGATGCCCCAGTTGGTGGTGAGGTCCTCGATGAGCCGTTCGGCGACGGCGACCTTGTGCTCCGGGGTGCGGGCCTGGCCCTCCTCGTCGATGGTCAGCGCGATCAGCGCGGCGCCGTGTTCGGCGGCGAGGCGGGTGATGCGGGCGAAGCGGGAGTCGGGCCCGTCGCCGTCCTCGTAATTGACGGAGTTGATGACGGCGCGTCCGCCGAGCTTCTCCAGGCCCGCCTGCAGAACGGCGGGTTCGGTGGAGTCGAGCACGATCGGCAGCGTCGACGCGGTCGCGAAACGCCCGGCGAGTTCGGTCATGTCGGCCACGCCGTCGCGGCCGACGTAGTCGACGCAGAGGTCGAGCAGGTGTGCGCCCTCGCGGATCTGGTCCCGGGCCATCTCCACGCAGTCGTCCCAGCGGCCTTCCAGCATGGCGGTGCGGAACTTCTTGGAACCGTTGGCGTTGGTGCGTTCGCCGATCGCCAGGTAGGAGGTGTCCTGGCGGAAGGGCACGGTCTGGTAGAGCGAGGAGGCGCCCGGCTCGGGCTGCGGCGCGCGGGGGGCGGGGGCGCTGCCGCGGACGCGTTCGACGAGCTGCCGCAGGTGCTCGGGGGTGGTGCCGCAGCAGCCGCCCACGAGGGAGAGGCCGTAGTCGCTGATGAACGACTCCTGGGCGTCGGCCAGTTCGGGCGCCGTCAGCGGGTAGTGCGCGCCGTCCTTGCCGAGTACGGGGAGGCCGGCGTTGGGCATGCAGGAGAGCGGGACCCCGGCGTGCTGGGCGAGGTACCGCAGGTGTTCGCTCATCTCGGCCGGGCCGGTGGCGCAGTTCAGGCCGATCATGTCGATGCCCAGCGGCTCCAGCGCGGTCAGCGCGGCGCCGATCTCGGAGCCGAGGAGCATGGTGCCGGTGGTCTCGACGGTGACGGAGCACAGCAGCGGCAGGGACGTGCCGGTCGCTTCCAGGGCGCGGCGCGCGCCGAGCACGGCGGCCTTGGTCTGGAGCAGGTCCTGGGTGGTCTCCACCAGCAGGGCGTCCGCCCCGCCGGCGATCATGCCCTCGGCGTTCTCCTGGTACGCGTCGCGCAGGGCGGCGTAGGGGGCGTGTCCGAGGGTCGGGAGCTTGGTGCCGGGGCCCATGGAGCCGAGGACCCAGCGGACGCGTCCGTCGCCCTCTTCGAACGCGTCGGCGACGTCGCGGGCGATGCGCACCCCGGACTCGGAGAGCTCGAAGATCCGGTGCGGGATGTCGTACTCGCCGAGTGCCGCGAGGTTGGCACCGAAGGTGTTGGTCTCCACGCAGTCCACACCGGCGTCGAAGTACTCGCGGTGGACGGCGGAGACGATGTCCGGGCGGGTGACGTTGAGGATCTCGTTGCAGCCTTCGAGCTGCTGGAAGTCGTCCAGCGAGGGGTCCTGCGCCTGGAGCATCGTGCCCATCGCTCCGTCGGCGACCACGACCCGGGAGGCCAGTGCCTCGCGGAGGGCGTCTGCACGGGTGGTGCGGGCGGGGGACGGCGTGCTCGGCGAGGCCATGGAACTGCTCCAAGGGGTTGCGACGGCTGTCGGCTTTGCGCCACCCGTGGGGACGGCGCACCAGACCAGGGTAGCCGTCGACCGCAAGGCTCTCCCGGGCGTTCCGCGGAGCGGGACGGCACTCCGGGGATTGCCCTCGCCTTTCGGCGCGTCGGCATCAGGCGATAGCGTTCGGCATTGTCGAATGCACTCGATCCGGCAAGGAGTCTGCCGATGGCCCGGACCATCCAGTCGCTCGAACGGGCTGCGGCCGTGCTGCGGCTGCTGGCGGGCGGTGAACGGCGCCTGGGCCTCTCCGAGATCGCCTCCGCCCTCCAGCTCGCCAAGGGCACCGCCCACGGGCTGATTCGCACGCTCCAGCAGGAGGGTTTCGTCGAGCAGGACGAGGCCACCGGCAGGTACACCCTCGGCGCGGAGCTGCTGCGGCTGGGCAACAGCTACCTGGACGTGCACGAACTGCGGGCCCGGGCGCTGGTGTGGACGGACGACCTGGCGCGGTCCAGTGGGGAGAGCGTCTACCTGGGGGTGCTGCACCAGCAGGGGGTGCTGGTGGTGCACCACGTCTTCCGCCCGGACGACAGCCGGCAGGTGCTGGAGGTGGGCGCGATGCAGCCGCTGCACAGCACCGCCCTGGGCAAGGTGCTCTCGGCGTACGACCCGGTGGCGCACAGCGAGGTGCTGGAGTCGCCCCGGGAGGCTCTCACCGGCCGGACCGTGACCGCACCCGAGGGTCTGGAGTCGGTGCTGGAGCTGACCCGTACGCGCGGCTGGGCGGCGGACGTGGAGGAGACCTGGGAAGGGCTGGCGTCCATCGCTGCGCCGATCCACGACCGGCGCCGGATGCCGGTGGGCGCGGTGGGAATCACCGGCGCGGTGGAGCGGGTGTGCGACGGGGCCGGGGAGCTGCGGCCGGCGCTGGTGGCGTCGGTGCGGGACTGCGCCCGCGCGGTGTCCCGGGACCTGGGTTCGGGGCGTTTCTGATGCCCGGCCGCCGCAGGCCGGACGCTCCGCCGGGGAGGGCTCCGGCGGCATCCCCCGGCGTCCAGCCTCTTGACGGTTGCCGCTGGGCGGAGAAAACTGCCGTCCGGCGGTCGGCATTGTCGAACACCGGACGAGAACGCGCACCGCCGCCCGCCCCTCATCGGACGAAACAAAGGAGTCGCCGGTGTCCACCTCCGACATCTTCCTCGGCGAGATCGTCGGCACTGCGGTGCTGATCCTGCTCGGCGGCGGCGTGTGCGCCGCAGTGACGTTCCGGCACTCCAAGGCGTTCAACGCCGGCTGGACGGCCATCGCGCTCGGCTGGGGCATGGCGGTGCTCACCGGCGCCTACATCGCCGCCGGCGTGTCCGGCGCGCACCTCAATCCCGCGGTGACGGTGGGCCTGGCCGTGCAGGGCGGTACCGAGTGGAGCGACGTGCCCGCCTACGTGCTGGCGCAGATGATCGGCGCGATGCTGGGCGCCTCGCTGGTCTGGGTGGCCTATTACGGCCAGTTCCTGGCCCACCTCACCGGCCGGGAGGCGACCGGCGGCCCGGGTGCGCAGGAGACGGCGGTGGCCGACCGTACGGCTCAGGGCCCGGCCACTCCGGGGCCCGGTCCCGTGCTCGGCATATTCTCCACCGCCCCCGAGATCCGGAACACCTGGCAGAACCTCGCCACCGAGGTCGTCGCCACGGTCGTGCTGGTGCTGGCCATCCTCACCCAGGGCCTGAACCAGGAGGGTGAAGGGCTGGGCCCGCTGGGCGTGCTGATCACCGCGCTGGTCGTCGTCGGCATCGGCCTGTCGCTGGGCGGCCCGACCGGCTACGCCATCAACCCGGCCCGCGACCTCGGCCCGCGCCTGGTGCACGCGCTGCTGCCGCTGCCGAACAAGGGCGGATCAGACTGGAGCTACGCCTGGGTGCCGGTGGCCGGCCCGCTGCTCGGCGGCGCACTGGCCGGCGGCCTGTACACCCTCGCCTTCGCCTGAGAACCCGACCACAAGCCCATCCCGACGCCACCGGAGCCCACCATGAGCGAGACCCCCGCCGCGAACGCCCCGAAGCGCGAGTTCATCGCCGCCATCGACCAGGGCACGACCTCCAGCCGCTGCATCGTCTTCGACCGGGACGGCAGGATCGTTTCGGTCGACCAGAAGGAGCACGAGCAGATCCTCCCCCGCCCCGGCTGGGTCGAGCACGACGCCGCCGAGATCTGGACCAACGTCCAGGAGGTGGTCGCCGGCGCACTGGAGCGGGCCGGCATCTCCCGGGAGGACGTCAAGGCGCTCGGCATCACTAACCAGCGCGAGACCACACTGCTCTGGGACCGCGCCACCGGCGAGCCCGTGCACAACGCCCTGGTCTGGCAGGACACCCGGACCGACACGCTGTGCAAGGAGCTGGGCCGCAACGTCGGCCAGGACCGGTTCCGCCGCGAGACGGGCCTGCCCCTCGCCTCCTACTTCGCCGGTCCCAAGATCCGCTGGCTGCTGGACAACGTGGACGGCCTGCGGGAGCGCGCCGAACGCGGCGAGCTGTTGTTCGGCACGATGGACTCCTGGGTGATCTGGAACCTCACCGGCGGTCCGGACGGCGGGGTGCACGTCACCGACGTCACCAACGCCTCGCGCACCATGCTGATGAACCTGCGCACGCTCCAGTGGGACGAGAAGATCTGCGAGTCGATGGGCGTCCCCCTCTCGCTGCTGCCGGAGATCCGCTCCTCGGCCGAGGTGTACGGGCACGCCCGGGGCTCGCTGGAGGGCGTGCCGGTGGCCTCGGCCCTGGGCGACCAGCAGGCCGCGCTGTTCGGTCAGACCTGCTACGCCCCCGGGGAGGCGAAGTCCACCTACGGCACGGGCACGTTCCTGCTGCTGAACACCGGTGAGGAGGCCGTCAACTCCTACAACGGCCTGCTCACCACGGTCGGTTACCGCATCGGCGAGGAGAAGCCGGTGTACGCGCTGGAGGGTTCCATCGCCATCACCGGCGCGCTGGTGCAGTGGATGCGCGACCAGATGGGTCTGATCAACAGCGCGGCCGAGATCGAGACGCTCGCCAGCTCCGTCGACGACAACGGCGGCGCCTACTTCGTGCCCGCCTTCTCCGGCCTGTTCGCGCCGTACTGGCGCTCCGACGCGCGCGGCGTCATCACGGGCCTGACCCGCTACGTCACCAAGGCGCACCTGGCCCGGGCCGTGCTGGAGGCCACCGCCTGGCAGACGCGGGAGATCGTCGACGCGATGCAGAAGGACTCCGGCGTCGAGCTGAGCTCGCTCAAGGTCGACGGCGGCATGACGTCCAACAACCTGCTGATGCAGACCATGTCGGACTTCCTCGACGCCCCGGTCGTACGGCCGATGGTCGCCGAGACCACCTGCCTCGGCGCCGCCTACGCCGCCGGTCTCGCCGTCGGCTTCTGGCCGGACACCGAGGCGCTCCGCGCCAACTGGAAGCGGGCGGCCGAGTGGACGCCCCGCATGGACAGCGAGAAGCGCGAGAGCGAGTACCGCAACTGGCTCAAGGCCGTCCAGCGGACCATGGGCTGGATCGAAGAGGAGAACTGATCAGCATGACCGCGACCACCCTCGGCACGCCCGCCCGCGGCGGGAACGCCTTCGGCCGTCAGGGCCGCGCCGAGACCAGGGAGCTGCTGGACCGGGGAACGTACGACCTGCTGGTGATCGGCGGCGGCATTCTGGGTACTTCGGTCGCCTGGCACGCCGCGCAGTCCGGGCTGCGGGTGGCGATGGTGGACGCCGGCGACTTCGCCGGCGCCACCTCCTCCGCCTCCTCCAAGCTCGTGCACGGCGGGCTGCGCTACCTCCAGACCGGCGCCGTCCGGCTGGTGGCGGAGAACCACCACGAGCGGCGGGTGCTGGCGAAGGACGTCGCCCCGCACCTGGTCAACCCGCTCACCTTCCACCTGCCGGTGTACCGGGGAGGCCCGCACGGCGCGGCCAAGCTGGGCGCGGGCGTGTTCGCCTACTCGGCGCTGTCCGCCTTCGGCGACGGCGTCGGCCGGGTCATCTCCCCCGCGAAGGCGGCCGCGGCGAACCCCGGGCTGCGTACGGAAAACCTCAAGGCAGTCGCGGTCTACTCCGACCATCAGATGAACGACTCGCGGGTGGCGCTGATGACGGTGCGCGCCGCCGTCGAGTCCGGCGCGGTGACGCTCAACCACGCCGAGGTGACCGGACTGCGGTCCGCCGGCGGACGGGTGACCGGCGCGGAGCTGCGGGACCGCCTGGACGGTACCGAGTTCGGCGTCGACGCACGGCTGGTGCTCAACGCCACCGGCCCCTGGGTGGACCACGTGCGGCGGATGGAGGACCCCGGCGCGGCGCCCAGCATCCGGCTGTCCAAGGGCGCACACCTGGTGCTGCGCCGGCGCTCGCCGTGGCGCGCGGCGCTGGCCACACCCATCGACCGGTACCGCATCACCTTCGCCCTGCCGTGGGAGGACCAGCTCCTGCTGGGCACCACCGACGAGGCGTACGAGGGCGACCCGGCCGACGTGAGCGCCACCGAGGCCGACATCGCGCAGATTCTCGACGAGGCGTCGCTCTCGGTGCGCCGCGAGCACCTGTCCCGGGACCTGATGACGTACGCGTTCGCCGGTCTGCGGGTGCTGCCGGGCGGGCCGGGCGGAGTGGAGTCCGCGAAGCGGGAGACGGTGGTCTCGGAGGGCCGTGGCGGCATGCTGTCGGTCGCCGGCGGCAAGTGGACCACCTACCGGCACATCGGACGTGCCGTCATGAACAAGCTGGCCGCGCTCCCCTCCGTGGGCGGGACCGCCGGGGCGGCAGGCGTGCCGGTACCGGTCTCCTCGCTGGTGCGGCGCACGCCGCTGCCCGGTATCGCCAACCCGGACGCGGTGGCCCACCGGCTGCTGGCGGACGGGCGGACCGGGGCCGGCATGGACCCGGCGACGGCACGTCAGCTCGCCACCCACTACGGCTCCCTCGCGTTCGACGTCGCGCGGCTGGTGGACGCGGACGCGGCGCTGGGCGAGCGGATCCACCCGGACGGGCCGGAGATCTGGGCGCAGGTCGTCTACGCGCGGGACCGGGAGTGGGCGCAGACCGTGGACGACGTGCTGCGCCGCCGCACCACGCTGACCGTGCGCGGCCTGGACACCGAACCGGTCCGCGACCGGGTCGCGGCGCTGCTGGCGGCGCGCGAGGACTGACGGCCGCTCCCCCGCTCCCGTGTGGCAGGGTGATCACCCGTCCGGCGTACGGGAGTGGGGGAACGTTCATGGGCGTGGGGAAGGTGTTGCGCGGCCTGCGGCCGTCGAGGCGGGGGCTGAAGCGGGCCGCGGTGGTGCTGGCCGTACTGCTGGTACTGCCGCCGCTCACGGGCGCGGCGACGCTGCGGGCGTTCTACGCGGGCGTCCCGGCCGCGGACACCCTCACCCGCGGCCGGGACGCGGTGTGGCTGGGGCACGCCTGGGTCGACGGCCGCCGGGACGAGGCCGACCTGGCGCGGCTGAAGCGCCGCATCGCGGGGACCGGCATCCGCGACCTGTACGTGCACACCGGCCCGATGGAGTTCGACGGCACGCTGCGCCCCGAGCGGCATCCGCGGGCCGCGTGGCTGCTGGAGTCCGTGCGGCGGGAGCTCCCGGACGTACGGGTGCAGGCGTGGCTGGGTCAGCTGGTGGTGTACGAGGACGGCGACCCGGGTGGCCTGCTGCTGCCCGGTCCGGCCGCCCGGCGGGCCGTCGTGGACAGTGCGCGCCGGGTGCTGGACCTGGGTTTCGACGGCGTGCACCTGAACCTGGAGCCGCTGCGTTCGGGCAGCCCGCACTACCTGCGGCTGCTGGACCGGCTGCGGCGGACCGTGCACGCGCGCGGCGGAGTCCTCTCGGTCGCCTCGCACCAGATCGACCCGGTCCCCGGCGGTCACGCGCTGGCCGGGCTGCTCACTGAGGACGGGCGCACGAAGTGGTGGTCGCGGGACTACTTCGGGCAGGTCGCGCGGCGTGTCGACCAGATCGCGGTGATGTCGTACGACACCTGGACGCCGCTGGAGAGCCTGTACGGCGGCTACGTCGCGCAGCAGACGGAGCTGGCGCTGGAGAACGCGCCGGAGGACGTGGACGTGCTGATGGGCCTGCCCTTCTACCACACCGACACCCCCGGCCGGGAGCCCGAGGCCGAGACGGTCCCGGCGGCCGTGCGGGGCGTGCGGCTGGGGCTGGGGCGCGAGGACCCGTCGCGCCGGAGGTTCGGGGTGGCACTGTACGTCGACTTCGCGGCGACACCCGCCGACTGGCGGGCCTACCGCCGCGACTGGTGCGGTCCCCGGAGCGTGTCCGCGCCGCCACGAGGGATGCGGCGGGAGGGGCCGCACGCCGTAGGCTGGGCGAGGCACGGAACACGTACGGCAGCCGGTCCGGAGCGCAGTGCTCCGGACCGGGGGTAAGGAGGCGCTGGGTGATCGAGCTCGAGGGGGTTCCCGAGCTGGTCGACCCGGTCATGGTGGCCGCGTTCGAAGGCTGGAACGACGCCGGCGACGCCGCCTCCGCCGCGGTCGCGCACCTGGAGCGGGAGTGGAAGGGCGAGGTGTTCGCGGCGCTGGACGCCGAGGACTACTACGACTTCCAGGTCAACCGCCCGCAGGTGTGGCTGGACGACGGGGCCCGCAAGATCACCTGGCCCACGACACGGCTGTCGGTCGTGCGCGTCGGCGACTCCGACGGCAAGGGCAGGGCACGTGACCTGGTGCTGGTCCGGGGCATCGAGCCGAGCATGCGGTGGCGTTCCTTCTGCAACGAGGTGCTCGGCTTCGCACACGAACTGGGCGTCGAGATGGTGGTGGTGCTGGGCGCCCTGCTCGGCGACACGCCGCACACCCGCCCCGTCCCGGTGACCGGGGTGACCTCGGACCCGGACCTGGCGCGGACCCTCCAGCTGGAGGAGTCGCGGTACGAGGGGCCCACCGGCATCGTCGGCATCCTCCAGGAGGCGTGCACGCACGCGGGAGTCCCGGCCGTCAGCCTGTGGGCGTCGGTGCCGCACTACGTGTCGCAGCCGCCGAACCCCAAGGCGACGCTCGCGCTGCTGAACCGGCTGGAGGACCTGCTGGGGCTGCGCGTGCCGCTCGGCGAGCTGCCGGAGGACGCGCGGGCCTGGCAGCTGGGCGTGGATCAGCTCGCGGCGGAGGACAGCGAGGTGGCGGAGTACGTCCAGTCGCTGGAGGAGGCACGGGACACCGCGGAGCTGCCGGAGGCGTCCGGTGAGGCGATCGCGAAGGAGTTCGAGCGGTACCTGCGCCGCAGGGACGGCGGCCCGTCCGCCGGGCGGGCCGGGGAGGGGCCGGAGAGCGGATCGTTCCGGCGCGGCGGCGGGCGGGGAGCGGGCGGACGCGGTCCCGGTGGCGGGAGGCGTTCCGCGGGTCGCTCCGGGAGCACGGGTCCCGAGGCGCGGAGCGGGCCGGACGACGACCGCGGCGATGCGGAGGGGTCCGGCGACGGCACTCCGGGCACGGGCGGGTCGGCGGAGCGTGACCGCCGGGAGGAGAACGACGACTGAGTCCGGGGCGGGCCCGGCAGGTGAACGGCAGGTGAGCGGTAGGTGTGCGACCCGCCGCGAAGGGTTGTCCTTCGCGGCGGGCCGCTGAGCGTTCCTGGGACGGGTGGGTCAGAGCGCGACGCCCAGGAGGGCGTCGACGGCCCGGGAGACCAGGCCCGGTGCGGCGGTGTCGGTGCCGCCGGTCGCGTCCTGCGCGGCGGCCCACCGGTCGACGGCGGCGAGGGCGGCAGGGGCGTCGAGGTCGTCGGCGAGAGCCTCTCTGATCTCCGCGAGGACGCCGTCGGCGGGCGGCCCGTCCGGCCGGGAGACGGCGCTGCGCCAGCGGGCGAGCCGCTGCTCTGCCTCCCGGAGCACGCCGTCGGTGTACTCCCAGTCGGCGCGGTAGTGGTGGGCCAGCAGGGACAGCCGGATGGCCGCGGGGTCGACGCCGTCGCGGCGCAGCGCGGAGACGAAGACCAGATTGCCCTTGGACTTCGACATCTTCTCGCCGTCCAGGGCGACCATGCCGGCGTGGACGTAGGTGCGGGCGAACGGGTGCTCGCCGGTGACGGCCTGGGCGTGCGAGGCGCCCATCTCGTGGTGCGGGAAAGCGAGGTCGGAGCCGCCGCCCTGCACGTCGAAGCCCATGCCGAGGTGGTCCAGGGCGATGGCGACGCACTCGATGTGCCAGCCGGGCCGGCCCCGGCCGAGGGAGCCGCCGTCCCAGCTGGGCTCGCCGTCGCGGGCGGCCATCCACAGCATCGGGTCGAGCGGGTTCTTCTTGCCCGGGCGGTCCGGGTCGCCGCCGCGTTCGGCGGACAGGGTCCGCATGGTGCCCGCGTCGAGGCCGGAGACCTCGCCGAAGTGGGGGTCCGCGGCGACGGAGAAGTAGACGTCGCCGTCCAGTTCGTACGCGGCGCCCGCGTCCCGGAGACGTTCGACGAGCGGGACGATGCGGGGGATGGTCTCCACCGCGCCGACGAAATGCTGCGGCGGGAGCATCCGCAGCGCCGTCATGTCCTCCCGGAACAGCGCCGTCTCGCGCTCGGCGAGCGCGGCCCACTCCTCGCCGGTGGCCGCCGCGCGTTCCAGCAGCGGGTCGTCGATGTCGGTGACGTTCTGGATGTAGTGGACCTGGCGCTTGGTGTCGAGCCACACGCGCTGGACGAGGTCGAACGCGTTGTACGTCGCCGCGTGCCCCAGGTGGGTGGCGTCGTACGGGGTGATGCCGCAGACGTAGAGGCGGGCGACGGGCCCCGGGGTGGAGGTCACCCGCCCCCCGGTGGCGGTGTCGTGGATCCGGAGGTCGCGGCCCTGACCAGGCAGCGCGGGGACCTCGGAAGCGGGCCAGGCATGCATGCGTCGAGCCTAACCGCACGGCTGTACCGGCCACGAACCCGGCGGTCGATACGGCCGGATGGGCACCCTTGACGAACGGCGGGGCCGGGTGCGGGCAGCCGGGCTAGAGCGGGGGCCAGGGGATGGCGGGCCAGTCGCCGCCGGGCAGCGGGTGGCGCCCGGCGGCCAGCAGCGCGCCGACGCGTCCGCGCACGGCGTCCACCTCGGCGGCCGTGAGCAGTCGCGGCAGGCGGCGGGCGAGCGGCGCGCCGTCCGCCAGCGCATCCCGGAGCACGCGCAGCGCGGCGACCGCCTCGCCGGTCAGCGGTTCGCCGGCCCAGCCCCAGAGCAGGGTGCGCAGCTTGTCCTCGGCGTGGAAGGTCACGCCGTGGTCGATGGCCTGGAGGCGCCCGTCACGCGAGGTGAGCAGGTGTCCGCCCTTGCGGTCGGCGTTGTTGAGCACCGCGTCCAGCACGGCGAGCCGCCGCAGGCGGGGATCGTCGGCGTGCACGAAGAGGGCGGGCCGGCCGTCCTCGGTCTCGGCGTGGCCGACGGTCTTCCAGCCGGGGGGCGGCGTCCCTCCCTCGACCAGGGTGAACAGCTCCCCGAGGCCGCTGCCGTCGTCGTCCGAGTGGTCCGCAGGGTCCGAGGGTTCCCGGCCGGGCGGCGGGCCGACCCACGCCTGGCACATGCCCTCGCCGTACGGGCCGTCGCGCAGCACGGTGGGCGGGATCAGCCTCCAGCCGGTCGCCTCGGACACCTCGTACGCGGCGACCTCGCGGGCGGCCAGGGTGCCGTCGGGGAAGTCCCACAGGGGGCGTTCGCCGGCGACCGGCTTGTAGACGCAGTCGAGGGTTTCGCCGTCCGCGTCGACCGTGGCGAAGAGCACGGCGTTGGAGGCGTTGCGGATGCGTCCGCGGACGGTGAGCGTGCCGTGGGCGAGCAGGTCGCGTGCGGCCGCGGTCGGGAGGGTGGTCACTCGCTCCGTCGGTACCCGTTCTGGCGCGGACATACGTGTCCCTCCGGGTCGAGCGGCAGGCTGCACAGCGGGCACGGCGGCCGCCCGGCGTTCACGACCTCCAGGGCGCGCTTGGCGAAGGCGCGGGCCATCGCGCCGCTGATGCGGACCCGCAGCATGGGCGGGCCGTTCTCGTCGTCCTGGAGCAGGCGTTCCTCGGCCTCGGCGAGATCCTCGTCGGAGTCGGCCTCCAGCTCCACCACGGCCTGGGCCTCGACGACCATCCGCTCGCCGTCCCCGTCCCAGGCCAGCGCCATCGTGCCGACCCGGAACTCCTCGTCCACCGGGGACTGGAGCGGCTCGGTGTCGTCCACCTCGGTGGGGGCGACGGCAGGTACCGGGGCGTTGCCTCCGGAGCGCCGCACCACCTCGTCCAGCAGCTCGTCGATCCGTTCCGCCAGGGCTTCCACCTGTGCCTTCTCCAGCGCCACGCTGGTGGTGCGGCCGGCCGCCGTGGCCTGGAGGAAGAAAGTTCTGCGGCCAGGCAGCCCGACCGTGCCGGCCACGAACCGGTCCGGCGGGTCGTAGAGGAACACCTGACGGGACACGTCCTGCTCCGTTGTCGTCGACTGCTTCGGTCACTGGCACCCTACTGCGCCAGGCGATCACCGCGCCTGAGGGCGTGCTTAGAGACCGCCGCCCACGGGCGCCTCGGAAGCGTCGGTTCCGGTTCCGGTACCCGTTCCGGGGGCGGCAGCGGGCGCGCCGGTCGCCGATCCGTCGCCGGGCGGCGGCTCCTGATCGGGCGGTGGCGCCAGGGAGTCGAGTTCACCGGTGTCCCCGAGCCGCAGCAGGAACGGGCGCAGCGGGGTGTAGCGGACGACGGTGACGGAGCAGGGGCTGACGGAGACGCGCTGGAAGAGGTCCAGGTGCATGCCGAGGGCGTCGGCGACGACGGACTTGATGATGTCGCCGTGGGCGCACATCAGGTAGCAGGCGCCGGGGCCGTGTTCGGCCTCGACGCGTGCGTTCCAGTCGCGCACCGCCTCGACCGCGCGGTGCTGCATGGCGCGCATCGATTCGCCGCCCGGGAAGGCGGCGGCGGACGGGTGCTGCTGGACGGTGGCCATCAGCGGCTCGTCGGACAGCTCGCCGAGTTTGCGGCCGGTCCAGTCGCCGTAGTCGCACTCGTTGATCCGGTCCTCGGTGTGCACGGCCAGGTCCGGGCGGGCCTCGGCGAGCGGGGCGAGGGTCTCCCGGCAGCGCTGGAGCGGGCTGGTGACGGCGAGCACGGGGGCGAGCGGCGCGATGCGGGCGGGCAGGCCGGCGGCCTGTTCCCGGCCGAGTTCGTCCAGGGCGATCCCCGGGGTGCGGCCGGCGAGCAGGCCGGCGGTGTTGGCGGTGGACCGGCCGTGCCGCAGGAGGATCAGCGTGGGCATGGCAGCCAGGGTAGGCGGACAGGTCCCTGAGGGCCGAACGTGGCCGGTGGAGTGCTCGTCGGCGCGGGTGCGTAACCTCCGGAGGCGCCGCGGCGTTGAGGGGGTGACGGCCGTGGCGGGGATGACCCCCGAGCCCCCACCACGGCCGTGATCTCGTTCCCCCACTCCCCCGGGCCCGCCGTCCCCGTCGTCTCCCCGGAGCCCGGCGGCGGGCAGCCGCGCGTCAGGCGAGTCCGGCGCGCTCCATGGCCTCCACCCCGGCCCGCAGGGCGGCGATCCGCTCGTCCAGCGTGAAGCCGGCGGGCGCGAGGGAGAGGGTGCCGACGCCCGCCTCCGCGTAGGCCCGCATCCGGTCGGCGATGCGGTCCACGGGGCCGAGCAGCGTGGTGGAGTCGATGAGCTGCTTCGGCACGGCCGCCGCGGCGCCCTCCTTGTCGCCGTCCAGGTACTTGTCCTGGATCTCCGCGGCCTCCTTCTCGTAGCCCATGCGCTGGGCGAGCTTGTTGTAGAAGTTCTGCTTGCGGCTTCCCATGCCGCCCACGTACAGCGCGGTGTAGGGCCGGAACAGGTCGGCGAGGGCGTCCACGTCGTCGCCGACGGCCATCGGCACGGTGGGGCAGATGTCGAAGCCGTCCAGGTCCTTGCCGGCCTTGGCCCGGCCGGCACGTACGGCTCCCAGCGTGGTCTCCTCGGCGTGCTCGGGCGAGAAGAACACCAGCAGTGCGCCCTCGGCGATCTCGCCGGTCTGCTCCAGGTTCTTGGGGCCGATGGCGGCGATGTAGAGCGGGATGTGCTCGCGCACCGGGTGGACGGTGAGCTTGATCGGCTTGCCCGGCCCGTCGGGCAGGGGGAGCGTCCAGTGCTCGCCCTGGTGGGTCAGGCGCTCGCGCGTCATGGCCTTGCGGACGATCTCGACGTACTCACGGGTGCGGGCGAGCGGCTTGTCGAACTTCACGCCGTACCAGCCCTCGGAGACCTGCGGGCCGGACACGCCGAGGCCGAGGCGGAAGCGTCCGCCGGTGAGGGTGTCCAGGGTGGCGGCGGTCATGGCCGTCATGGCGGGAGTGCGGGCGGGGATCTGGAAGATGCCGGAGCCGACGTCGATGCGCTCGGTCTGGGCGGCGACCCAGGAGAGCACGGTCGGGGCGTCCGAGCCGTAGGCCTCGGCGGCCCAGCACACGGCGTAGCCGAGGCGGTCCGCCTCCTGGGCGACGGCGAGGTTGTCCGCGTCCATCCCGGCTCCCCAGTAGCCGAGGTTGATGCCGAGCCGCATACCGGCCCCCTTACTGATCAGTAACTACGATGTCCCGGGGACTCTAGCGTGTGCCCGTCGGTACGCTCAACGCCCATGGAGTCGAGGCAGCTGGGGCACACCGGCCTGCGCGTGTCGCGGATCGGGCTGGGCACGCTCACCTGGGGCCGCGAGCGGGGCGACGGGTACACGGCCGAGCGCGACGCCGCCGACCAGCTCAGGGCCTTCTGGGAGGCCGGCGGCACACTGGTGGACACCGCCGACGTGTACGCGGACGGCGGCGCCGAGTACCTGCTCGGCGGGCTGCTGCAGGACAAGGTGCCCCGCCGCGACCTGGTGATCGCCACCAAGGCGGGCAGCGTCCCCGACCCGGAGCGCCGTTTCGACGCGTCCCGCGGGCACCTCCTGGCCTCCCTCGACGCGTCGCTGGAGCGCCTGGGCACGGATCACGTCGACCTGTGGCAACTGCACGCCTTCGACCCCCTCACGCCGCTGGACGAGACGCTCCAGGCACTGGACATCGCGGTGACCAGCGGCCGCGCCCGGTATGCGGGCCTGTCGAACTTCTCCGGCTGGCAGCTCGCCAAGGCCGCGACCTGGCAGCTCGCCGCGCCCGGCGCACGTACCCGGCTGGCATGCACACAGATGGAGTACTCGCTGCTGCAGCGCGGCGTGGAGCGCGAGGTGCTGCCGGCCGCGCGGGATCTGGGACTCGGCCTGCTGCCGTCCTCACCGCTGGGACGGGGCGTGCTCACCGGCAAGTACCGGGACGCCACACCCCCGCCGGGGTCGCGCGGCGCGTCGGAGCGGCTGGCCTCCTTCGTGGCGCCGTACCTGGACGAGACGGCCGCGCGGATCGTGGACGCGGTGGCCACCGCCGCCGACGGACTGGCCGTCAGCCCGCTGCAGGTGGCGCTGGCGTGGGTGCGGGACCGGCCGGGTGTGACGGCGCCGGTGGTGGGCGCGCGGACGGCGGAGCAGCTCGGTGAGGCGTTGTCAGTGGAGGGGCTTAGTCTTCCCCACGAGATCCGGCGGGCGCTGGACGACGTGTCCGCTCCGGTGCACCGCTATCCCGACCAGGACTGGAGCGAGCTGTGACCAGCCAGGACGCCACCGGCGACGGCGCGGCCGACGCGCCCGCGGGCGGCAACGCGAGGGCCGCCGAACTCCTCGCCGCGGTGCGGGCGGTGGAGAGCGGCGAGCGGTCCGCGGATTCGTTCTTCGCCGACCGGCTGCGCCCGCCCGCCCGCCGGGCGCCGCGTGCCCCGGGCGGCCCGGGAGCGGTCGCCGCAGCCGGGACGGGCGACGGCGAGCGCGCCCCCGTGACCGTGCCCGGCGCCGTCCGCGCGGTGCTGGCCCGGGGCGGCGCGCCGGAGGCGCTGGGCGAGCAGGTCGTCGCGGCGCTGGGCGAGCAGGCGGACGAGGTGCTGGCCGCGGACCCGTGGCAGCTGCTCGCCGTCCCCGCCGTCCGGACCGAGCAGGCCGACTCCTTCGCCCGCGCACTGCTCGGGGAGGCGTGCGGGCCGGGCGACGAACGGCGCGCCCGCGCACTGGTGGTGCGGATGCTGGAGCGAGCGGCCGCAAGGGGCCACACCGTGCTCGAACCGGCCGCACTCGGCCGGGCACTGGCGCAGCACGCGGTACCGGAGCCGGACGAGGCGGTGCGTGCCGCCGTCGACGACGGCACCGTGCTGGTGTTCGAGGAGGCGCTGGACTCCCTGGACGTCACCGACCGTGCGGCCGCCGACGCGTCCGAGGCGGACGCGCCGGGCGGCGAGGGCGGCGAGGGCGGCGAGGGCGGCGAGGGCGGCGAGGAGGAGCGTCCGGTCCGGCTGCTGGTCGGGCTGGAGCGGCACGCGCTGGCCGAGGAGAGCCTCGCGGACGCCCTGGCCCGCCTGGCGGGCACGGTCCTGGCCGGAGACGCCGACGCGTGGGAGGCGGTCGCCTCGGCGGCGCCGACTCCGTCGGCCGCGGAGCTGGTGCGGGCCACGGCCGGCCACGGCGTGGTCACGCACAGCGGCGGCGAGGCGGCCCGGGCCGAGCCCGCCTTCCTGGCCGCGTCCGCCGGCACCCTCGGCCTGCGGGCCTTCGCCGTGGCGCACGGGGAGAACGGCCGGGAGCGCCTGGCCCGGCTGCTGCCGGACGACGGCGGCGAGGCCGCGGGCACGGTGGCCGGGCTGCTGGCCGGCCGCGAGGGCCCGCCCCGGGACACCGACGGCCTCTGGGAGCTGGACCTGCTGGTCGTGTGCGACGCGGCGCAGCTCGGGACCGAGGAGGCGGCGGCGCTGGCCGAGTCGCTGCCGGACGGGGCCCGGCTGGTTCTCAGCGGTGACCCGCACGAGCTGGGCCCGGCCGGCCCGGGACGGGTCTTCCACGATGTGCCCGCCGCCCGCTGCTGCCCGCAGGTCGTCTCCCGTACGCCCGACCCGGGTCCGCTGGGCGAGCTGGTCTCGGGCGTGGGCGCCGGAGAGCTGCTCCAGGTCGAGGCACCGGACCGGGAGGTGGTCATCGTCCCGGTGCGCGACGCGGGTGAGGCGGTGCACCGCACCGTGCAGCTGGTCGCGGACTCGGTACCGCGGGCGATCGGCGTGCCCGCCGCCGAGACACAGGTGATCGTGCCGGGCCACGACGGGGCGGCGGGCACCCGCGTGCTGAACGCCGCGCTGAAGGAACGGCTCAATCCCGGCCCGGGACGGTTCGGCGGCTTCGACCCGGGTGACCGGGTGCTGTACTCCCCCGCCCCCGGCCGCGGCGCGACGGGCACGGTGGCGGCGGGCGACGACGACGGCCTGCGCATCGATCTGCCCGGGCGCACGGTCGCCGTGCGTCCGGACCGGGTGGCCGCGACGGTCCGGCACGGCTGGGCGGTCACGGCCCACCAGGCCGCGGGGGCGCGCTGGCCGGCCGTGGTCGCCGTGCTGCCGGGAGACGCGGCGGACGCCCTGACCCGTGAGTGGGTGTACACGGCGTTCGGGCGTGCGGCACGGCACCTGTCGGTGGTGCACGGCGCGGAGCAGGCCCTGGCCGAGGCCGTCGCGGGCCGTACGGCGCCGGAGCGCACCACCCGCCTGCGGAGACTGCTCGCGCAGGCTGTCGCGGCGGTGCGCGCCGGCACCGGTTAGCCGTGCTGTCCCGGCCCCGCCCCGTCGGCCCTGTCGTGGGCCCCGGATCGCGGCGGCGCGGGTCAGCGGACGGGCGCGCCCCTGCGGCCGCCGGTCGTGCCCGGGTCGCCGTCGACGTCCTCGTCGTCGAAGACGGTGCTGACGTCGAAGCGGCAGACCACCCGCTCGGGGTCGGCCTCGTCGAACGGCGCCGCAAGCCACTCCCCCGGCTCGCCCGGCTCGTCGGCGGCGGCGATCCACAGTGTGGCGTCGCCCTCCTCGAGGCCGAACTCCTTGTGCCGGGTCGCGATCTCGTCGGGCTCGTACTCGCCGAAGAGCACACCGAGCGCGGCGTGCACGCTGTGTCCGGCGCCCCACTCGGACTCGTCCGCGGACTCGGGGTCGAGGTCGGTGACGCGCTGGGCCTGCGACAGCAGCCGGGAAGGCTCGGTGACCGTGTAGTCGCGGCGGATGAGGACGCTGAGCGCCCGCGGCTCGTCCGGCCCGGTGTAGTCGGGCATGGTGTCGCCGCCGGGGATCTCGAACGGCGTGACCTCGTCGTAGGCGTCGTAGAGCAGCTCGTCGTACGCCTCGCCCGCCGCCGCCAACTCGTCGAAGGCGGCATAGACGGCGGTGTCGGCGGCGGGGTCGGTCACGCCTCCGGAGGAAGCCTCCGCGCGGCGTTCGACCGCCTCCAGGTGCCGGTCCAGCGCGGCCTTGACCGCGTCCGCGGCGGCGCGTACCTCGGCAGCGGTCGGCTGCTCAGCATCAGACATAGTGCAGACGCTATCCGCAATCGGCCCCTGCCCGCACAATGGATGAGATGCCGGAATACGAATTTCGCGATGTGTACGTTCCGCGTGGGGTATCCCGCAAGGCCGCCACGCAGCTTCTCACCGACCACGCCGAGTACGGACACTGGGAACTGGACAGGCTGCGGCTGTTTCCGGACGGCAGCCGGCGCGTCCGGCTGCGCCGCCGGATCATCCGCCAGCTGCGCGCCACGTGGTGACCGTCCCGGCGAGGCCCGGACGCACGAGCGGGCCCCGCTGCGCGGAGCCCGCTCTTCGGCCTGGCGGCCGAGGGGTGTGACGGTTCGCGTCAGCGCTGGGCGGCGCGGGCGCGGCGGTACAGCACGGCCCCGCCGAGCAGCAGGCTCGCGCCCATGCCCAGGGCCGTCTCCAGCTGGTAGCCGGCGCCGGTCTGGGCGAGCTCCGGCGTGGCGACCGTCTGGGTCTCCGGGGCGCTCGGCTGCTCCTTCGGGGCCTCCGGCTTCTCACCCTCGGGCTTGGGCTCTTCCGGGGTGTTCGGCTCTTCCGGGGTGTTCGGCTCCTCCGGAGTGTTCGGCTCCTCCGGGGTGTCCGGCTGGTCGGGGGTGTGCCCCGACTCGTTCGCGCAGCCGTTGCCGAAGGTCGGGTTGAGCAGACCGACCACGTCGATGCTGTTCCCGCAGGCGTTGACCGGCACCTCGACGGGCGCCTGCACGTTGTTGCCCGAGCCGACGCCCGGCGAGTTGGCCGTGGTGCTCTCGGCGGTGCTGCCGCCTTCGTGACCGCCGCCCTGATGGGCGTCCGGCGCGTCCTGGCCGCCGTTCTGGTGGCCGCCGTCCCTCTGCGCGGAGGAGGCGTCACCACCGTCGTTGACGCAGGTGTTGCCGAACGCCGGGTTCAGCAGCGCGATGACGTTCACGGTGTTGCCGCACGCGTTGACCGGCACATGCACCGGCGCCTGCACCGAGTTGCCGGACAGCACGCCGGGCGAGTTCACGGCACCGCCGTCGGCGGTCGCGTCGGCGAAGGCAGAGCCCCCCGAGATCGCGAGCACGCCGCCCGCCGCGGCCACGGTGATCAGGCCTTTTCTGGTGACCTGTCGCATGGTTCTTCCCCTGACTTCATTTCTCACGAAATCACGAGTCGGTACGGCTGTCGTACCGTCACATCGACTCGTCCAGAAGGCCGACGGCCCTGGAGCACGTGGCTCGCACTCCAGGGCCGCGCGGCGGTGTTCGCCCCCGGTGGGGCGGATTCCCCTAGCGGGGAGAACGACCTCAGTCGTTGATGCAGGTGTTGCCGAACGCCGGGTTCAGCAGCCCGATGACGTTCACGGTGTTGCCGCACACGTTGACGGGCACGTGCACGGGGACCTGAACGACGTTGCCGGACAGCACGCCCGGGGAGTTCACGGCGGCACCCTTGGCGCCGGCGTCGGCAACGGCCATGCCCGCACCAGCGAGCACCAGGGAGCCGGTGGCAGCCGCGGTGGCGACGACCTTCTTGAGCATTGTTCCTCCTAGTTGGCAATGCGATCCCATACCGCGGACCGCACACCGTGTAACGAGGAGGGGGGAACCGGGCTACGACTCCCGGCGCTCATTCACTCTTCATGAGTAATCCCGCACAGGCGTACGGACGTTCTCGCTCTGCGCGCGGAGGCGTCAGCACTGGTCGAGGAAGCGGTCCAGCACCCGTACGCCGAACTTCAGGCCCTCCACCGGCACGCGCTCGTCGACGCCGTGGAACATGCCCGCGAAGTCGAGCTCCGGAGGCAGCTTGAGCGGTGCGAACCCGAAGCAGCGGATGCCCAGGTAGTCGAACGACTTGGCGTCCGTGCCGCCGGACAGCATGTAGGGCACCGCGCGCGCCACCGGGTCCTCCGCGCGCAGCGAGGACTGCATGGCGTCCACCAGGGCACCGTCGAAGCTCGTCTCCAGCGCCTTGTCCGCGTGCACGTCCTCCCGGCGCACCCGTGGCCCGAGGAGGCGGTCCAGGTCGGCCAGGAACTCCTCCTCGTGGCCGGGCAGGAACCTGCCGTCGACGTGCGCGGTGGCCTGCCCGGGGATGACGTTGACCTTGTAGCCCGCGCCGAGCTGGGTGGGAGCGGCGGTGTTCTGGAGAGTGGCGCCGATGATCTTGGCGATGCCGCCGAGCTTGGCGAGCGTCTCGTCCATGTCCTCCGGGTCGAGCTCGGTGCCCAGCGCGTCCGACAGTTCGTCCAGGAACGAGCGGACCGTCTTGGTCACCCGCACCGGGAAACGGTGCCGGCCCAGCCGTCCGACCGCCTCGCACAGCTCGGTGATCGCGTTGTCGTCGTTGGTCATCGAGCCGTGGCCGGCGGTTCCGTCCACGGTGAGCCGCATCCAGTGCATGCCCTTCTGGGCCGTCTCGATCAGGTAGAGCCGCAGGTCCTCGTTGACGGTGAAGGAGAAGCCGCCGACCTCGCCGATCGCCTCGGTGACCCCCTCGAAGAGGTGCGGGTGGTTGTCGACCAGGTACCGGGCGCCGTAGATGCCGCCCGCCTCCTCGTCCGCCAGGAAGGCGAGCACCACGTCCCGGGGAGGCCGGCGGCCGCTGCGGAGCCGATCGCGCACGACGGCCAGGGTCATGGCGTCCATGTCCTTCATGTCCACCGCGCCACGGCCCCACACACAGCCGTCGGCGATCTCCCCGGAGAACGGGTGGTGCGTCCAGTCCTCGGCGTTCGCGGGAACGACGTCGGTGTGGCCGTGGATGAGCAGGCCGGGCCGGGAGGAGTCCTCGCCCTCGATCCGGGCGACCACCGACGCGCGGCCGCGCTCGGACTCGATGATCTGCGGCTCCACGCCGACCTCGGCCAGCATGGACGCCACGTACTCGGCGGCGGCCCGCTCCCCGCGGGAGTCGTTGCCGCCAAAGTTGCTGGTGTCGATGCGGATCAGATCGCGGCAGAGGTCGACGACCTCGTCCTCGCCCCTGCGTTCCGGTGCCGGGCTCGACTGGCTCACGCTGCCTCCTGATGTAGCGGGGTTCCATCCTCTCGCCTCGACCGCCCCGCCCCCAAGAGGCCGCGTGATCGACCACCCGCGCGCCGATGCTAGAGTTGGTCACGTCGAGGCGGCCCCGGCCGCCGGACGCTCACCTGTCGGGGTGGCGGAATGGCAGACGCGCTAGCTTGAGGTGCTAGTGCCCTTTACAGGGCGTGGGGGTTCAAGTCCCCCTCCCGACACTCTCTTCAGCTCCACTGCGTGCGGGTCGAGGTTCACCTCGGCCCGCACTGTCGCGTGGGCTGGCTCATAGGTGAGGCGGAGTCCCAGTGCTCGGTGGAGCTCCCGCTTGTCCTCAGCCGTCGCCTCCGAGTTCGCGCCGGCCAGTCCACCTACGGACGCCACCAGCTCCCGGATCTCGACCACGCTGAGTCGCTGACGGTTCTGGACACCGGCCGGCACTGAATGCGCTTCGGCCTTGAGCACCTGGACTTCGGAGATCCACACAGCCACCGTCGCAGGGTCCGTGCCTGCATCCAGAGCTTCGCGATAGCGAGTAAGGAGCTGATCGCGCCCGCCGAGGGCCTGCGCGAGTCGACCGGGTCCTGGGCCGACCTCGTACGGGACTGCCGCCGACACTGCACACGCCCATGACGACTCGGCCGTCCTTGTGTGCCTCCCCCGCTCAACAGGCGTCTTGACGGGCGTCGGTCTCTGCCTGAGGCGGCATCGGTTCCGGCGCGGGGGAGGAGCGTTCCCAGCGGCCCGAGGTCGAGGTGCACGTCGTCCGGAGCGATGCTGTGCTGCTCGCACAGTTCACTCATCCGCTGGTCGAGCAGCATCAGGGTGGTACCGATGCGTTCCATTTGCTCGTCGGCGAGGTTGGCGGGGCGTAGCCGTAGGGGGTCGTGGTGTCGGGCCGGGTGTCCGGGAGCCGCATGTGGGTCAGTCCTCCTCCTCTTCCTCGTCCTCGTCATAGGCGTCTTCCTCGTCGTACTCGTCCTCCTCGTCCCACTCCTCCTCGGCCTCGCCTTCGGCGGCCTCGTCCGGTTCTTCTCCGGACTCCTGTTCCTCCTGTTCCAGGGCGTCCTCATGGCTGAGGACCACCTCGCTGTCACGGATCTCGCCGCGCCAGCCCTCGACGTCCTCGTCGGCGTTGAGTGTCACGTACCGCTGGAAGTGCTTGAGGTCCAGGCGCAGGCGGCGGCCCTGGGCGCGCCAGAGGTTGCCGGTCTTCTCGAAGAAGCCCGAGGGCGTGTACTCGACCACCACCACGATGCGGGTCAGCGTCGGGCCCAGCTCGTGGAAGGAGACCGCGCCACGGGTGCTGCCTTTGGAGCCCTGCGAGGACCACACGATGCGGTCGTCGGGTATCTGCTCCTCGACGGTGGCCTCCCAGCCGCGTGTGGACGGGCCGACCTTCACCTTCCAGTCGGAGGTGGTGTCCTCCTTGCGGGAGGCGTTGCGTACACCCTTCATGTAGGTGCCGAACTCCTCGAAATCGCACCAGTTGTCATACGCGGTACGCAGGGGCACGCCCACGTCGAGCACCTCGACGATGTTGGTGACCTTGGTGTCGCTCTTGCTTCCGCCCTCGCCGCCACCCGCGCCGACCAGGTCCTTCACCTTGCCCACCGTCTTGTCCTTCGCGTCCTTCGCCTTCTCCGCGACGAGCGCCTTGACCGGCGAGTCCCCGCCGCCCACCACACGGGAGGCGACCGACCCGAGGGTGCCGCCGTTCACGGCCGCGTCGTTGAGGTCGTCGGTGAGGCTCGACATGCGGTTGCCGAGCGAGTCGGCCAGATGCCCCGCCTGCGCCGTCAGATACGCGGTGATCTCCTCACGCAGCCGGTCGAGGCCGGTGTCAGCCGTGCCTCCGGCCTTGTCGGTGGATGACATGACGACTACCTCCCTCGCGGCCGTCGGGTGGAGGGAGAGGCCGCCTTCCGGGCAGCGGTCTTCTTCGCGGCCGACTTCTTCCCCGTCGCCTTCTTCGCGGCCGCTCCGGTCTTCTTCGCCGGGGCCTTCTTCGGCGGGGCGGCCTTCTTCGCCGGCGCCGCACGGGCCGGACGCTTCTCTGCCGTCTCCTCGGGTTCCTCACCCTCCTCGGAGTCCTCTGCCTGTTCCCGGCCCGCCACGCCTCCGGCTGCGCCGCCGAGACCGGAGAGGGAGTCCGTACGGTCACGCAGTGCGTTGGAGAGGGAGTCCAGCCGGCGGTTGGCGGCGGCCGTCACCATGGAACGGCCCGCGGCCATCAGTTCGCCGCGCAGCTGGTCGTTCAGCTGGGAGAACTCGGGTGACCCGGTCAGCCGTTTCAGGCCCTCGGTGAGCAACCGTTGCGGGTTGAAGCCGTTGCGCCGCCCCAGCACCCAGGAGGCGAGGGCGAGCGCCAGCTTGGCCTTCCTGGTGCGGCCCAGCAGGTAGCCGCCCACGAGACTCGCCGCGAGCAGCTTGCTGTTCTGTGTCATCGGTGCCTCCCCGGCACGGGGGTGGCGTCGGCCCGCCCGGCTGGAGCCGGAGGAACCGGCGGTTCGAGGAGATCGAATAGCCGTTCCTCTTCCTGCTCGAACTCGTGCAGGCTGATCTCCCCCGCCTCCAGTATGTCGTTCAGGGCACGGATGCGCATGTGGACGGCGGCCGGGCGCCCGCCGTTCCTCCTCGGCGGCGTCGGCCATCCGGTCCGCGACCCACACCACCCCGCGCACCGGTGCGAACGGCAGCAGTCGGGACCTGCCCAGCAGGGTGACGCCCGCTGCCATCACGCCCGCGCTGAGCGCTGCGCCGAGCAGCAGGTTCTGCCCGAGCAGCGACGCGAGGGCGACGCCGGGGAGCATGCCGTGCGACATCGCGTCCCCGAGGAGCTCCCTCCCGTGCACGACGACCCACGTGCCGGCGAGTGCGCGGAGCAGGGACACCAACACGCCTCCCCGCAGGGCGCGCTGGACGAAGGCCACCTGACCGCGACCGGCCCCCCGCCCACGTTCTGCCGGAACGGATCACCTGCTTCCGATGAGCCGTGTTCGGGCCGCTGCGGCGAGTTGCCGGGGTATCCGCAAAGACCCGCACCGGACCGGGAGGCAGGGAACGAAAACGGGGCCGGTCCGGACTGTCGATGATCTGTCCGGCCTTCTGCACGGACGGAGCCGAGCCCCGTCCACCTCGTGCCCCCGGACCTGACGCCAGCCTCCGGACGGTCTGGCTGGGCATGCGGTGAGCGGGGCGTGGGGAGTCGGCAGCCCCGCTCCTCCGGGACGCAGCGTGACGACGGAACCTCACCAGCACTCGCGAGCCAGTGCCGCGAGGTCGCGGAGTGCTCTCGTCGGCCGGCGGGCCTTGTGGGTGATCATGTAGATGCCGAGGCGCGGCGCGCGTGTCCAGGGCAGGGCGACGAGTTCGCCGCGCCGGACCTCCTCGTCCACCGTCGACGCCGGGAGGAGACCGACTCCGAGGCCGGCCGCTGCGCACTTCTTGATGGCTTCGACACTGAAGAACTCCATGGTCACCGGGTCGATGCCGGCTTCCTTGAGTTCCGCGTCGATCAACTCCCGCTGGGCACATCCCTTTTCGATGACGAGCAGCGTCTGGTCCGCGAGGTGCGCAGTGGTGGTCCTCCTGTCGCGCGCGCGTGGGTGGCCGGGGCGTGCCACGAGTAGGAGGGGTTCCTCGGTCAGCGCCTCGGCCGTGGTCATGGGGGCGTGGACGCTCTGCTCCAGGAGGAAGCCGGCATCGAGGCTGCCGTCCTTGACGGCGGCCAGGAGATTCGCCCTTCCCGCGGGCCGGAAGACGACGCGCAGCAGCGGGTACCGATCCTGGAGCGCGCGGAGAACGTCGGGGAGACGATAGGCGCACAGGCTCTCCGGAGCGGCGATGTGCAGGGTGCCGCGGACCTCGTGCGGGTCTCCGGCGGCTTGCCGCACCGCTTCGCGTGCCTGCTCGGAGCAGGTGATCAGGGTGCGCGCGTGTTCCCGTAGTTCCTCACCGGCGGCGGTGAGGACGTTGCGGCGGCCCAGGCGCTCGAAGAGCTGGACGCCGAGGTCGGCTTCGAGCGCCTTGATGTGGGTGGTGACGCTCGACTGCACGTATCCGAGTTCCTCCGCCGCCTTGGTGAAGCTCATCGAGCGGGCCACTTCGAGAAACGTGACGAGGTGCTTCATCTCCACACTCATTGCATTCCTCGATGGCTTCGATCGAAAACCTTCGTTGGACGCGATGAGACTTCGGCTTCTACAACGTCGGGTATGGCCTTCACCCGAGACGCTCCCCGTCCACGCCGCGACCTCCCGCGCACAGGGCTGGGCGGTCGCGACTTCCTCCTTCTCCTCGCCGCCTCGGCGGGTGCCTTCTCGAACTACGCCCCGATGCTGTCGGTGGTGCCGCTGTGGTCGGCCGCGGGAGGGTCCGGTTCCGCGGGGGTGGGCGCTGCCACGAGTGTGACGATGGGCGCCACGGTCGCCGTTCAGCTGGCCATGCCGTGGCTGCTGAGGCGCTGCGGACTTCAGGCGGTTTTCGCCACGGGGGCGGTGCTGCTCGGCGCTCCGACTCTGGCGTACCTGGCGTCCTCGGGCGTGGCGTGGGTGCTGGCGGTCTCGGCCGTACGCGGTGCAGGTTTCGGGATGGTCGCCGTCGCGGGAAGCACGCTCGTCGCCGAACTCGTGGGGAAGGACCAGCGGGGGCGGGCGGTGGGCTGGTACGGCGTCGCGGTGGGGCTGCCTCAGGTGGTCTGCCTGCCCCTGGCGGTATGGGGAGTCGAGCGTTTCGGCTTCGTCCCGGTCTTCGTCCTCACGACGGCGGTCAGCCTGGCGGCGGCGCCGGTGATCCGGGCCGTGAAGGGTGGGACGGGCGGACGCACGCCTCCGTGCTCGGCCGTCCGTCCGCAGCGCACGAGGCCGCGGTGGCGGCCCCTGGTGAGCCCGGGGACGGTGCTCCTCACAGCGGCCTGCGCTCTCGGCGGTGTGACCTCCTTCCTTCCCCTTGCACTGGCCGGGAGTTCCTTGGCCGCGACCGCGCTCTTCGTGCTCTCTTCCGCCGTCGTCGCCGGGCGCTGGGGGGCTGGCCGGCTCAGTGACCGGCTGGGGCCGGGCCGCCTGCTGGCGGCCGGGGTCGTGGCGTGTGCGGCAGGCGTGGGCGGATTCGCGGCGGCCGTGGCGGGCGTGTCACCGGCGGGCGTCGCCATGGCGGCCGCGGTTGTCTACGGGCTCGGCTTCGGTGCGCTGCAGAACGACACCCTGGTCCTCATGTTCGCCAGGGTCGATGCGAACGGAAGCGGCCTGGCCGGCACGGCGTGGAACATGGCCTACGACGCCGGCACCGGTATCGGCGCGGCGGCCGTTGGCCTCCTGTCGGGAGCCGTGAGCCTCGCTGGCGCCTTCACCGCCACAGCGATCGTCATCCTCGCGTCCACGCCGCTGGCATGGTTCGGCACACGCGCTTCCCCACGGCGCGGGGACGCCTGCACGCGGCGGCGGTGACCTCCGCGCGCGGCGGAGTCGGCCCGCCATCGGCCGGGGAGTCGTTCGAGGTACGTGCAGGTGGGCTGCCGGATCGGGGACGCTTCCGCCACCCGGCGGCCCGCACGGGGTGAGTTCCCGCGCGGGCCGGTCGACGCGTGGTGTGGACTGCCGTCAGTCCTGGAAGACCAGCGGCTCGTCGTACGGCTCCCGGGACAGGAGGCCACCGAAGTTCGCCTCGACCTGGGCGGCCTCCGCGGCGTTCGGGTAGGCGTTGGTGCAGCCCACACCGCCGGTCGACCCCGACATCAGGCTGGAGCACGGGCCGGGCTTGATGTCGGGGAGCCCGAGGATGTGGCCGAACTCGTGTGCGGCGATGCGGACGGGATGGTGCCCCTCGGCCGTTGCCTGGCGGCCCATGTAGACGATGCCGTTGCCGAGGCTGGTGGTGATGGCACGCGGCCATCCGTTGTCGGCGATGACCTCGATGTTGGCCGGCCCGCCGGGCTGGGCGGCCACGAGCTCGACGTTGTCGACGCTCTCGTTCCAGTTGGCGGCGCCCTGGTGGACGGCGTCGACGAACTCGGCGGCGGCGCTGACGTCGTAGGTGACGGTGGTGGCGGCGAACTCGTTCTGCGCGGGAGCGGCGGGAGCGGCGACGGCCTGGCCACCCAGCAGGGTGCCCACCATCAGGACCGCTGCGGAACATGCGCGCACTGCTGTGCCGAACGACATGTACGGCCTCCTCGTGGGGGTAGGGGCCCAGAGCCGAAGGCCGACGGCCCTAGGCATGTACATGACTTTATAGCGCGGGCCGGCTCCGCACCGCGAGAGCGCGAACCGGCCGCGAGCCGTCGGCGCCGGCGGCCCGTCGACCCCATCCGGCCCGTGGGAGGGGCGAGTTGATCAGCCGTCAGGCCCGGGTCGGTGTCGCGGCGTGACGGCGGGGCACGGTGTGCCCCGCCGTCACGCGATCCAGCGGGCCGCGGCCTCGTAGAGGGTGGACGGGCTGCTGTTGAAGGCGATGGCGGCGTCGGGTGCGTGCCGCCGGATCAGGTGGACCACCCGCTCGAGGAGCTCGACGTGATCGTCCGAGTGCCTCAGGCCACCGCCGACCGTGACGCACTCCCACCTTCGGGCTCGCAGCGCGTCGCCGACGACCGCTTCCACGTCGTCGCTCCCGTCGAGGCCGATGAGGCAGGTCTCCGCGCCCACGCCGTGCGCGGCGAACTCGGCCAGTCCCGCCTCGATCGCCCTGACCACCGGCTCGGGGTCCCACGGCCCGGGTACGCGGCGCGGATCGAGTCCGATGACCAGGACGCGAGGCGATGCAGTGCTCATGGACGGACGATACGCGCAGCGCCGTACGCGCCGCGGTCTCCGCTACCGGTCGGCGGTCGCGGGTGTGCGGAACTGGCGGCGCAGGTAGGCGTCCCAGGCGCGGCTGCCCAGCAGGCGGCGGGTGTGGATCAGGGCCCGGGCGGCGGGCGTGACGACGTAGCGGTGGCGGGGGCGCCGGGCGGTCAGCGCGCGGTGCACGGTGCGGGCGACCGGGTCGGGGCCCGCGGCCAGCGCGGAGCCGTAGGTGCGGGTCATCCGGTGCTCGACGGCGTCGGCGAGCGGCCGGTAGGGGCTGCGCGGGGAGGTGGCGGCGGCCAGGGTGTCGCCCGCGGTCGCGCCGAAGCCGGTACGGATCAGGCCGGGTTCGACGAGGGAGACGGATATGCCGAAGGGCGTCACCTCGTGCCGAAGCGCGTCCGAGAAGGCCTCCACCGCGTACTTGCTGGCGTGGTAGGCGCCGCCGAGCGGGAAGACCAGGCGGCCGCCCATGGAGGAGACGTTCACGATCCGCCCCCGCCCCGCCTCGCGCATGTGGGGCAGGACGAGCTGGGTCAGGCGGACCAGGCCGAAGACGTTGGTCTCGAACTGTGCCCGCAGCTGCTCCGGCGGCACCTCCTCGACCGCGCCGTACGCGCCGTAGCCGGCGTTGTTGACCAGGGCGCCCAGGCCGCCGTGCTCGGCGGTGATCTCTTCCACCGCCGCCCGCATCGACTCTTCGTCGGTCACGTCGAGTCGCAGCGTGCGGCAGCCCGCGTCCTGGAGTGCACGCAGGGCCTCGGGGCGGCGTGCCGTGGCGTAGACGGTCATGCCGTCGGCGGCCAGACGTGCTGCGGTGGCGGCGCCGATGCCGCCGGTCGTGCCGGTGATCAGCACGGGTCCGTGGGGGTCGTTCATGCGGTCTCCTCAAGCGGGGCGAGCAGGAGGCGGACGGTCTCGCCGAGGAGCCGCTCCGCCCGGTCCGGGTGGTCGAGGTCGTGTTCCAGGCCGCGGGTCAGTGCCAGCAGCACCCCGGCGAGTTCCTGCGCGCTCAGGGGCGAGGCCGCGGCCAGCGGCGCGAGCACGCCGGTGAGGATTCCGGCGAGTCCCGCCAGCAGAGCGTCCTGTCCGGGGGCGGTGGAACGGTCGTGCTCGGCGAGGATCTCCCGCGCGTGCGGCGAGTCCCGGTGGACGGAGGCGACGAGGCGCAGCTTGACGGCGAGCACGGCGACGGTCTGTTCCACCGGCCCGTCGTGCGCACCGGCGGCGGCCGCCGCCCGGTCGACGGCGCGCGCGAACATGCGCTCCCGTACGCGGGCGAACGCGTCCTCCTTGCTGCGGACGTACTGGTACAGCGAGGAACGGGACATGCCCGCCTCACGGGCGATGTCCTCCATCGCCGTGCGCTTCACTCCGTAGCGGAGGAACGCGGCGAGCGCCGCGTCCAGTACGAGGTCGAGTCGGGGTCGGGGTGACATGCTGACACTTTATGCAGAGAGTGTCAGCATGTCTAGTCGCGGTCTTCGAGAAGGACGGCGACGTCGCCCGCCGCGAGGCACAGCGGATCGTGGTGCTCGCCGGTGAGGAGGTCCGTGCCGCGCACGGCGACGCTCGCCTCCGACGGCGTGTGGTTGAGGAGGAAGAGGTAGGAGCGGTCGCCGGAGACGCGGCGCACGGCCTCGACCCCCGGCGGCACGGGGGCCGCCGGACGGACCCCGGCGTGTCGCAGCAGGTGGCCGAGGGTCTGACGCAGCGGCTCCGGGGTCAGGCGGGTGGCCACGTACCACGCGGTTCCGGCGCCACGGGTGTGGCGGGTGACGGCGGGCTGCCCGGGCGCCGGACCGCCCTCGGGCGTGTGCGCGAAGCTGCGGTGGACCTCCGCGCCCCGGGGCTCGATGCGCTCGGCCCAGGTGGTGGCGCGGGAGCCGTCGTCCAGGCTCAGGAACCGGCCGGGGTGCAGCGGCAGGTACTCGTCCACGGCCAGCCCGAGCAGGTCGCGCAGTGCCCCCGGGTGGCTGCCGGGGTGGATGCGGTCGTCGGCGTCGACGGCTCCGCTGAAGAAGCCGAACGCGGCGTGACCGCCGCCCTGGACGTAGGCGGCCAGCCGCTTCGCGTCGTCGTCGGCGAGCAGGTAGAGGCCCGGTGCCAGGACCGCCCGGTAGCCGTCCAGCGGAGCGGACGGCGGGACCAGGTCGCAGGTGATGCCCAGGGACCACACGGCGGCGTACCAGTCGTGCACGAGATCGGTGTAGCGCAGGTGCGACGAGGGCCGGGCGGGCAGTTCCAGGGCCCACCAGGCGTGCCAGTCGAAGAGCACCGCGACGTCGGCCACCGTCCGCGAGCCGCGCACCTCGGCGAGCTTCCGCAGGTCGCGGCCGAGCGCGGTGACCTCGCGCCAGACGCGGGTGCCGGTGCCGCCGTGCGGGAGCATCGCGGAGTGCCACTTCTCCGCCCCGGCCCGTGACTGGCGCCACTGGAAGAAGAGGGCGCCGTCCGCTCCCCGGGCGAGGTGGGCCAGGGTGTTGCGCCGCATCTCCCCCGGCTGCTTGGCGATGTTGACGGGCTGCCAGTTGACGGCGGAGGTGGAGTGCTCCATCAGCAGCCAGGGGTGGCCGCCCGCCATGCCGCGGGCCAGGTCGGCGTTGAGGGCGAGTCCGACATGGGCGTCCGGGTCGGCGGCGGTGAGGTAGTGGTCGACGGCGACGAGGTCGCAGGCCTCGGCGAAGGCGAAGCCGTCGACCTTCTTCTCCAGGGTGCCCATGAGGTTGGTGGTGACCGGCGTGCCGGGGCTGTGCGCGCGCAGCAGGGCGGTCTCCGCACGGTGCCGGTGGAGCAGGGCGTCCGAGGAGAAGCGCCGGAAGTCGAGTTCCTGGGTGGGGTTGCCGAACGCGGTGGTGCCGCGGGGCGGGACGATCTCCTCCCAGTCGCCGTAGCGCTGGCTCCAGAAGTCGGTGCCCCAGGCGTGGTTGAGGCCGTCCAGGGTGCCGTAGCGCCGGCGGAGCCAGTCCCGGAAGGCGGCGGCGCTGGTGTCGCAGTAGCACAGGGCGTTGTGGTTGCCCCATTCGTTGTGGACGTGCCAGAGGGCGAGCGACGGGTGGTCGGCGTAGCGCTCGGCGAGCGCGGTGACGACGCGGTCGGCGGCCGCGGCGTACGCCGGGTGGCTGGGGCAGAAGGCCTGGCGGGAGCCGTGCCAGAGGCGGCGGCCGTCCGCGGTGACGGGGAGCGCGTCGGGGTGGGCGCGGGCGAACCACGGCGGCGGGGCCGCCGTCGGGGTGGCGAGGTCGACGGCGACCCCGTGTCCGTGGAGGAGGTCCAGGACGCGGTCGAGTCGGCCCCAGTCCCACACGCCGGGGCGCGGTTCGATGTGCGACCAGGCGAAGACGCCGACGGTGACCAGATTGACGCCCGCCTCCCGCATGAGGCGGGCGTCGTCGGGCCAGACCTCCTCGGGCCACTGCTCGGGGTTGTAGTCGCCGCCGTAGGCGAGGCCGCCGAGCCGCTCGCCGACGGTGTGGAGGGGGTGGGCGCCGGGCGGGGAAGCGGTCACGACTTCACCGCCCCGGCGGCGAGTCCGGCCCGCCAGTAGCGTTGCAGCAGCAGGAACGTCACCACGATGGGGAGGACGGAGACCAGCGATCCGGCGATGGTCAGCGTCTGGAGCTCGGGGAGGCGGCTTATCTGGGACTGCCAGGTGAACAGGCCGAGGGTGACCGGGTAGAGCCGTTCGTCCTGCAGCATGATCAACGGCAGCAGGAAGTTGTTCCAGATGACCACGAACTGGAAGAGGAAGACCGTCACCAGGGCGGGTGCCATCATGCGGAGCGCCACGGCGAAGAAGATGCGCCCCTCCCCCGCGCCGTCGATGCGTGCGGCCTCGATCACCTCGTCGGGAACGGACGCGGCGGCGAAGATGCGCGAGAGGTAGACGCCGAACGGGCTGACGATGCTGGGGAGGAAGACCGACCAGTACGTGTCGGTGGCTCCGGCCTCGGAGAAGAGCAGGAACAGCGGGAGCGCCAGGGCGGTGGCGGGCACCAGGACGCCGCCGAGGACGACGGAGAAGACGGCCTCGCGGCCGCGGAAGCGGTACTTGGCGAGCGCGTAGCCCGCCATGGCGGCGAGGAGGGTACCGAGGGCCGCGCCCGCTCCGGCGTACAGGAGGCTGTTGAGCAGCCAGCGGCCGTACACGCCGCCGTCCTGGCTGAACAGCGCGGTCAGGTTCGCCGTGAGGTGCCAGTCCGCGGGCAGCAGGCCCGGGGTGCCGATCAGGTCCGGCTGGCTCTTGGTCGCGGAGACCAGCAGCCAGTAGACGGGCAGCAGCATGTAGCAGGCGACGACGGCCATGAAGGCGACGGCGAGAATCGTCGACCGGCGGTCCCGGGCGCGCTGTGCGCGGGGCGAGGCGCCGGGCGGGTGGGCGCCTGCGGTGCGTGTCAGGAGACTCATGCGCCCCTCCTGCCGGTGAACTTCAGGAAGCCGAAGGACAGCACGAACGTGGCCAGTGCCAGGACGACGGACATGGCGGCCGCCTCGCTGTAGTTGTCGGCGGCGGCCAGCGAGTAGGCGGCGAGGTTCGGGGTGTAGGTGCTGGTGACGCTGGTGGAGATGGCGCGGAAGACCTGCGGCTCGGTGAAGAGCTGGAGCGTGCCGATGATGGAGAACACCGCGGTGAGGATCAGCGCCGGACGGACGATGGGCACCTTGATGCGCAGGGCGACGGTCCAGCCGCCGGCGCCGTCCGCCCGTGCGGCCTCCAGGACGTCCTGCGGCACGGCCTGCAGGGCGGAATAGATGATCAGCATGTTGTAGCCGGTGTAGGTCCAGGTGACGACGTTGCCGATGGACCACAGCACCGCGCCGGGGGCGAGGAGGTCGGGGCTGGTACCGAGGTCGCGGAGCACGTCGACGACGGGCGAGAGCCGCGGGTCGTAGAGGAAGGCCCACATCAGGGCGGCGACGACGCCGGGGATGCCGTAGGGCACGAAGTAGACGATGCGGAAGAACTTCTTCAGCCGCGCCACACCGGAATCGAGCAGCAGTGCCAGCGAGAGGGCGAGGAGGAGCATCACGGGGATCTGCACGATGCCGAACAGCAGCACGCGGCCCACCGAGGCCAGGAAGGCGTCGTTGCCGAGGACCTCCGCGTACTGCTCGAAACCGGCGAAGACGGTGGTCGTACGGCCGAACGTGCCGCCGACGCGCTCGGTCGTGTGGAGCGACTGCCAGAAGGCGTAGCCGACGGGCAGCAGCGTGAAGAGGACGAAGGGGACGAGGAAGGGGGCGAGGAAGAGCAGCGGGGCGAGGGAGCGGCGCCGGCGTCCGGTGGGCGCGGGCGCCGCTCGTCGCGGGGCGGCGGATGTCACGGAGGGCCCTTTCACCCGTCAGTCGGCGACGTTCAGGGACTGTTCGCGCAGCGACTCGGCGGTCCGGCGGTCGGTCTCGGCGAGGACGTCGCCCAGGGTCTTCTCGCCGCCGGTCACGGCCGAGGTGCCGTCGCTCAGGTGGCGGTAGGTTTCGGTCATGGTGGGGCCCCAGGTGAACTCGGTGTCGACGTTGCGGGAGGCCCGTGCGAAGACGTCGAAGATCTTCTGGCCGTCGTAGAAGTCGACGGGCTTCTGCAGGGCGGGCAGTTCGAGGCCGGCGGTGGCGGCGGGGTACAGGCCGCCCTCGCGGTTGAGGATCCGCAGGGCCTGCGGGTCGGTGTTGAGCCAGGTCGCGAACTGCGCCGCCTCGTGCGGGTGTTCGGTCCCGGCGAGTACGGCGGTGGTCGAGCCTCCCCAGTTGCCGGCGCGCTGCTGCCCTCCGGACCACTGGGGCATCGGCGCCACCCCCCATGCGCCCGCGGTCTTCCCGGCGTTGTCGCGGATGGTGCTGTAGCCCCAGGCGGCGCCGATCCAGGTGACCACCTCACCGGAGTTCCATGCCTTGTACAGGGCGGGTGAGAAGCCCTGGAGGTCGGTGGCGACGAGGTCGTCATCGATCAGGCCCTGCCAGAACTCGGCGACCCGGCGGCTCTCCGGCCGGTCGACCGTGACCTTCCAGGTGTCCTCCTTCCGCTGGAACATCTCGGCGCCGTTCTGCCAGAGCAGGCCCGCGAACCAGTTGGGGTCGGTCTGGGAGAAGTGGGTGATGTACCGGTCGCCGTCCGCCTTCTGCACGGTGCGGGCCGCCGCCTCGTACTCCTGCCAGGTGGTGGGTGGTTCCAGGCCGAGGCGGTCGAAGACGTCCTTGCGGTAGAACAGCGCCATCGGCCCGGTGTCCTGCGGGATCGCCCACACGCCGTCCTCGCCGCCCTCGCCGAAGGTGACCTGCGACCACGTCCAGTCGACGAACTCGGCCTCGGCCCGCTGCACCGGCTCGCAGGCGGCGATGTCCCGGAGGCCCTGCTTGAGCCGGAAGTTGGCGAGCGAGTCGTACTCGACCTGTCCCAGGTCCGGCGCCTCGTCCGCCTTCAGGGCGTTGGACAGCTTCTGGTAGGCACCCGCGTTGCCTGCGGGGGTGGTGCGCAGTTTCACGCGGATGTCGGGGTGCTGCCGGTTCCACAGATCGACGGCCTGCTGCATCCCGGGGACCCAGGACCAGTACTCCAGGGTCACCTCTCCCTCGGCCGGGGTGCACGAGGTGTCCGCGTTCGTCTCGCCCGCGTCGTCCGTCCCGGCGCAGCCCGACAGACCGGCCAGCAGCAGGGCGAGTGCCGGGGCGAGCAGACGGCGTGAGCGCGGAAGGCGCCTTCGGTGGGTCATCGGTTCTCCTCATCCCTGGGTCGCTCGGCTCTTCGGCGGACCGGCGCTCCGGCCTGGACCGATGCCGGACCGGTCGAGGCGGGCACCGTGCGGTGACCGGCGTACGCAATCGATTGCGTGCCGGGTAGCCAAACACAAAGACGGCAGCGGGGCTAGGTGTCGACGGGAAGTCGTTGGGCCGTGGGCGGGGACCGGACCCGGCGGAGGTTCAGGCCGAGGCGCGTGGCACCCAGGTGGTCGCGACGCGCACCGTACGGGCCGCGGACCTGCCGTCGAGCCTGCTCAGCAGCAGCCGGGCGCAGGACCGGCCGACCTCGATCGCGGGGTAGCGGACGGTGCTCAGGCGGGGCCGGACCAGGGAGGCGAACTCGATGTCGTCGTGACCGGTCAGCGCGACGTCGCCGGGGACGTCGACGCCCAGCTCCTCGGCTTTCTCCAGGGCGCCGACCGCCGTGACGTCGTTGACGCAGAACACCGCGTCCGGGGGCTCCGGAAGGCCCATCAGGGCCTCGAAGGCGGCGGCACCGGCCTCGCGGGTGTGCTCGCCGGGGACGACGTACGGATCGGCCAGCGTCAGCCCGAACCGCCGGGCCTCGGCGCGCAGCACGTCGAGCCGGGGGTCGCCGCCGGTCACGTCGCGGGGGCCGGCGATCATGCCGACCCGGCGGCGGCCCGCGGCGGTGACGTGGGCGAGCGCGTCGCGGAAGGCCGCGGCCGAGTCGGGGGCCACGTGGTCCACGTCACCGAAGCGGACGTCCGCGCTGACGACGACGGGGATGCCCGCGTCGGCCAGCGGGCCCAGGTCGTCCGGCCCGATGCGGAAGGGGGTGATCACCACACCGGCCATCCGCTGCTCCACGGCCTCCTCGAGGAAGGCGCGCTCCTCGTCGCGCTGGGCGAGGGAGGAGCCGACGACGAGGTGGTAGCCCGGGCCGCGCAGCGACTCCTGCAGGCCGCGGGCGAGTTGGGCGTAGAAGGGGTTGGCGAGGTCGGGCACGACCAGCGCGACGATGGTGGACCGCCCGGTGCGCAGGTTGCGGGCGACGGTGTTGAGGGTGAAGCCCAGATCGGCGACGGCCTTCTCCACCGCGCGGCGCGTGTGCGGGGCGACCGGCCGTTTGCCGCTCAGCACGTAGGAGACGGTGGTCACCGAGACTCCCGCAGCGCGCGCGACGTCGCTCATGGTGACCGGTTGCGGCACCCGTCTTCCTCCCTCGGGACAGGCGACCACCTTACGTCACCTGCCTTCTCGGCGCGGACCGCCGCCGGCCTCCCGGTCAGGGGGTCGGCGCGCCACCGTCCGGGGCCGGCGGCAGCACGGCCTGGGTCTGGGTGGTCTGGGCGAGGAGCCGTTCCCGGTCGTCGGTGAGGTCGGTCTGCACCACGATCAGCGTCCGGCCGACGTGCAGCGGGCGGGCGGTGGCGCGGACGGTGCCGGAACGGACGGCGCGGAAGAGGTTGGTCTTGGTCTCGATCGTGGCGGTGCCGGCACCGGGCGGGAGGTGGAGGAACGCGCAGACGGCGCCGACGGAGTCGGCGAGGGAGAGCAGTGCCCCGCCGTGCAGGGCTCCGCCCACGGTGCACAGTTCGGGCGCCCACGCGAGGGTTCCGGTGACGCGCTCCGGCTCGGCCTGATCGATCTCGACGCCGAGTCGCTCGGCGAACGGCATGGCGGCGACCAGGTCGCGGCCACGGGGACCGTCGGGGTGCCGGTGCGGCGTCATGGTCTCTCCCTCCCGGGTCGGTCATGGGCCCGCGAGGCGCGGGCGTCCCCAGCCTACGAGGCCTGTACCGGTCGCCGAGGGGACCGCCGGAACCCTGGAGCGGAGGAGACCCGGGATGGTCAGAAGAGAGGACCGAGCCAGTCGCGCTCCGCCGCGAGGGACACCGCGAACACGAGGACGTCCGCGGTTCCCAGGGCGAGTCCCAGCCGCGCGCGGCTGCGGAGCGTGGTGTCACGCCGCATTGCGAGGACGCCCAGCACGATCGCGACCGGGCCGAGGCAGATGGGCAGGACCACGAGGCCGACCAGGCCGAGGACGAACGCCGCGTTCGCCATGCCGTCGGGTCGGCGCAGGCCGGTGTCGCGCCGCGCGGTGTCGTCCATGGCGTACTCCAGGTTCGGGCTTCCCCGCGCCGGCCGCAGGCCGACGCGGCTGAGTAGCCTAACGCCCGGAACCCGCGCGCGCACCGAGGACCGCCTTCTTGTAGGGATGTCACCAGAGACGGCACGCGCCGCTCCCGCTGCACCGGCCCTCCAGGGCCTGTCCGGCGGATCCTTGAGGGTCGGCCCGCGGCGTCGGATGCCTGGGGTCTCTCCAGGTCCGCCAGGACGGAGGGGACGCATCGCAAGGCGGAGGATCGCAGCTCGTACTTGTCGTACTCGCGCGAGGCGACAACGGTGGGGGCACCCCCGTGCCCGAAGGGCCACGGGGGAGAGGTGCCGCAGCCGTCGTCGTCGGACCGAGTAGATCCGCCGGACAGGTCCTGAGGGCGGGCCCCGCCGGGAGGGCCGGCCCCCGGAGGGGGTGAACGGTCAGACGAGGGCGGTCGTGCGGGTGGGTTCCGGCCCGCGGGCGGCGGCGCGGTCGTCGTGGTTGGGGCGGCGCAGGAGCAGGAGGACGCAGCCGAGGGTCAGCAGCACCTGGAAGACGGCGTAGGCGATCACGGCGGTGATCGAACCGGTCCGGTTGAGCAGGAACTGACCCATGATCGGGGTGGTGCCGCCGAGCAGCGTGCCGCAGAGCTGGTAGCACAGGGAGATGCCGGTGTACCGCAGGTGGGCGGGGAAGCGACTGGCGAGCATGCCGGCGAGTGCGGCGTAGTAGAGGCAGTGCGGCACGGTCGCGACGACGACGCCGAACATCGCCAGTCCGTAGTTCTCGCTGCGGATGAGCAGGAACATCAGGGGCATCAGCACGATCTCGGGCAGCAGGATGAGCGTGACCGCCTTCGACCAGCTCCTCATCCTGGTGACGATGAGGGCGCCGAAGGGCTGCACGACGATCTGCACCAGGGTGGCGACCAGAATGATCGTCAGGAAGTCGCTGCGTTCGAAGTTCAGGGCGGAGGTGGCCCAGGACAGGGCGAACGTCGTCTTGAAGTAGGTGGCGGACAGCCCGATGGTGCAGGCTCCGATGCCGAGGACGATGAGCGTGGGGTGCTTCCGCAGGATCTCGGACAGCGGCACCCGGGCGGCCTGCTTCTTCTCGAGGACCTCGGCCATGGCCGGGGATTCGGCGACCTTGAGCCGGACGACGAGGCCGACGACGACGAGGACGGCCGACGCGAGGAAGGGGATGCGCCAGCCCCACGTGAGGAAGTCGTCGTCGGGGAGTTGGCTGATGAGCAGGAAGCTCAGGGTGCTGAGGCTGTTGCCGACGGGCGAGCCCTGCTGGGCGAACGCCCCGTAGAGGATGGTTTTACCCCGGGGTGCGTGTTCGGAAGCGATGAGGACGGAGCCGCCCCACTCCCCGCCGAGGCCGATGCCCTGGATCATGCGGATGGTGACCAGCAGGATCGGCGCCGCGACGCCTATGGAGGCGTAGCCCGGGAGCAGCCCGATCAGCGTGGTCGAGATGCCCATCATGAGCAGCGTGATGACGAGGGTCTTCTTGCGGCCGAGCCGGTCGCCGAAGTGGCCGAAGACGATTCCCCCGAGGGGACGGGCGAGGAACCCGACCCAGAAGGTGGCGAAGGCGACGAGGGTGCCGACGGGGCCCTCGAGTTCGGGGAAGAAGACCTGGTCGAAGACCAGGGCGGCGGCGGTGCCGTAGATGTAGAAGTCGAACCATTCGATCGTCGAGCCGACGAAGGCTCCGATGCCCGCACGGCCGGCCGTCCTGCGCCGTTCGCGGGCGGCTTGTGCCGCACTCATGCTCGCTCCCATCGGCGTCGTGGGGAGGGGCGGTGCGGGGCCGGGTGGAGCCGGCGGGCGCCCGCCTCGGAAGGTGATGGCGGTAACCGTGCCAGCCGACACCGAGACGGGTCCAATACTGAATCACTGATGCAGTGAGACGTCTTACGTCTCACTGTCGACGGGATTCGGCCACGGACGGGGCGCCCCGGAACGCGGCCGGCGCGACACGCAGGCCGCCGCCGGCGAGGGTGCCGCGCCCGGCGCAGGGACGGTCAGTCCCGCCGGGCGGCGGGCGCGGGGACGGGCAGCGCGTCCTGGGCGACGGCGAGGACCGTGCGCAGGGCGGCCGACGGATTGTCCCGCCGCCACGCGAGGGCGGCCTGGAGTCGCACCGGCGAGCCGGCCAGCGGCCGGTAGACCAGTCCGGTCTGCTGGATGTGCTGGCAGGAGGTGAGGGTGAGCGTCACGCCGACGCCGGCGGCCACCAGGGCGAGGATGGTGTGCGAGTCGGGCGCCTCCTGCACGATGCGCGGCCGGAAGCCCGCCTCCTCGCAGGTGCGTACGGCCGCGTCGCGCAGCGAGGACCCGGCGTTGGCGGGGAAGCTGACGAACGGCTCGTCGGCGAGGTCCGCCGGGGCGATGGCGCTCAGGCCCGCCAGCCGGTGGTCCGAGGGGAGGGCGCAGACGAGTTCCTCTTCGGAGATCACCCGGGTCCGCACACCGGGACGGTCGGCGGGCAGGCGGACGAAGCCGAGGTCGAGGGAACCGTCGGCGACGCGTTCCAGCGCGACGTGGGCGTAGGTCTGGCCCTGCATGGCGAGTTCGATGCCGGGGTGGGCCAGGCGCACGGCGCGGGTGAGGAGCGGCAGCGTCTCGTGGCTGGAGGCGCCGGCGAACCCGACGGTGACCCGCCCGTACTCGCCGCGTCCGGCGGCCTTCGCGGCCCGGGTGGCGAGGTCGAGATCGCGGAGCACGGTGTGCACCGGTTCGAGGAAGGACCGGCCGGCGCTGGTCAGCCGCACCGAGCGGGTGTTGCGTTCGAAGAGCTGGACGCCGAGTTCCCGCTCGAGCTGGCGGATCTGCTGGCTCAGCGGAGGCTGCGCCATCTGGAGCCGCTTGGCCGCGCGCCCGAAGTGCAGTTCCTCGGCCACGGCGACGAAGGCCGTGAGGTAGCGCAGTTCCATCGTCGTTCCGGTCCGTTTCCGTCGCCGGGGGGCAGCCCGCGCCCTCCTGCATTCATCTCTCTGACGTCTTGATTCGACCTTAATTCGGTATTGGACACTAATCAATGGCGGCTGGCAGCGTGGAACGCCCGACCGCGACGCGAGGAGCCCTTCGTGGACAAGACCATGACGATGCGGGAGGCCGTCGCGGCCTTCGTGCACGACGGCGCCACGGTCTGCCTGGAAGGCTTCACGCACCTGATCCCCACGGCCGCCGGACACGAGATCGTCCGTCAGGGACGGCGCGACCTGACGGTGGTGCGCATGACCGCCGACATCGTGGTGGACCAGATGCTGGCCGGCGGGTGCGTGTCGAAACTCGTCTCCTCCTTCGTGGGCAACTCCTCGGCCGGGTCGCTCGGCGAACTGCGCCGCCGGGTCGAGTCGGGCGAGCCGGAGCCGCTCGCGTTCGAGGAGTACAGCCACTACGGGATGGTGTGCCGCTACCTGGCCGGAGCGTCCGGCCTTCCCTTCCATCCGCTGCGCTCGTACGCCGGCAGCGACCTTCCGTCCGTCAACCCGGGCCTGCGCACGGTCGCCTCGCCCTACCCCGGGCCCGACGGCGAGCGGGAGCAGGTCTACGTGGTGCCTCCGGTGCACCCGGACGTGACCTTCGTGCACGCGCAGCGCGCCGACCGCAGCGGCAACACCCAGATCTGGGGGCTCACCGGGGTCCAGGCGGAGGCCGTGTACGCGGCGGCCCGGGCGGTGGTGGTGGTCGAGGAGGTCGTCGACGACGAGGTGGTGCGCTCCGATCCCAACCGGACCGTGATCCCGGCACACGCGGTGGACGCCGTCGTCGCGTGCCCCCGCGGCGCGCACCCGTCGTTCGCACAGGGCTACTACGACCGCGACAACGCCTTCTACCGGTCGTGGTCGCGGATCAGCCGCGATCCGGCGCGGCTGAAGGACTGGATGGCCGAGTGGGTGCACGGGACGACGGACCACGCCGCCTACGTGGCCCTGCTCGGCGAGGAGCACTGGTCGGCGCTGGCCGTCGGAGAGGCGCTCAGCCTCCCCGTGAACTACGGGCGGCGCCTGTGACCGTCCGCCACCGCGAAGGAGAACCGCCCATGGCATCCGCGCCCACGAGGTCCGTGACGTCCTCGGAGCTGATCGCGGTCGCGGCGTCCCGCGAACTCGCCGCCCGGCGTACGGTGTTCGCCGGGATCGGGCTGCCGACGCTGGCCGCCTCGCTGGCCCATCTGACCGTCGCCCCGCAGCTGGAGATCGTCTACGAGTCGGGGGTGTGCGGCGCGCACCCCTCACACCTTCCGGAGACCATCGCCGACGCCGTCCTGGTCACCGGCGCGGAGGCCGTCCTCCCGATGCCCGCGCTGTTCGGCTACGTGCTGCAAGGCGGCCACATCGACGTCGGGTTCCTCGGCGCCGCCCAGATCGACAGGTGGGGCAACCTGAACTCCTCGGTGATCGGCGACTGGCACCGGCCCGGGGTACGGCTGCCCGGACCGGGCGGGGCGATGGAGGTGATGGCCGGTGCCCACGAGGTCTTCGTCGTGATGCGCCGCCACGATCCCCGGTCGCTCACCGACAGCCTCGACTTCTGCACCTCACCGGGGCCGGACCGGGCGCTGCGGGAAGGCGTCACCCCGCGCGGCGCAGGGGTCACGCGGGTCGTCACCGACCTCGGCGTCCTCGCCCGGAACGGGGCGGGCGACGAACTGACGCTGGTCGCCGTGCATCCCGGGGTGACCGTCGCCCAGGTGCGCCGCGCGACCGGCTGGGACCTGCGGGTGGCCGACGCGGTGACCACCGTCGAGCCCCCGACCTCCGACGAACTGCACCTGCTGCGGGACACCGTCGACCCCGACCGCGTGTACCTGCGCTGAACCGGCGGGGCCCGGCCGCACCGCCGGGCCCCGCGCACACCGACCGGTCCGGCCCGGGGGCCGGGCGCGACCACCGACCAGGAGGCAGGCACCGTGCTCGATCGCGACTTCGGACTCACCGGCACGCAGCGCGAATTCCGGGCCGCGGCGGCCCGCTTCGTCGACGCCGAGATCGTCCCGCACGCCCGCGCATGGGACCGCGCCGAGCGGGTCGATCCCGGCATCGTGCACGCGCTCGGCGCGCTCGGCTTCCTGGGCCTGACGCTCCCCGAGGAACACGGCGGCGTGGACGCGGACATGCTGTCCTACACGCTGGTCACCGAGGAACTCGGCCGCGGCGACTCCGCGGTGCGCGGCATCGTGTCCGTCTCCCTCGGGCTGGTCGCCAAGACCGTCGCCGCGCACGGCAGTCCGGCGCAGCGGGCGGAGTGGCTGCCGCGGCTGGCCGCCGGGGAGACGCTCGGCTGCTTCGCCCTCACCGAGCCGGGAACGGGGTCGGACGCCGCGTCGCTGACCACCCGGGCCACCCGGGACGGCGTCGACTGGGTGCTCGACGGGGCCAAGACCTTCATCACCAACGGCTCGGTGGCCGGGGTGGCGCTCACCTTCGCCCGGACGAGCGACCAAGGCGTCACCGCGTTCCTGGTGCCTACCGACCGGCCGGGCTTCACCGCCCGCGAGATCCACGGCAAGCTCGGCCTGCGCGGCCAGGCCACCGCGGAACTCGCCTACGAGGGCGTCCGCGTCCCGGACGCGGCCCGCCTCGGGCCCGTGGACAAGGGGCTGGGCATCGCCCTCGGCGCGCTGTCCCGCGGTCGCGTCTCGGTGGCCGCAGGCGCGGTGGGCGTCGCCCAGGCCGCGCTGGACGCCGCCGTCGGGTACGCCACCGAGCGGACCCAGTTCGGGCGGCCCATCGCCTCGTTCCAGCTCGTGCAGGAACTCCTCGCGGACTCGGCCGTCGACGTCCAGGCGTCCCGGCTGCTCACCCACCACGTGGCGCGCATGGCCGACGCGGGGCTGGGGCCCCGGGAATACGGCACCGACGCCTCGACCGCCAAGTACCACGCCGCGGAGACGGCGGTGCGGGTGAGCAACAAATGCCTCCAGGTCTTCGGCGGCTACGGCTACATCGACGAGTACCCGGTCGGCAAGTACCTGCGCGACGCTCGGGTGCTGACGCTCTACGAGGGCACCTCGCAGGTGCAGAAGCTCCTCATCGGCCGCGCCCTGACGGGCGTCGACGCCATGACCTGACCGGTCCGGGACCGCCGGGAGGGCCGGCCCGGGTGCCGTCTCAGCGGCTGACGGTCCGTCCGCCGCTGCGGCGCGAGCGGTGGGAGCGGCGGTAGCCGAACGGCCCCGGCAGGTCGTAGCTGGTCGTACGGCGACCGGTGGAGGACCAGGTGTGCTTCGGACCGCGCCGCGAGCCGACGGTCAGCGACCAGGACCGGCGGTTCAGGTTGAGCCGCACTCCGGGCAGGATGCGGATGCTGCGGCGGAACGTGATCGCCATGGCGTCTCTCTCCTCTCCGCGGGTCCGCATGTCGTCGCGGAACCCGCGTACACCGTGTCGCGTACCCGGTGTTCGGCGGAGTGCACCCGGACGGCGACGGGTGTTCCCCGACCGGTGCGGGTACGCACGAGCGCATGCGAATGGGTGTGCTGGATGCGGGATCGAACACGGTGCGGCTGGAGGTCGCGGACCTCGACGGGGCCGTGCCGGCACGGGTGCACACGGCCAAACAGCGCCTTCGGCTGGCGGAGTTCGTCGAACGGGACGGGCGGTTGCCCGCCTGCGCGATCACTTTGCTGGCCGACGCGGTGGCCGCGGCCCGCAAGGAGGCGGAGAGCTGGGGCGTCGCGGACCTGGACGCCTTCGCGACGGCGATCATCCGGGACGCGCCGAACCGGGACGAGGTGCTGGACGCGGTCCTGGCCGAGACGGGGCTGGAGTTGCGGGTGATGCCCGGCGAGCGGGAGGCGGAACTGACCTTCCGGGCCGCACGGGCCTGGATGGGCTGGCGGGCCGGGCCGATGGTCGTACTGGACATCGGCGGCGGCTCGCTGGAGATCGCCTTCGGCGGGACCCGGGTGCCGGACTTCGCCATCTCGGTGCCGCTGGGCGCGGGCCGACTGACCCGGCGGTACTTCGGTCGCGCCGACCCGCCGCCGAAGCGCGCGGTGAAGGCCGTCCGCAGCCGGGCGGAGGAACAGCTGCGGGAGATCTCCGCCCGCGTGCGTGCCGAGGAGCCGGTGACGGCGGTGGCGACGTCCCGCACCTTCCAGCAGCTGGCCAGGATGTGCGGAGCGCCGCCCGCGAAGGAAGGCGCCCACGTCACGCGCGAGTTGTCCCGCGCCGACCTGCGCAAAGCAGTGACGATACTGGCCGGCCTGCCCGCCGCCGAGCGCGCGAAGCTGCCCGGCATCAGCCGGCCGCGCAGCCGTCAGGCGCTGGCCGGCGCCGTGGTGGCGCACACGGCGATGCGGCAGATGCGGCTGGAGAAGGTCACCGTCTGCCCGTGGGCGGTGCGCGAGGGCCTGCTCCTCCAGCGCCTCGCGGAGCTGTCGCGGTGAGCGCCGGAATCGACGGGCGCTCCCCGGGACGGACCCGTCCCGGGGGGCCGCAGAGGCCCGCTGGGGAGGGAGCCGACACCGGGGTGTGGCAAAGTTCGGGCATGAGTGTCACGGAGTCTGCTGTTCGGGATCGTCTGAGCGAGGTGCTGTCGCAGCGCGGCACCGAGATCGCCGACCGCTGGGTGCAGTTGCAGGTGGAGCGGTCCGGGCTGCGCGACGACCTGGTCGAGTCGGAGCTGCACGAGGATGCGGACGCCCTGGTGACGGCGTTGGGTTCGGCACTCGCCGCCGGTCTGCCGGCGGAGCGCATCATCGTCGAGCACGCCGGGCTGCGCGACGTGGTGATGGACCTGTCGCTGCGGCGGGCGCGGGCCGGCGCGTCCCCGACGGTGACGTCGCTGGCGGTGATGCAGCTCAAGGAAGCCCTGCTGGAGGCCGTGCAGGAGGAGTTGGCCGAAGGCCGGCAGATGCTCGCCGCGGCCCTGCTGGTCAGCCGCATCCTGGACGCCTCGGGCGCACTGTGCTTCGAGACGTTCGTGGAGGGGCGCGAGGAGATCATCCGGCGGCAGAGCCGTCAACTGCTCGAACTCTCGACGCCGGTGGTCCGGCTGTGGCGCCAGGTGCTGGCGGTGCCGCTGATCGGCAACCTGGACACCGCGCGCAGCCAGGTGGTGATGGAGAATCTGCTGGAGGCCATCCAGCAGCACGAGGCGTCGGTGGCCATCATCGACATCACCGGTGTGCCGACGGTGGACACGTCCGTCGCGCAGCACCTGATGCAGACGGTGAAGGCGGTCCGCATGATGGGCGCGGACTGCGTCATCAGCGGCATCCAGCCGGGCATCGCGCAGACCATCGTGCAGTTGGGCATCGACCTGTCGGACATCCTGACCCGGGCCACCCTCGCCGACGCGCTGGAGGCCGCGATGGAGCTCACCTCGCGGCAGGCGGGTGCGCGGAGCAGCGCCCGTGGCTGACTCCCTCCCGGCGCGGACCTCCGTGCCCCTCCCGGAGCACGCCGCGAGCGCCGGCACGCTGCCGATCCTCCGGCTCGGCGACACGCTCGTCACCGGGCTGCTGAGCGAGCTGGACGACACCACCGCCATGGCGCTGGCGGAGGAACTGACCGCCCGGATCGTCTCCGACCGGGCCCGCGGGGTGCTGCTCGACATCTCCCGGGTGGAGATCATCGACTCGTTCGTGGCGCGGGCGCTGATGGAGCTGAGCACCATGGCCCAGTTGCTCGGCGCGCGAGTGATCGTGGCCGGGATGCGGCCTCCGGTGGCCATCACCCTGGTGGAGCTCGGCATCGAACTCACCGGCGTGGAGACCGCGTTGAACGCCGAGGCGGGCATGGCCGCGCTCGGCTGGCGGCAGACCCGGGAGGGCGCCCGGCCCGACCCGCACAGCGACGGTGACGGTGACGGTGACGGTGACGGTGACGGTGACGGCGAGAGGGTGACCGAGGAGTGACCCTCCCCGACGATCCGCGCGACGCGTCGCGTTCCCGGTTCGGAGACGGGCCCGGCCACCGGATCGGACATCAGCGGACCGGGCCGGGAGCCTCGCCCGACTCCGCGTCGGAGTCCTACCCGGTGCGCACCGAGCAGGACCTGCTGACGGTCCGGCACGCCGTGCGCTCCGCCACGCAGGCCCTGGGGTTCCGCCTGGTCGACCAGACGCGCGTGGTGACCGCGGCCAGCGAACTCGCCCGCAACGCCTACATCCACGGTGGGGGCGGCACGCTGGTCCTCGACGCGCTGCACCAGGCGCGCGGCGCCGGGCTGCGGCTGACCGTGCGGGACGACGGGCCGGGCATCCCCGACCTGGAGGGCGCGCTGACCGACGGTTTCACCACCGGCGCCGGGCTCGGGCACGGCCTGGGCGGCGCGCGGCGCCTCATGCACGACTTCGAGGTGCACTCGGCGCCCGGGAAGGGAACCGTGGTGACCGCCGTGCGATGGGCGGACCGGTGAACAGCCGCCGCGCGGAGCCGCCGCCGACGGCCGAGGTGCGCATCGACCACTACAGCGCCGTGCACCTGGCCGCGTCCCGTGCACGGGAGATCGGGGCCCGGTGCGGGCTGACCGGCGCGCTGCCCGACCAGGCCGGCGCAGTGGCCAGCGAGCTGGCCAGCAACCTCCACAAGCACGCCGTGGACGGGGTGGTGTACCTCCAGCCGGCAACCGGGGCCCCGGGGCTGGAGATCCTCGCCGCCGACCGCGGTCCCGGCATGGCCGAACTCACCCGGTGCCTCTCCGACGGGTACACCACCACCGGGACGCTGGGCACCGGGCTGGGTGCCGTGCAGCGGATCGCCGGCGGGTTCCAGGTGCGTACCGAACCCGGCGAGGGCACCGTCGCCGCCGCGCGGATCACCCCTCCCGACACGCCGCCGCCGGCGCTGCGGACGGGCATGGTCCGGCTTCCGGCCGAGGGTGAGGAGTGCTGCGGCGACGGCTGCGCCGTCGCCGGGGACGCCGGGGCGCCGACGGCGATCGTGGTCGACGGACTGGGGCACGGCGAGCATGCGTCGCTGGCCGCGCACACCGCACTGCGCGCCTTCGAGGGACTGGCCGACCGCACGCTGCCGGAGATCGTGCAGGGGCTGCACCGGAGCCTGCGGCACACCCGCGGCGCCGCCGTGGGCCTGCTCCGCCTGCACGAGGGCGGCGCCGAGTACTGCGGCGTCGGCAACGTGCGGCTGTGCGTGCTGTCCCCGCGCGAGGAGCATCGCCGGATGGACGGCCGGCCCGGCGTGGTGGGCTGGAACATCCCCACACCGCAGGTCCGCAGCGTGCCGCTGCGCACCGGCCAGGTGGGGGTGCTCTACTCGGACGGCATAGCGTCCCGCTGGTCGCACGCCCCCAGTCCGTTCCTGCTGCGACTGCCACCGGAGCTGCTGCCGGCCGCTCTGGCGCACCGTCACCGCAAGTACCGTGACGACGCCACGGCACTCAGCCTGGGAGGACTGTGATGACCCCGTCGGCCACAGCCCTGTTGGCGACGCTGCCGGACGTACGGCGGGCGGTGCGGCGCCTCGCTCGGCTGCACGGCCTGCCCGCCGAGCAGCGGGCCCGGCTCACCCTGTCGGTCGCCCTGGTCGCCCGCCGCGAGACGGAGGCGGGCCGTGGCGTACGGCTGACCGCGGAGGCCGGCCCGCACCGGGAGGCCGGACCGGGCGTCCTCACCGTGACGCTGGACGCCGGGCCCGCGCGCGAACGCGCCGCGCCGGCCAGGCTGCCGCTGTCCGCCGAGACGACGGCGGACGGCCGTACCGTGTGGCGTCTGCCGCTGACCGCGGACCCCGACCGGCCTGCGGTGGTCGACGGCGCGGACGGCGAGGGTGACGACGACGCGGCGGAGGAGGAACTGCGCGCCGTCCTGGACCGGGCGGACTCGCTGGCGGCCGAACACCGCAGGCTCACCCACGAGCTCGACGAGACCAACAGCGGCGTCCTCGCGCTGTACGTCGAACTGGAGGAGCGGGACGAGCAGCTGCGCAGCGCCCACGGCCGCATACTGCGGGAGCTCGAGGACGCGCTGCGCCCGGCGCCGCTGACCGTTCCCGGGCTGGAACTCGCCGTGCACTACGCCCCGGCCGACATCCACGCCCCGACCGGCGGCGACCTCTACGACTGGTTCACCCTCCCCGACGGCACCGTGCACATCACCGTGGTCGACGCGCTGGGCCACGGGGTGCGCAGCACGCGGGACGCCCTCAACGTCACGCACGCGGTGCGCACCCTCGCGCTGGAGGGGCATCCGCCGGCGACTCTCGTCGAACGCGCCGGGGAGATCGTCTCGGGGGTGGACGCCGAGACGATGGCCACCGTGCTCCTCGCCCGGCTGGACCCGGCGACCGGGCTTCTGTCGCTCGCCAACGGCAGCCATCCGCCGGCCCTGCTGGTGCGGCGCGACGGCACCACGGAGTACCTGGAGGTACGCGGCCGCGGCGTCGGCTTCCCCCTGCCCGGCAGCGAGGGGACCCTCACCGTCGGCCTCGCGCCCGGCGACCTGGTGCTGCTGTACACGGACGGCCTCACCGAGAGCCGGCGCGACCCGGTCGAGGGCGAGGCACGGCTGGTCGCTGCGGCCGTCGAGCACCGGGAGCGGCCCATCGAGGAGGTGCCCGGCGCCGTCGCCGACGCCATGCACACCGTGGTGCTGCATCCCGACGACACCCTCGCGCTGGCCATGCGGCTCCCTCCCGAGGGCGGATGAACGACCCACCCGCGTACGGACGGCGCCGCCGTCCGGGTCGGCGCCCGGAGCCCCGGCGCATGCGCGGCCGACGAGCGGGCATGCGAGACGGAGACGGAGACGGAACGAGACGCCCAGATGGAACAGCTGAGAAACCAACGGCCGCCGGCCGCAGCCCGGGAACCGATACCGCCGCCGGACACGGCGGCGGAGGCACGGGAACGCGTCATCCACCTGCTGGAGCTGCACTTCGGCACCGCCGGCGCGGAACTCCAGGACGACACGGTCACGGTCGCGGACGCCCTGCTGGTGACCTCCGAACTGGCCACGAACGCGATCCGGCACGGCGGCGGCATCACCGCCTTCCAGGCGCGCATCCACCGCGACTGCCTGATCCTCACCATCGCGGACGGCAGCGACGAGATGCCGCGGCGGTGCGAGCCGTCGACGAACGGCACGCCCGCTCTGGGCGGGTACGGATGGGCGCTGGCCTGCCGGCTCGCCCGCCGGGTGACGATCGCCCGGCACGGCGGGGGCGGCAAGACGGTCACCGCGCACCTCCCCCTGCTGTGAGAGGGGGCCGGTCCCGTCCCGCGAACGACGTGTTCGGGCCGGTCGGAGACCGGGGACGTGTACGGATCGCTTTCCGGGGCAGGTCCTTCTTGTTGCCGTCCGACGACAGTTCACGAGGAGAGGGCCCGGAATGACTCCCGCGACCGAGATGTCCACGGTGGAGCCCCATCGGGCCGAGGCGGAGACCTCCGACGGCGACGTCGCCGGACTCCCCCAGCTCGACGTGCCGAGCGCCGTCGCGCCCAAGGACGCCCGCCGGCTGTCGCGACTGTTCTTCGAGCGGCTGCGCACGCTGGAGGAGGGCACGCACGCCTACCAGTACGCCCGCAACACGCTGATCGAGATGAATCTGTCGCTGGTCCGGTTCGCGGCCGCCCGTTTCCGGCACCGCGGCCAGCCGGAGGAGGACATCGTCCAGGTCGGCACGATCGGCCTGATCAAGGCGATCGACCGGTTCGACCTCGACCGGGGCGTGGAGTTCACCTCCTTCGCCGTGCCGTACATCCTCGGCGAGATGAAGCGCTTCTTCCGCGACACCACCTGGGCCGTGCACGTGCCGCGCGCCCTGCAGGAACTGCGGATCCGGCTGGCCGTCGCGGGCGAGGAACTGCTCGCCTCACTCGGGCGGTCGGCGACGCCGCAGGAGCTGGCCGACCATCTGGGCATCAGCGTCGAGGAGGTCGTCGAGGGCCAGGTCGCGGCGAACGGCTACACGGCCGACTCACTGGACGGCGCCTCCGACGACGGGGAGGACGACCGCGACGGGCCCCGGCTCGCCGACCGGCTGGGCGACTGCGACCCGACGTTCGAGACCATCGAGTCGCTCCACGCGCTCAAGCCGTACCTGGCCCGGCTGGGGGCGCGGGACCGGCGCATCCTGGAGATGCGCTTCGGTGAGGAGCTGACGCAGTCGCAGATCGGCGAACGGCTCGGTATCTCCCAGATGCACGTGTCCCGCCTGTTGTCGGGCTGCCTGCGGCGGCTGCGCACCGCACTGGTCGAGGACTGACCCTCGGTCCCTCCAGCCCGGCGGTCAGCCTCCGTCCGTCTCCCCCGCCGCCCGGCCGGGGACCGCGTCCGGGCGGTCCGCCCCGGGGCCGGCCGTGAAGTGTGCGAGCGTGCCCGTGATGTCGAGCAGCCGCTCCAGTGCCGGGGTGCGGTGATCCAGGCGCAGGGGGAGGCCGCCCGCGGTGGCCCGGCGGTGCACCTGCAGGAGGGTGGACAGCCCCATCGAGTCGCAGGCTCGCACCTCCGCACAGTCCAGGCGGAGTTCGCGTACGCCGTGTGGGATGTCCGTGTGCTCGCCGCTGAGCAGAAGCTCGACTGCGCGGAGCAGATCCTCCGAGGTGTCGTAGTCGAGGTCGCCGTTGAGGTGCAGCGTGACGGTGCCCTCGCCGACGACGGTGACGGTGGTGTGGAACGAGTGCGGCGGCAGGTCGGTCATGCAGGCTTTCCGGTGACGGGAGCGGTGCGGGGTGCGGGATCAGGACCGGCGCCGTCCTCGCCGACGGCACGGACTCCTTCGGCGAGGACGGCGCAGGCCCGGGGGAAGTCGTGCAGCAGTCCGCGGAGGACCGACAGGGCCGGTTCCAGGGAGGCGGCCGGCACACCGCGGGCTGTCAGGATGCCGGCCGTCCAGGTGAGGAACCGGGTGAAGAGCCGGGCGTCGTCCGTGTAGAGGGCGGCGGCGAGGAAGTCGACGAGGTGCGCCACGTCCTCGGCCGTGTGCCGGCGCTGCTGTTCGGAGTAGCCCCGCATCGCAGGGAACCTCTCCTCCAGACCGGCGAAGGTCTGCCGGACCAGGTCCGGCGCCGTCCGGGTGACCAGGGTGTACTCCTGGTCGCTCAGATGAGGCAGGTCCTCGATGGCCTGGCGTGCACGGTCGATGCCCGTGGAGGGCAGGCCGCGGGCCAGGACGTCGGCGGCCTCGCGCGCCCCGGGCGCCCATGCGTCGGCGCCGAGCAGGCGGGCGTAGCGGCCGTCGGGCCCGAACGCGGCGCCCCCGGCGAGCACCGGTACACCGGTGGCCTGGCAGGCGCTGATCGCGGCGTGCGCGGTGGGGAGCCGGGTGGGGAGCGAGGAGGACAGCGCGACCGCGTGGGAGCCGGACTCGTGCAGATGGCCGATCAGATGCGCGGTGGGGACCTGTGCGCCGAGGAAATCGACCCGCCAGCCGCGCAGTCGCAGCACCTCGGAGAGCAGCCGGGCGGGCAGCGCGTGCCATTCCCCGTCGACGCAGGCGACCGTGATCCCGCCCAGTCTCGTGCGCTGGCGTGCCCGGACCGCCGGGTGGTGGGCGAGAGCGGCGACGACACGCTCGTTGACGGCGGAGACGGTGTGCTCCTGGGCCACGGTGAGGCGGTTGGCGGCCCATTCGGTCCCGACCTTCGCCTGCACGCCCGCGATCACCTCCAGCAGCACCGTCTCGGGATGCGTACCGGCCTCCAGGAGTGGCAGGACGACCCCGGCCGCACGGTACTCGTCCCCGGTCAGCGCGGCGTCCCAGAGGGCGTCGCGTGCCGCGGCGGGGTCGCCGGGTCCGGTTCTGGTGGACGTGCCGGACGGTTCGGGGCTCATGCGGGGGCCTCGCCTTCCGCCGGGGCGTCGGCGCGGACCGGGCGTGGATGCCGGGGAGCCGACACGGCGAGCAGGGCCATGTCGTCGTGCCGGCCCTGCCCGACCCATTGGGCGGCGAGCATCTGCACCCGTTCGACGACCGCCTCGGCCGGCATGCCCGCGCATTCGGCGACCGTCTCGCGCAGCCGGGCGTCGCCGAAGAGCTCCTGCCCGAACGGGCCGCCCCGGGCCTCAGTGATGCCGTCGGTGTAGAGCAGACAGGTCTCTCCGGGTTCCAGCACCGCGTCGGCCGTAGTGGCGGAGATCTCCGGCAGCGCGCCGACCAGTGTGCCGCGCGTGTCGGCCTCCTCCACCCGGCCGTCGTTGCGGACGAGAAGCGGAACCGGGTGGCCGGCGCTGGTGAGGCGGAGATGGACACGGCTGCCGCGGCGGACCGCGGAGGCCAGGGCGAGGGTGGCGAACCGGGTGTGGTGGGAGGTCAGCAGGGCGCCGTTGAGGAGTTCCAGTATGCGGGCGTGGTCGGCGGCGAGCGGCAGCAGCGCCTGGAGGGTGTTGCGGATCTTTCCGGTGAGGACGGCGGCCTCCAGCCCCTTGCCGCACACGTCCCCGAGTACGGCCAGCGTCTCCTGCCCGTCCCCCGCACCGGGATGGACGTCGTAGAAGTCGCCGCCGACCCGTCCGGTGTCCCGGGCCGCGCGGTAGCCGCCGGCGAACTCCACTCCCCCGTGGTGGGACAACGCGGGCGGGAGCAGTTCCCGCATGAGTGTGGCGGTGATGGCGGACTGTTCGGCGTACATACGGGCGGCGGACAGGGCGGCGCCCGCGCGGGCGGCGAAAAGCCGGGCGAAGACCTCCTCGCCCTCGGTGAAGGCGCCGTGGTCGCGGTGCCGCAGCAGGATCAGCGCGCCGGCGGGGAGACCGTGGCCTGGCAGGGGCGTGACGACGACGGAGGCGGGTGTGCCGTCGAAGCCCTCGGGAACGGCCCAGGTGGGCAGGGCCGCGGGGTCGATCCAGCGGGACGGGACCGGTGGGAAGCCGCGCAGCGCCTCGCTCAGCCCGGGCAGGGTCGCCGCCTCGGCACGCACACGTTCCCGGTGCAGCGGGGCACCGTGGACACAGGAGGTGACCGGGAGCAGGCGCCCGGTGTGCGGCGTGACGAGCAGCGCGGCGTCGGCGAGGTGCTCCACGGCCAGTTGCGCCACGGTCTCGGTGCAGCGTTCGGCGTTGAGCGAGGCCGACAGCGTGTTCGAGAGCTGCTCGAGGAGAGCGGTCTGCTCCCGTTCGCCGCGCAGGGCCTCCTCGGCGTCCCGCAGGCCGGTGGTCTCGGCGAGCCACCACACCGCACCGCCGCCCGCGCGGCGCGTTCCCTGCGCCTCGAACACCCGTGTTCCCAGGTCTCCCCGGGCGGTGCGCGAGGCCGTCGCGGTCGGGGGATCGTGCGCACCGGTCCTGGTGAGGTCGTCGTGCTCCCGGTGCAGCCAGGGGCCGACCCGTTCGAGCGACATGCCGGGGGCGACGCCGAGCAGCCTTCGTGCCGCGTCGTTGCTCTCGGTGATCACACCGGCGGCGTCGGCCAGCAGCACCGGGTACGGGGACACGCCCCATACCGCGTCCTCCCACGCCCGGTCCTCGTGCTGACCGGTCGCGGTCTTCTCCGGGATACTCATCGAGCTGTGGGCCCGCTCACGCGGCGGGCCGCACCACCTTTCGCCTGGACGAGAGTCGACATGCCTGCACCTGGGACGATCCCGCATTCCCTGGTACCCCGGCAAGCACGGTCGATTCGCCCGGCCCCGCCGGAGCCTACCGGGCCCGGCCGCCGCTCTTCGCCGCCGCGTTCTCCAGGCGGAACGCCTCGTTGCCCAGGCCGATGCGGGCGTACGACTCCGGGCTGCGGGCCCGCAGCGCCAGCGCGGCCGCCACGCCGACGGCGCCGGCCACGAGCAGCACACCGGGCAGGATCCAGCGCAGCGCCGATCCGTCGCCGGTGCCGATGAGCACCTCGAAGTCCGCCACCGCGTAGCAGAAGATGACCGTGAGGCCGAGGGCGGCGAGGCCGGAGCAGAGCAGCCTGGGGCCCTGGGCCGCGCCCGCGCCGCGCCGTACGAAGAAGGCGATGACCGCGACGGAGGCCAGCGCCATCAGCACGATGACGCCGAGCGCGCCGAGGTTGCCCATCCAGGTGAACAGCCGCAGGACCGGGGTGGTGGGGTCGCCCACCGGCGTGTCGTCGGTGACGGCGAAGCCGACGACCACCAGGAAGGCGACGACGGTCTGGAGCAGCGAGCCGAAGGCCGGGGCACCCGTCGACGCGGAGGCGCGGCCGATCCGGGCGGGGAGCAGGCCCTCGCGCCCCATGGCGAAGGCGTAGCGCGCGACGACGTTGTGGAAGGCCAGCATCGAGGCGAAGATGCCGGTGACGAAGAAGAGGTGGAGCGCGTCGGTGAAGGTGCCGCCCAGGCGTGCGTCGCTGAGGACGAAGAGCAGCTGCGGACCGTGCTCCTGGGAGGCGCTCACCACCTTTCCGGGCCCGGTGGCGACGCTCATGAGCCAGGAGGTGAGGGCGAAGAACACCGCGACGCAGCCGACGGCGAGGAACATCACGCGGGCCACCACGGTCTGCGGGCGGCTCGTCTCCTCCGCGTAGACGGGGGCCTGTTCGAAGCCGACGAAGGCGGCGACGGTGAAGCACAGGGCGGTGCCCAGTCCGGCGCCGGAGAGCGTGGCGGGGTCGAAGGCGGCGAGGGAGAGCCCGGACGGGCCGGGGTCGGCGGCGAACGCCAGGTCGACCACGACGATCAGCAGCACCTCGATGACCAGCAGCACGCCCAGCACCCGGGCGTTGAGGTCGATCTTCAGGGCGCCCAGCACCCCGGTCAGGGCGACGGCGACGAGGGCGGGAACCCACCAGGCGACCTGGACGCCGAGATAGGTGTCCAGCAGCAGGGACGCCTCGAAGCCGAAGATGCCGTAGATGCCGACCTGCATGGCGTTGTAGGCGGTGAGCGCGACGTACGAGGCGCCGGCGCCGGTGAAGCCGCCGAGGCCGCGGGCGATGTAGGCGTAGAAGGCGCCCGCGTTGTGCACGTGGCGGCTCATCTCCGCGTAGCCGACGCTGAACAGCGCCATCACGACGGCCAGGATCACGAAGAGCAGCGGCTGACCGGTGATGCCCATCACGGCGTACGTGGTGGGCATGACGCCGGCGACGACCATCAGCGGCGCCGTGGCCGCGAGGACGGAGAGCAGCAGCCCGACGGTGCCGATCCGCCCGGCCCGCAGCGCTCTGTGCTGCCCCTTGTAGGTGCTGATCTCTTCTGTGCTGCCCGTGAGCATGGCGGGTTCGGTTCCTCTCCGGTCGCCGGGGTCGGTTCTCCGTGGTGCGGGGTCAGGCGCTGCCGTACGCGGTGGCGCGGGCCGCGCGGAACGCCTTGTACGCGTCGCGGCCGGTGTACGACCAGGGGGCCGGGGTGACGAGGGAACCGACCCGCTGGAAGAGGGCGGCGGCCTCGGCGAGCCGTCCCTCGTGGAACTTGGCGTAGGCGAGGAAGTTGAGGTCCACCGCGCGGCGCGGGTGCCCCTCCTCGCCTCCCCACTCCAGCCACCAGTCGAAGGCGCTGCGCACCAGGTGGGCGGCGTGCCGCCCGGTCCAGTGCTCCCCCGCGGCGCGGTCTGCCGTGCGGGCGCCGCCGCGATGGGCGCGGAACCGTTCGGCGTGGGCGACGACCGGGAGCAGGGCCAGCGGGGAGTCGGCGGGGGCGTGGGAGGCGGAGGTGTGGGCGAACTCGTAGAGCGTGTGAGGGTCGGGGCTCTCGGCGAGCACGGCCGCCATCAGGTGGTGGGCGTGGTGGTGTTCGCGGTGGCGGACGGTGACTTCGTGGAACGCGCGGCGGGCCTCGTCCGGGGTGCCGGTGTGCCGGGCGAGGAGCAGCGAGGCCAGCCACGGGCTGGGGTCGGCGGGCGTGCGGGCCGCGGCGTCCTCGACGACCTGCCGGGCGTTCTCGGGGCGTTCACGTCCCCGCACGGCGGCGCTGACGGCCGCGCAGGCGGCCAGCGCGGCGGCGTCGCCGCTCTCCGGTTCGGTCTGCTGCCACTCGCGGGCCCACGCGAGGCTGCCCGGGCTGTCCGCGAGGACGACGAGGCGGTGGCCGCGCCGGTCCCAGTCCTCACGGGTGTGGGCGAGCAGGGTACGGCTGTCGCCCCAGCGGCCCTGGGCGAGGGCGTCGCGGGCGGCGGCGAGGTCCGTGTCGTCGAGTGCGGCGTCGGGTGCGTTGCCGCCGCCGCGCCGGGACAGCCGGAAGGAGGGTGGTGGGGGTGGGGGTGTCATGGTCGACGCTCACGAAACCTGAGTGACGAGATCACGTCAAGCAAGGTTCTGTGAACTCCCTGTGAAGCCCCGGGGAGTGGAAGCGGTGCGGCTCCTTCCGTTCGGCCGGCGGCTCAGCCGACCGCCTCGGCGGCGGCCCGGCCGGCCGTGCGGCCGGAGAAGAGGCAGCCGCCGAGGAAGGTGCCCTCCAGCGAGCGGTAGCCGTGCACGCCCCCGCCGCCGAATCCCGCGACCTCGCCGGCGGCGTACACGCCGGGCAGCGGTTCGCCGTCCTCGGTGAGCACGCGGGAGGACAGGTCGGTCTCCAGCCCGCCGAGCGTCTTGCGGGTCAGGATGTTCAGGCGCACCGCGATCAGCGGACCGGACCTGGGGTCGAGGATGCGGTGCGGCGTGGCGACACGGATCAGCTTGTCGCCCAGGTATCCGCGCGCCCCGCGCAGTGCGGTGATCTGGAGGTCCTTGGTGAAGGGGTTGCCGATCTCGCGGTCCCGGGCCTCGATCTCCCGGCGCAGGGCGCTCGCGTCGATCAGCTGCTCGCCGGTGAGCGCGTTCATCCGCCGCACCAGGTCGGGCAGTTCGCGTTCGACGACGAAGTCGGCGCCGTTGTCGAGGAACGCCTGCACGGGGCTGGGGGCGCCCGGCTTCACCCGGGCGAGGACGTCGCGGACGGACTTGCCCGTCAGGTCGGGGTTCTGCTCGGAGCCGGAGAGCGTGAACTCCTTCTCGACGATCTTGCGGCTGAGGACGAACCAGGTGTGGTCGTGCCCGGTGCGCATGATGTGGTCGAGGGTGCCGAGGGTGTCGAAGCCGGGGAAGAGGGGGACGGGCAGCCGCTTGCCGGTGGCGTCCAGCCACAGGGACGACGGGCCGGGCAGGATGCGGATGCCGTGCCGGGCCCAGATCGGGTTCCAGTTCTCGATGCCCTCGGTGTAGTGCCACATGCGGTCGCGGTTGATGAGGCGGCCGCCTGCCCCTTCGGTGATGCCGAGCATCTCGCCGTCGACGTGGGCGGGCACGCCGGACAGCATCCGGCGCGGCGGAGTCCCCAGCCGTTCGGGCCAGTTGGCGCGGACCAGGTCGTGGTTGCCGCCGATCCCGCCGGAGGTGACGATCACCGCCTGCGCGCGCAGTTCGAAGGCCCCGGTGGTCTCGCGGCTGCTGGCGGTGCCGCGTTCGGCGTCGCTGGGTGCCAGGATCTCGCCGGTGACCGTGTCGACGGCGCCCGCGCTGCGGGCCAGGCCGGTGACGCGGTGCCGGAACCGCAGGTCCACCAGGCCGCGCGCGACTCCGGCCCGCACCCGGCGGGCGAAGGGCTCCACCAGGCCGGGGCCGGTGCCCCAGGTGATGTGGAAGCGGGGCACCGAGTTGCCGTGACCGGTCGCGTCGTAGCCGCCGCGCTCGGCCCAGCCGACGACGGGGAAGAACCGCACGCCCTGCTGCCGCAGCCAGGACCGCTTCTCCCCGGCGGCGAAGTCGACGTACGCCTCGGCCCAGCGCCGCGGCCAGTGGTCCTCGGCGCGGTCGAAGCCGGCCGTGCCCAGCCAGTCCTGCCAGGCCAGTTCCCGGGTGTCGCGGATGCGCATCCGGCGCTGCTCGGGCGAGTCGACGAGGAAGAGACCGCCGAACGACCAGTGGGCCTGGCCGCCGAACGACTGCTCGGGCTCCTGGTCGAGCAGGATCACCCGGCGCCCGGCATCGGCCAGTTCGGCGGTGGCCGCGAGGCCCGCCAGACCGGCACCGACCACGATCACCTCGGCGTCGTACGTCATGCCTTCACCTGCTTCTCCGCTCGCGGGACGACGGGAAACTGGAGAGTAATCTCTCGATCGCCCCCGTGACACCCCTCACGGGACCGTCGTGGGCCGTCGCACCTTCTAGGCTCGTCCCATGATCCACCGGTTCTTCGACACCTTCCGGCTGTGGCTGGCCCCGCAGCGGCTGCGCGCGGAGGGCAGAACGCCCGACTACCGCTTCTCGCTGGCCAACGAGCGGACGTTCCTCGCCTGGATCCGTACGGCCCTGGCCCTCGTCGCGGGGGGCATGGCGGTGGACCAGTTCCTCACCGGCATGAGCTGGGGCGCGCGGACGGCGATCGCGCTGGCACTGCTGGCGGGCGGTGGCCTGTGCGCCCTGCGGGCGGTGAACCACTGGGTGCGCTGCGAGCGGGCGATGCGGCGCGGCGAGGACCTGCCGGCCTCCCGGTTCCCCGTGCTGCTGAGTCTGGCCACGGCGGTGGCCGCGCTGGTCGTGGTGGGCTCCGTGGTGCTGGGCCGGGTCACGTGAACGCTCCGGAGCCGCCCGGCGCGCAGCCCGAGCGGACCCGGCTGGCCTGGCGGCGCACCACCCTGGCCTTCGCGGTGGTGGCCGCGCTGGCCGTGCGCAGTGCGCTCTACGATCCGGCCCCGGCAGCGTACGGCGCAGCCGCACTGGGGGCGCTGGCGTGGCTGGGGTTCCTGGTGGTGGCGCACCGCCGGATCAGGGCGCTGGCGGGAGCCGCGGTCACGGGCACTCAGGGCGGACCGGTACGGGCGACGGTGCTCTGCGCCCTGGTGATGGCGCTGCTCGGGGTGGTACTGCTCTGGTAGCCGGGGCCGGGGCGACGGGGTTTCCGCGGCCTCCCTCTGGACGGCATACCGACCAGTCGGCATGATCGGTACCGGTTCCGCTGAGACGTCCGAGTGCGAGGAGGCCGCATGACCGAGGAGACCGGGGACGGCGGGGACGCCGCGGCGCACCCGCCGGGGCTGGACCTGGCGCGGCTGGGCGCCTACCTGGAACGGGAGCGGCCCGGACGGGTGGACGGCCCGCTGCACGCCGAGGTGATCGAGGGCGGCCGGTCCAACCTCACCTACCGGGTCGACGCGGGGACGTCCCGCTGGGTGCTGCGCCGGCCCCCGCTGGGGCACGTGCTCGCCACCGCGCACGACATGGCACGGGAGTACCGGGTGATCCGGGCGCTGCGGGACACTCCCGTGCCGGTGCCGGGGACGCTGCTGCTCTGCGAGGACCCCGACGTGCTGGGCGCGCCGTTCTACCTCATGGAGTACGTGCCGGGAACGCCCTACCGGTCCTCCGCCGAGCTGTCGGCGCTGGGCCCGGAGCGCACCCGCGCCCTGGTGCTGTCGCTGGTCGACACCCTCGTCGCGCTCCACGCCGTCGAGCCGGGGGAGGCGGGCCTGGAGTCGTTCGGGCGCCCGGAGGGCTTCCTGGAGCGACAGCTGCGCCGCTGGGGAAAGCAGTTGGAGGCCTCGCGCAACCGCGATCTGGAGGGCGTGGACGACCTGCACCGTGCGCTGGCCGAGGCGCTGCCCCGCTCCCCCGAACCGACGGTGGTGCACGGGGACTTCCGGCTGGACAACGTCCTTGCGGACGGCGAGGGCCGGATCACCGCGGTGCTGGACTGGGAGATGTCCACGCTCGGCGATCCGCTCACCGACCTCGGCCTGCTGGCGATGTACAGCAGCCATCCGGACGTGCCCGGCTCCCCCCTCACCTCGGTACGCGGCGCCCCCGGGCATCCGGAACCGGCCGAGTTGGTCGAGCGGTACGCCGCCGGGTCCGGCCGCGACGTGTCGGGGATCGGCTGGTACACCGCGTTCGCCTACTTCAAGCTCGCCGTGATCCTGGAGGGCATCCACTACCGCTGGAAGCTCGGGCAGACCGTGGGCCCCGGCTTCGACCGCATCGGGGATCTCGTGCCGCTCTTCATCGACCACGGCCTCGCCACCCTTCAGGAGGGCTGACCCGCATGGACTTCGCCTACGACGCGCGCACCGAGGAACTGCGCCGGCGGCTGCTGCACTTCATGGACGAGCACGTCCACCCGGCCGAGACGGTGGCCCGCGAGCAGCGCGCGGAACTGGAGTCGCCGTGGCAGACGCCGCCGGTGGTGGAGGAGCTGAAGGCGGCGGCGCGCCGCCAGGGGCTGTGGAACCTCTTCCTGCCGGACCGCACCTACGGCGCCGGGCTGACGAACCTCCAGTACGCACCGCTCGCCGAGATCACCGGTCGCAGCCCGCAGTTGGCCCCCGTCGCCCTCAACTGCTCCGCACCGGACACCGGGAACATGGAGCTGCTCGCCGAGTTCGGCGATCCCGAGCAGCGGCGGCGGTGGCTGGAGCCGCTGCTGACCGGCGAGCTCCGCTCCGCGTTCGCCATGACCGAGCCCGAGGTCGCCTCCTCGGACGCCACCAACATCGAGACGAGCATCCGGCGCGACGGCGACGCGTACGTCGTCACCGGGCGCAAGTGGTACATCTCCGGGGCGATGCACCCGGACTGCCGGATCTTCATCGTGATGGGCAAGACCGACCCGGACGCCGAGGACGTGCGCCGCCAGCAGTCCATGGTGCTGGTGCCGCGGGAGACTCCCGGGGTCGGGATACGGCGGGCGATGACCGTCTACGGGTACGAGGACCACTCTCACGGCGGGCATGCCGAGGTGGTCTTCGACGAGGCACGGGTGCCGGTGGAGAACCTGATCGGCGAGGAGGGCGGCGGGTTCGCCATCGCCCAGGCACGTCTGGGCCCGGGCCGCATCCACCACTGCATGCGGCTGATCGGCATGGCGGAGCGGGCGATCGAGCTGATGTGCCGGCGCGCGGCCGGCCGGGAGGCGTTCGGCAGGCCCCTGGCAGACCAGGGCCAGGTACGGGCGTGGATCGCCGACGCGCGGGTGCAGGTGGAGCAGCTGCGGCTGCTCGTCCTCAAGACGGCGTGGCTGATGGACACCGTCGGCAACCGGGGCGCGCACACCGAGATCCAGGCCATCAAGATCGCGACGCCGCGGGCGGTGACGGACATCCTGGACCGCGCGGTGCAGCTGCACGGCGCCGCCGGGGTGAGCCAGGACCTTCCGCTCGCCGAGCTGTGGGCGGCCGCGCGGACGCTGCGGCTGGCCGACGGGCCGGACGAGGTGCACCAGCGGTCGCTGGCCCGGCGGGAGCTGAAGAGGTTCGCCTGACGTCGCGGGGCGGACCGGCCCCGTCCCGTCGTGGACGTCAGGGCCGCAGAGCGCGCAGCAGCAGACCGGCCAGATGGTCGGCGACCTGCTGCGGGCTCAGCGGCCCCTCCGGGCGGTACCAGCTGCTGAGGTGGTGCACGGAGCCGAAGTGGTAGTCGACGACCAGGTCGGCGGGAGTGGCGTCGGTGAACACGCCGCCGCGCTGGCCCTCCTCGATCAGCGCGCGGAAGCGTTCGTGGTAGCGGCGCCGCTCGGCCCGCACCTGCTTCTGCTTCTCGTCGGAGAGCTGGTGCATGGAGCGGAAGAAGATCCGCGCGTCGTCGAGGTTGTCGATGGTGGTCACCACCACGTCGGCGGCGGCGTCCCGCAGCCGGCTCTCGACGGGGGCCTCACGGCCGGCGACGGCGTCCAGCCGTTCCTGCTGAAGCCGGAGCAGGCGGCCGTAGATCTCGTGCAGCAGGTCGTCCTTGGACCCGAAGTAGTGGTAGAGCGCGCCCTTGGTGACGCCGGCGGCCTCGACGATCTCCTGTACGGAGGTGCGGTCGTAGCCCTGGTCGGCGAAGAGCCGCGTGGCCGCCGCGAGCAGGCGCTGCGGTACGGGAAGCCGGGCCTCGTCCGTCACGTCTGCGTCCCCGCCTTCCCCCGGTGCTCTCCCCGGTCCTTCTCCCGGCCCCCGCTCTCGCCCTCGGGCCGGTCCAGCGTACGCTCCAGCTTCTGCTGGAGCCGGTTCATGCCTCCCAGCCAGCGACCGGGATCGGTGGCGCGCAGCGCGTACTGGCCCGCGGTCTCCGGGTGGGGCAGGACCAGGAAGCGGTCCTCGGCGACGGCCTCGAGGAGGGCGTCGGCGACGGCCTCCGGCTCGATGGCGTTGGGCGCCAGTACCAGGTCGCCCGCGCGGCCGGTGCCGCGCAGCATGTCGGTGCGCACCCCCTGCGGGCACACGGCGTGCACGTGGACCCCGCGGTGCCGGTAGGTGAGGTGGAGCCATTCGGCGAAGGCGTAGGCGGCGTGCTTGGAGACGCTGTACGGCGCGGAGCCGACCATGGTGAGGAGCCCGGCCGCGGAGACGGTGGCGACGAACCGGCCGTGGCCGCGGTCCAGCCAGCCGGGCAGCAGCTCCCGCGCGGCGCGCACGTGGGCCATGACGTTGACGTCCCACGCCGACGCCCACAGCTCCTCCGGGGCCTCCGGGCCTCCCTCGGGGGCGGCGCCGGCGTTGGCGCAGAAGACGTCGATCTCGCCGCCCAGCGCTTCCCGGGCCGGGGCGAGGGCTTCGGAGGCGTCGCCCGGCACGGCCACCCCGCCGATGTCGCGGGCGACTCCGGCCGCCCGTTCGGCGTCGAGGTCGTTCACCGCGACCAGCGCGCCCTCGGTGGCGAAGCGGCGCGCGAGCGCCTCCCCGATACCCCGCGCGCCTCCGGTCACCACGACGCGCTGCCGGGCCGCTCGGCCGGTCCGCGCACTCACCGTCTCCGCCATGTTCCCCTCCGTCTCCGGGGCTCTCACCGTGCTCACGGGCCGGCCCCGGTCGGCAGACTAACCGGTCGGTATGTCGACGGGAAGGGCGGGGAAGGTGAAGAGACGTGCGGGAACGGGCCGCCGGTGTACTGCGTTGACGGAATACGGGGCACCCGGTCCCGTGGGACGACGACAGGACTCCCGGGAAAGCGGATCCGATGCGGCCTCCGGTACGTCACATCACCGGAAGGCATCGGGTCCACTCAGCCGGAGGTGGGATGATTGGCCGGTTTCAGAGCACTCGCCGAGCAGGTTCGCGACCCCGACAGAGCCCCCTCGCAGCGGCGACAGGCCCTGCGCAGATGCCTTGAGCGCTTCGCCCCGTACGGCCACCGGGCCACGTGGCACCACCTGTGCAGCCGGGCGGGCATCTCCCCCGAGGACCGCGAGCCCGACCCGGAGCTGCTGGTCTCGGCGCTGGAGGAGCTGGAGGAGGCGCGGGACGTCTGGCTGGCCTACGAGGAGGAGGTCGCGGAACGCAGACGGCGGGAGAAGCACGACGGCATCCGCCAGCCCACGGCGCTGGACGACTGGCACGCGGCCACCTGGGGCGGACGGTCGCTGCTCCCCTGCAAGGACCCGACGGCCCCGCCCGACACTCCGCTGGCCGTCGTGCTGCGGCGGCTGATCCAGGCGATGGAGCGCGCGGCGGCCCCGCCGCCTTCCGTGGTGACCGGGAACGGCGACGACTCCCGGTGCACGCGGGACGGGGCCGCGCACGCCGGGGACAGCGCCCGCCTCGCGGGTACTCCTCGGTAACTCCCGTTGACAGCACGACCCGCGCGTCGCATGCTGAGCGAGCGCTTAGTGGCACTCCGGCCACCGGGCGTACCGAGCACGGCGTGCGGGAGGTTGCAGCGATGGCGGAGCCCCGGGTGTTCACCTCGGCAGAGGAACTGCGGGCGGCGGTCGGCGAGGAGCTGGGCGTCAGCGACTGGCTGGAGGTCGACCAGAAGCGCGTCGACCTCTTCGCGGACGCCACCGGCGACCACCAGTGGATCCACGTGGACCCGGAGCGCGCGGCGGACGGACCGTTCGGCGGCACCATCGCGCACGGCTATCTCACCCTCTCCCTGCTGCCCGCGTTCGTGCCTCAGGTGATCCGGGTCGACGGCGTGCGCATGGGCATCAACTACGGCGTGAACAAGGTGCGGTTCCCCGCTCCGGTACCGGTGGGCTCCCGGCTGCGCGCGCGGGCCGAACTCACCGACGTCTCCGACGTCGACGGCGGCGTCCAGCTCACCACGAAGGTGACGATCGAGCGGGACGGCGGCGCCAAGCCGGTCTGCGTCGCGGAATCGGTGAGCCGCTTCTTCTGGTGAGCCTCTCTCCTCCGGCCTCCTCCGGCCTCCTCCGCCGCACGTCACCGGCGGGGGTCACGGACCGGAGCGCGCATGCCGGGCGGGCGGGGTTCTGTCCGCCGGGTCAGTCCGCGACCGGAACCGGGGCGCCGACCATGCGCAGGACCAGCCCGGCGTAGAGGGCACCGATCTCCTCCGGCGTTCGGGGGCCGCCGGGCCGGTACCAGCGGGCGACGTCGATGCACAGCGAGAGAACGGCGACGGCCGTCCCGCGCACGTCGGTGACGGTGAACTCGCCGGCCGCGACGCCGTCCTCCAGCAGCCCGCGCAGCACCTCCTCGGTGCGCCGGCGCATCGCCACGATCTCGGCGTAGTGGCCGTCCTCCAGTGCGGACAGCTCGTACTGCACCACGCGGGCGGTGGTGTGGTGCTCGGCGTGCCAGCGGACGAACGTGCGGACCGCGAAGTCGAGCCGGTCCGCGACTCCGCCCTCCACACCGGCGGCGTCCTGGAGGATCGCCACCGACCGCTCGTGACCCACCCGGCTGATCTGGTAGAGCAGCTCTTCCTTGGTGCGGTAGTGGATGTAGAGCGCGGCGGGGCTCATGCCGGCGCGGCCCGCGATGTCCCGGGTGGTCGTGGCGTGGAAGCCGCGTTCCGCGAACGCGTCGACCGCTCCCAGCAGCAACCGCCGCGCGGCGTCCGGGGTGACGCCGCCGAAGGACTCGTCCGCCGTCTCTGCCATGCTCCCTCGCCCCGCTTCTCCGGCGCCCCTGCGGCCGGGCGAACACCATACACGGATCACTGAGCATGCGCTTAGCGCTGCGCCGGGCTCCGGGGGACGGCCGGGGCCGCGCAACGGGAGCCCCTGCGGGCGGCACGAGGCCCTTCCCGGCCGCTCTGCGCCCGCCGCGCCCTGGCGCTGTGGCCGGGAAGGTTCGCCGGCTCGCGACGCCTGGCACGGCACCTCTCCCCCGTGGCCCTTCGGGCACGGGGGGGGTGCCCCACCGTTGTCGCCTCGCGCGAGTACGGACGAGCACGAGCTGCGGTCCTCCGCCTTGCGATGCGTCCCCACGGTCCTGGCGGACCTGGGCAGACCCCCCTGCACCAGACGCCGCGAGCTACCCGGCAAACCCTCCCGGCCACAGCACTAGCATGGCCGCATGGCCCGCCCGCGCAAGCCGCTTCTGAGCCGCGACCGGATCGTCGGATGCGCCCTGGCGCTCGTCGACGCGGAGGGCCTGGACGCTGTCTCGACCCGGCGGCTCGCCGCGGAACTGGGCGTCAGCGGGCCGTCGCTGTACCACCACTTCGCCACCAAGGACGCGATCCTGGACGCGGCCGCCGACGCCGTCTGCGCACGGGTGGACCTGTCGATGCTCGAGGACGGCACACCGTGGCGCGAGGCGCTGCTGGGCTGGGCGCGCTCCTACCGGGCGGCGCTCACCGCGCACCCGAACATCGTGCCCCACCTCGCCAAGGGTCCTGGACGGCGGCCGAGCCAGCTCCGGATGGCCGACGCCGTGTTCGGGGCGATGACGGACGCCGGCTGGTCACGTGCGCACGCGACGCACATCGGGGCACTCATGCGCTACTTCGTGGCCGGTTCGGCACTGGGCTCCTTCGCCCGCGGCTTCGTCGACGACGCGGCGCTGTACGCCCGCGACTACCCGCGCCTGGACCAGGCGCACCTACTCTCCGAGCAGCGGCAGCGCGTGGACGAGGGCGCCTTCGAGACCGGACTGCGCGCGCTGGTGGACGGTCTGGGTGTGCGGTTCCCCGGCCAGGAGCGCGAGCCGGGCTGAAGCCGCGCGACCGTGCCCACCTCCGCCCGCACACGGTGGTGGTGCCTCACGCGGACGGCTGGTCGAAGACCACCAGGGAACGGCCGCCGCGGCCCGCGCTCATCTCCTCGAAGGCGGCCGGGATGTCCTCCAGGCCGATCCGGCGGGTGACCAGGGTGTTCAGGTCGAGTCCTCCGGCGCGCACGTGCTCGGCCAGCACCGGCAGGTCGCGGGCCGGTTCGCAGTCGCCGTAGACGCAGCCGGAGAGCGTGCGGGCGAAGTGAAAGACCTCCAGCGCGGACAGCGAGAAGGTGTCGTCCTTGCGTCCGATGCCGACCACGGTGACCCGGCCGCCGCGCCGGGTGCAGTCCCAGGCCGTACGGATGGCCGCGGCGCGGCCCGCGCACTCCACGGCCACGTCGGCACCTCCCCCGGTGAGCCGGCGGATGTCCTTGGCGGTGGTGTCCGACGCCGCGACGAAGTCGGTGGCCCCTGCCGCCCTGGCCAGCTCCTCCTTCTCCGCGGTCACGTCGACGGCCACGATCCGCCCGGCTCCCGCGATGCGCGCGGCCTGGAGGGTGGCCAGGCCGACGCCGCCGATGCCGAGGACGGCGACCGACTCGCCCTCACGCACCCGCGCGTTGTGGTGGACGGCGCCGTAGCCGGTGAGGGCCGCGCAGCCCAGCAGTGCGGCATCGGCGAGCGGGACGCCGCCGGGCAGCGGCAGCACGGCCCCGGCCGGTACGACGGTCTCCTCGGCGAAGGCGGCGACGCTCAGGCCGGGGTAGAGGTCGTCGCCGGCGGCGGTGCGGGCGTGGGGCACGGTGGTGGCGGCCTGCGCGTTGCTGCACAGCCACGGTTCGCCGAGCCGGGCGCAGAAGTCGCAGGTGCCGCAGGAGGGCGCCCAGTTGAGGACGACCCGGTCGCCGGGGGCCGTGCCGGTGACGCCGGGGCCCACGGCGACGACCGTACCGGCGCCCTCGTGACCGAGGACGGCGGGGACGGGCTGGCGCAGGGTGCCGTTCGAGAGGGAGAGGTCGGAGTGGCAGACCCCGGCCGCCGCCAGACGGATGCGGACCTGCCCCTCCCCCGGTTCGGGCAGCACGATGCCGGTGATCTCGAGCGGTGCTCCGACGGCCGGCAGTACGGCGGCGCGGACCTGGTCGCGAACCATGGCGGGTGGCACTCCTGTCAGAACTGGAGGGACTTGGTCTGGAGGTACTCGGTAAGGCCGTGCACGCCGAGTTCACGCCCGACACCGGACCGCTTCCAGCCGCCGAAGGGCGCGAGGGGGTTGAAGCGGCCGCCGTTGATGTCGACCTGGCCGGTCTCCATGCGGCGGGCGAAGGCCACCGCCTCCTCCTCGTCATCGGACCACACGGCGCCCGCGAGCCCGTAGTCGGTGTCGTTGGCGATGCGCAGGGCGTCGTCGGTGCCGTCGTAGGCCAGGATGCTCAGCACCGGGCCGAAGATCTCCTCCCGCGCGACGGTCATCCGCGGGGTGACGTCGGCGAGGACGGTGGGACGCACATACCAGCCCCTGGCCCTTTCCTCGGGTGCCGCGGTGCCGCCCGCCACCAGCCGGGCGCCCTCCTCCTGGCCGCGCGCGATGTACCCGGTGACCCGGTCGCGCTGGACGGCGCTGACGACCGGGCCGAGGCGCGTGTCCTCCTGGGCCGGGTCGCCGGGGACGTACCGGGCGACGGCGGCGGCCGCCAGGCGCACGGCCTCCTCGTACCGTTCGGCGTCGACCAGCATGCGGGTCCACGCGCTGCACGTCTGGCCGGAGTTGGCCATCACGTTGGCGACGCCGGCCTTGACCGCCCGGGCGAGATCGGCGCCGGGGAGGACCACGCAGGCGGACTTTCCGCCGAGTTCGAGGGCGACGCGCTTGACGGCACCCCCGGCGAGCGCGCCGACGCGGCCGCCGACCACCGAGGAGCCGGTGAAGGAGACCATGTCGACGCCGTCGTGCTCGACGAGTGCCTGACCGGCGACCGGTCCGTGTCCGGTGACCACGTTGACGACGCCGGCCGGCAGCCCGGCCTCGTGCACGGCCTCGGCGAAGAGCCGCGCGACGAGCGGGGTGTTCTCGGCCGGCTTGAGCACCACGGTGCAGCCCGCGGCGAGCGCGGGCGCGACCTTGGCGACGATCTGGTGCAGGGGGTAGTTCCAGGGCGTGACGGCGGCGACCACGCCGACCGGCTCGTGCAGGACGCGTGAGGTGCCGACACGTTCCTCGAAGGGATGCTCGGCCGCCAGCTTCGCGTAGAGGCCCGCGACGGCGACCGGCAGTCCCGCGTGCACGGCACGGGAGAAGGTCAGGGGCGCGCCGAGTTCGGCGGTGACGGTCCGCGCGATCTCCTCGCCGCGTGCCTCCAGCCGGTCGCGGAGGGCGGCCAGACGTACCGCGCGCGCGGCGGGCGGGGTGGCGCGCCATCCCGCCAGGGCCGCCCGGGCGGCGGCGACCGCGGCGTCCACGTCGCGGGCGTCGCCGGCCGGGACCGTGCCGAGGACCGTCTCGTCGGCGGGGTTGACGACCTCGATCGTCCCGGTGCCCGCGGCCGGACGCCACGCGCCGTCGATGTACATGCCGTCGTGTTGCCGCATCCGCCCAAACTAGCAGTGCTAGTTTCCAGTGTCAGCCCTCCTCGCCCGCGCCCTGGATCACGGCGCCCGTCGGTGGTACTCCTGAGCGGACACCGAACACCGGGATGCGAACCGGTCACCCTCCGGTCGTTGACGCGACCCTCTTCGATTCCTATGGTCGTCCATAGGAATCCGATGCGGTGGGAGCAGGTCGATGAGCAGCAGCGAGCAGGCACGCAAGACGGCGGAGGGGCTGGCGTACCTTTCCGGGTTCGGCAACGAGCACAGCAGCGAGGCCGTACCGGGTGCCCTGCCGGTGGGCCGCAACTCGCCGCAGCGCGCCCCGCAGGGCCTGTACGCGGAGCAGCTGAGCGGTTCGGCGTTCACCGAGCCCCGGACGGCGAACCGCCGGTCGTGGCTGTACCGCATCCGGCCCTCGGCGGCCCACCCGCGGTTCACCCGCATCGACAACGGCGGCCTGCGCGGCGCCCCGTTCACCGAGACCGTCCCCGACCCGAACCGGCTGCGCTGGGACCCGCGACCGGAGCCGGCCGCCGGTACCGACTTCCTCGACGGGCTGTGGACGCTGGGCGGGAACGGCGACGCCACCCAGCGCACCGGCATGGCCGTCCACCTGTACGCCGCCGACACCGCGATGACCGACCGCGTGTTCAGCGACGCGGACGGCGAGCTGCTGATCGTGCCCGAGGACGGCGGCCTGCTGCTGCACACCGAGTTCGGGCTGCTGCGGGCCGAGCCCGGCGAGGTGGCCCTGATCCCGCGCGGCGTCCGCTTCCGCGTGGACCTGCTGGACGAGACGGCGCGCGGCTACGTCTGCGAGAACTACGGGGCGCCGTTCACCCTGCCGGATCTCGGACCGATCGGCGCCAACGGCCTCGCCAACGCGCGGGACTTCCTCGCCCCGGTCGCGGCGTACGAGGACCTCGAGCGCCCGGTGCGCGCGGTGAACAAGTTCTGCGGCAACCTGTGGGCGGCCACGCTGGACCACTCGCCCCTGGACGTCGTCGCCTGGCACGGCAACCACGTCCCGTACGTCTACGACCTGCGGCGCTTCAACGTGCTGGGCAGCATCAGCTACGACCACCCGGACCCGTCGATCTTCACGGTGCTCACCTCGCCGTCGGACACGCCGGGCCTGGCCGGGGTGGACTTCGTGGTCTTCGCGCCGCGCTGGCTGGTCGGCGAGGACACCTTCCGCCCGCCGTACTTCCACCGCAACGTGATGAGCGAGTACATGGGCCTGATCGAGGGCGCCTACGACGCGAAGGCGGAGGGCTTCGTGCCCGGCGGCGGCTCGCTGCACAACATGATGTCGGCACACGGCCCGGACCGGGACACCTTCGAGAAGGCCAGCGCCGCCGAGCTGACGCCGCAGAAGGTCGACGACGGCCTGGCGTTCATGTTCGAGACCCGCTGGCCGGTGACGCTCACCGCGCAGGCGGAGGCCGCGGAACACGTTCAGGACGACTACGACGACGTGTGGCAGGGTCTGGAGCGTCACTTCCGTCCGTGAGCGGGGCCGCCCCGCCCCTGCCGCCTCCTCGCCGAAGGGAGCCGACCCGGTGTCCGTCTTCGCGCCCGACTCCCTGGTGCTCAACCGCAAGCTGCCGCTGTGGTACCAGGTGTCGCAGTCGCTCCGGGCCTCGATACTGGGCCGGGCACCGGACGCGCCGCTGCGCCTGCCCACCGAGGAAGGGCTGGCGGAGCACTACGGCGTGAGCGTGCTGACCATGCGGCAGGCGCTGAAGGAGCTGGAGGGCGAGGGCCTGATCAGCCGGCACCGGCGGCGCGGCACGTTCATCGAACCCGGCGCGCGGCGGGAGCGGACCGTACGGCTGCTGGGCTCCGTCGACGCCATCGTGGCGCAGCAGTCGGGCGAGGAGACGATGCTGCTCGGCCACGGCCCGCAGCCGGTGCCGGCCGAGTACGCCGGGCACTTCCCCGGGCTGAAGGAGGCGACCGGCTTCCGGCGGCTGCGCCGCGACCGGGAGAGCGGCGAGCCGGTGAACTGGGCGGAGAACCTGGTCCGTCCGGACGTCGCCGCACGGATCGATCCGGGCCTGCTGGAGCGCGGCTGGCCGATGACGAAGGTGCTGCGGGACGCGGCGGGCGTGCGGATCAGCCGGATCACCGACACGCTGGAGGCCCGGCTGGCCGACCCGGAGACCTCACGGCTCCTGGAGGTCCCGCTGCTCAGCCCGATCCTGCACTACACCGGGGTCACCCTCGACGACCGGGGCCGGGCGGTGGACGTCGTACGCATCCACTACCGCGGCGACCGCTTCTCCTTCTCGGTGACCGTCGAGGCCGCCCCGGAGTGAGGCGGCCCCACGGCATGCGGCGAACCGGCGTCAGCCGCGCCCGCCGAACAGCGAGCGCTTGAGCCTGCTCAGCGGCGCGAGGAGGGAGACGCGCGCCCCGCGGTTGCGCCGGCTGCGGCCGGCGTCACGCGTGGTGATCTCCCGCATCAGCGTGGTCGCCTCCTCGGTCTGCCGGTACGACACGGCAGGCCCGGCGAGCACGGCGAGGTGACGGTCGAGACGCGAACTCGTCGCGCCGGTACCGCACGTGATCGCCGGCACGCGCGCCCTGTGACGCACTGTTATCTGATCCATGACACTCCCCACCCGTACGAGGGCACCCGGCCCGGGCAGGTTAACCCTACCGCCCGGCACAGACACTGAGGTATTCCGGCCACCTGAATCTCCTTCCCCGCAAAGGGGTTGGCGAACACCGCCGGTCACTCGTCCGAGGTGCCGCGGGGTGCCCGCCGCACGCAGCCGGGCGGGAAAAGCCGGTGCGCGGACCGCTCGTGTCGCGGATCATGAGGGCCATGAGTGCCGACCGCCGACCCGCCGACGGAGCGGGCCCGCCGCCCGTGCCCGTCGCCGGAGTGCTGCCGATCCGGCTGAACGTGGACGACAACGACTCCCCCTCCGACATCATCGACGCGCTCTTCCTCGGCCGCTTCACCACCGGCGAGCAGCCGTACTCCCGCAGCCGTTCCGTGGACCGGGTGAAGAAGGGCAGCACCCTGCTGCCCCACGGCGCCACCGTGCTGCGCGAGGCGCGGGACGACAACCGCAGCAGCCTGCTCGCCGAGGGCGACGGCTGGACGGCGCTGGTGTCCCGCTGGAGTCAGGGCGCGGACGTCACCGTGACAGCGGTGAGCGACGACCTGGCCGCCGAGCGGCTGCGGGAGGCCGTCGACGGCGCGGAGGACGAGCCGGAGCCGCAGCCGGACACGGTCCCCATGGGCTTCTGGTACCACTCGCCGCGGCGCGGCCCGTACCGCACCACGCGCACCATCGGCGCGGGCAGCTGGGAGGAGGTCCGGGGCAACTACACCGCGACCGTCGCAGACGCCATGGGCGACCTGATGAAGACGACCCCCGACGACGTCTCGGGACGGCTGCTGCTCCTGCACGGACCGCCGGGCACCGGCAAGACGTCCGCGCTGCGGACGCTGGCGCGCTCCTGGCGGGACTGGTGCCAGGTCGACTGCGTGCTGGACCCGGAGCGGCTGTTCAACGACATCGGCTACCTGATGGACATCGCCATCGGCGCCGACGACGGCGAGTCGGGCGAGGGCCGCTGGCGGCTGCTGCTCCTCGAGGACTGCGACGAGCTCATCCGCGGCGAGGCCAAGCACGCCGCCGGGCAGGCCCTGTCCCGGCTGCTGAACCTCACCGACGGGCTGCTCGGGCAGGGCCGCAACGTGCTGGTGGGCGTGACGACGAACGAGGACCTGGAGCGCCTGCACCCGGCGGTGGTGCGGCCCGGGCGCTGCCTCGCGCGCATCGAGGTGGGGCCGCTGAGCCGCACCGAGGCGGTGGCCTGGCTGGGCACGGAGGAGGGCGTGGGCCGGGACGGCGCGACGCTCGCCGAGTTGTTCGCCCTCCGCCGCGGCACCGCCCCGGCCACGGTCACCCCGCGCCCCCGCGCGGACTCGGGCCTCTACCTGTAGGCACCGCCGCGGCGGTTGTCGGTGCCGGCTGTCACCCTGCGGGAAGAGGTGGAGGAGGGAGCGCGATGGACGTGGCCGAGCTCGTCGCCCGGATCGAGCGGGGCGAACGCGTGAAGTATCTGCATTTCTGGGGTCACCGCCCGCGGCCGGACGGTGGCGTGGGCGCGGGCTGCCTCAGCCAGTGGTGGCCCTCGCCGTTCCTGGTGGACGGGGCCCGGTACGCGACCGCGGAGCACTGGATGATGGCGGGCAAGGCGCGGCTGTTCGGCGACTCGGAGGCGGAACGGGTGGCGCTCGCCGCGGCCCACCCCCGCGAGGCCAAGGCCGCCGGGCGGGCGGTGCGCGGCTTCGAGGAGGAGACGTGGCGGCGGCACCGGTTCGGTCTCGTGGTGGAGGGCAGCGCGCACAAGTTCGCCCAGCACGACGACCTGCGGGCCTGGCTGCTCGGCACCGGCGACCGCGTGCTGGTCGAGGCGAGCCCGCGGGACCGCGTATGGGGCATCGGCATGTCCGCCTCGCACGAGGCGGCCGAGGACCCGGGGCGCTGGCGCGGGCTGAATCTCCTCGGGTTCGCACTGATGGAGGCCCGTCGCCGGCTGGCGGCCGCCGGGGAGCCGGCCGCCGGGGTCAGCGGTCGGTGAAGGCTGCGCGGAGGGCGTCCTCCGCGGCGGCACGTGCCGTGGCGCGGTCGGCGCCCAGCCGGCGTGCCCGGCGGGCGAACGTCTGGGCGGCGTCGGCCAGTTCGCGGTCGGCGGCGTCTCCCGCTGCGGCGACGAAGGTGCCGTTGCGACCGCGGGTCTCGATCACTCCGTCGGTTTCCAGGGCGCGGTAGGCCTTCGCGACGGTGTTGGCGGCCAGCCCGAGTTCCCCGGCCAGTCCCCGCACCGTCGGCAGCCGGTACCCGACGGGCAGCGCTCCGGCCCTCGCCTGTTCCGCGATCTGCGCGCGCAACTGCTCGTACGGTGCCTCGGCCGCGTCCGCGTCGACGGCGATCTTCAGGGTCACGTGGTCTCCGGCTCTCGCTGGTGTCTGCTCTCCCGATTCTGCCGCACCCCGCCACCCCCGTGCGCCGCGGAAATCCGGGTGCGCGGGGGCGGGTCGGCGACTAGCGTCCGGGCGCATGCCGATCATCGTGCGCGCGTTCCGTCCGGAGGACGCCGAAGAGGTGGCCGCGGTGCACAGGGCCGCCGTACCGCACCAGGTGTGCTCCCCGGAGGCGGTCGTCTGGGACGCGTTCCGCTCCCCCGCGGCCATGCGGCGGCGCCGGCTCGTCGCCGCCGACGAAGACGGCCGGGTGACGGGCTGCGCCGACACCGGGATCGACATCGAGAGCGCCGCGCCCGGACACGGCTTCCTGCTCGCCGAGGTGCGGCCCGACGCGCGGGGCCGGGGTGCCGGCCAGGTGCTGGTGGCCGCCGCGGAGACCCGTCTGGCGTCGCTCGGTGTGACCACCGTGCACAGCTGGGTGGCGGACGACGGGTGCTCCCCCGGTTTCGCCGAACGCCGCGGCTACTTCTGCGGCGGCCCGGTGCGGTGTCTCGCTCTGGACCTGGCGGACGCCGTACTGCCGGAACCGCCCGCTCCGCTGCCGCCGGGCACGGAGCTGCGCACCGCCGCCGACTTCACCGGCGACCTGCGCCCGCTGTACGAGGCGGACGTGGAGTGCGTCGCCGACGAGCCGGGCGACGTGGTCGTCGCCCCCGTGCCCTTCGAGGACTGGCTGCTGCTGAACTGGGCGCGTCCCGACTTCGACGCGGACCTGACGATGGTGGCGCTGGTCGACGGCGCGGTGGCCGCCTACAGCGTGGCCCAGGTGGACGGCCGCGACCGCTACTGGTCGGGGATGACCGGCACCCGCCGGGCGTTCCGGGGCCGGGGGCTGGCGCGGCTGGCCAAGACCGCGTCGCTGCGGCGCGCCCGGGCCGCCGGCTACCGGCACGCGTTCACCGGGAACGACGCGGACAACCGCCCGATGCTCGCCGTCAACGCCCGTCTGGGGTACCGCCCGGCCGCCCTGCAGTGGCGCTGCGTCAAGCGGCTGCCGGCACGCTGACCGGGCGCTCCGCGCGCGGGCGGCCGGACGGCCGACACCGTCCGGCCGCCCGCGTCGCGCCGGGGCCCGCCGCTCCTTTCCCGGGTCAGTCCCGCCGGGCCGGCTCCGCGTCGTCCGCGTCCGGTGCGGAGGCGCCGTCCGCCGCGACGGCGCGTCGCCGCGGCAGCAGGCGGCGGAGCCACGGCCAGGCCAGCAGGAGCGCGATCACGGTGTAGACGGTGACCGAGAACGGCGTTCCCACCAGGCCGAGGACGCTGCCGTCACTGATCTGGAGTGCCCGGCGCAACTGCTGTTCGGCGGCCGGGCCGAGGATGACGCCGATGACGGCGGGGAGCACCGGCAGTCCGTAACGCCGCATCACCAGCCCGATGAGCCCGATGACCAGCAGCACCACCAGGTCGACGGACTGGCCGCCCACCGCGTAGGCGCCGACGGCGGCGAAGAACAGGATGCCCGCGTACAGGTACTGCCGGGGGATGCGGAGCAGCTTCGCCCACACCGGTGCCAGCGGCAGGTTGAGGACGAGCAGCAGCACCATGCCGACGAAGAGGGAAGCGATGAGGCCCCACACCAGGTCGGGTTCGCGTTCGAAGAGCAGCGGCCCGGGCTGGATGCCGTAGCTCTGGAACGCCGCCAGCAGGACGGCCGCGACCGCCGTGGTGGGCAGGCCGAGGGTGAGCAGCGAGACCAGCGTGCCCGCGGCGGACGCCGAGGCGGTGGACTCGGGCCCGGCGACGCCCTCGATGGCGCCCTTGCCGAACTGCGCCCTGTGCTTGGAGAGCCGCTTCTCGGTGACGTAGGAGAGGAAGGTGGGGATCTCCGCCCCGCCGGCCGGGATGGCGCCGAACGGGAAGCCGATGAAGGGGCCGCGCAGCCACGGCTTCCAGGTGCGCCGCAGTTCGTCCCGGCCGAGCCACGGGCGGCCGACGGGGATGGACTCGCCGGAGGTGCGGCGCAGATGGGCGGCGACCCACAGCGCCTCGCCGATGGCGAAGAGGCCGACGGCGACGATGACCACGTCGATGCCGTCCGCGAGCAGCAGGCTGTCGAAGGTGAGCCGCTGCTGCCCGGTCATCTGGTCGAGGCCGACCAGGCCGATGGTGAGGCCGATCAGCAGTGACGCGAAACCGCGCACCCGGGAGCGGCCGAGCACGGAGGTGACCGCGATGAAGGCGAGCACCATGAGGGCGAAGTAGTCGGGCGCACCGATGTCCACGGCCCAGGCGGCGACGGTCGGGGCGAGGGCGACCAGGGCGATCGTGCCGAGCATGCCGCCGGCGAAGTGGCCGATGGCCGCGGCCGCGAGGGCCTGAGCGCCGCGCCCGGCGCGGGCCATGGGGTTGCCGTCGATGGCGGCGACCACCGCCGCGCTCTCCCCGGGCGTGTTCAGCAGGATGGAGGTGGTGGACCCGCCGAACATGCCGCCGTAGTAGATGCCGGCGAACATGATGAACGCCGCCGTGGGGTCGAGCCCGTAGGTGACCGGGAGCAGCAGTGCGCACGCCATGGCGGGCCCGATGCCGGGCAGCACGCCGATCGCGGTGCCCAGCAGCACGCCGATCGCCGCGAACAGCAGGTTGAGCGGGGTGAGGGCGGTACCGAAACCGTCGAGGAGGGAATTCAGGGAGTCCATCTCCTACAGCACCTCCATCAGCGGTCCGCCGGGCAGGGGAACGCCCAGCAGGGTGTCGAAGACCAGGAAGGTCACCACCGACAGCACGGCGGCGATCAGCGGGTCGCGGGTGGTGTTGCGGCTGCCCAGCGCGTAGGCGGAGCCCCAGAAGAGGAGCGCGCCGGCGGCGGGGAAGCCGAGCGGGACGAAGAGGAGCGCGCAGGCGAGGAAGACGCCGGCGAGCAGGGCGACTGTGCGCCAGTCGGCGGGTGCGCCGAGGTCGACGTCCTCGCCGCTCTCCGCCTCGCCGCGGCCGCCGCGCAGGACGTCGACGGCGAGGACGACGGCGACGACGAGCAGCGCGCAGCCGACGACGATCGGCACGGTCCTGGGCCCGACGGGTCCGCGCTGGACGAAGCTGCCCTCCATGGTGAGGGCGTCGGTGAGGACCAGGACGCCGACCGCCAGCAGGAGGGCGCAGACGCCGAGTTCGGAGTGTCCGCGGAGTCTGCTCAGTGGCCCCCTCCTCCCGGGGGCGGCGGATGCGGGGGTGGTTCGGGTCTCGTCCGGGGTGCCGGCGCCGGTGCCGGTTTCGGTGTTCACAGGCCGAGCTCCTTCAAGACCGAGTCGACGCGGTTCTCCTGCGAGGTGAGGAAGCGTCCGAACTTCTTCCCGGTGAGGAACGCGTCGTCCCAGCCGTTGCGGCGCATGGAGGCGCGCCATTCCTCGGTGCCGTGCAGGGCGGAGAAGAAGGCGATGAGACGTTCACGTTCGGCGTCGCTGAGGCCGGGCGGCGCGACGATGCCGCGCCAGTTGGTGAATTCGACGTCGACGCCCGCCTCCTTCAGCGTGGGCGCGTCGAAACCGTCGACCCGCTCGGGGCCGGTGACGGCCAGGAGCCGCAGTTCGCCGGACTCGATCTGGTCGCGGTACTCGCCGACGCCGGAGACGCCGAAGGCGACCTTCCCGCCGAGGACGGAGGCGAGAAGTTCACCGCCCCCGTCGAAGGGCACGTAGTTGACCGACGTGGGTGCGATGCCGGACGCGCGGGCCATGAGCATCGGGGCCAGGTGGTCGGGGCCGCCGGGCGAGGAGCCGCCGCCGACGGGCAGTGAGCCCGGGTCGCGCTTCCAGTCGGCCATCAGCTGTTCGATGGTCCGGTACTTCGAGTCCTTGGAGACCACGACGATGTTGGGCTCCTCGATGAGCCGCGCGATCGGGGTGGCGTCGCTGAGGGTGGAGGGCGCGCGGTTGGTCTCGACGGCTCCGACGACGCCGAGGCCCATCAGCATGGTCAGCTTGCCGTTGCCCTGTTCGTTGACCGTGCGGGTGAGGCCGACGGTGCCGCCCGCGCCGGGCAGGTTGAACACCTCGGTGCCGTGGGTGAGGCCGGCGTCCTCGGCGTTCTTGGCCGCCGTGCGGGCGGTGATGTCGTAGCCGCCGCCAGGGGTGTTGGGCACCATGATGCGCAGGCCGGGGATGTTGGTGCCCGTCCGGTCGCCGCTGCCCGAGGTGAGCAGCGGCGGTCCGGCGAACACGAGCAGCGCCGCCCCGAGCAGCGCGAGGGTGGTGCGAAGGCGCACGCGTGACACCGCCTTCCGTGGGATCGGGGGTGGGTGTGAGGCGGCCCACATGCTTCCCACGGGAGGGCGGTGCTGTCTCGCTTGTGGTCTTAAGAAGAGTTGTGGTCGTTGTGGTCACGGCCGGGACGGGCCTCTTCGGGCCTTTTGCCCGGTACGCGCCCTGCCGCGGGCGCGCACTCACCGGTCAGAATCCGCCACCGAAGTCGCCGAACCCGCCGCCCCCGAAGTCGCCGCCGCCGAAGCCGCCGAAGTCCCCGCCGGAGAAGTCGGAGCCGGAGACGTCGCCTCCCTCGAAGCCGCCGTCGCCGTACCCGCCGTACGGGCCGGTCATCATCGACCCGAGCATGGTGCCCATCAGCAGGCCGGGCAGGACGCCGCCGCCGAAGTAGCCGTACGCCCACGGCCCGTACGCCGGTCCGGCCTCCCAGTAGGGGCGGCGTCCGTCGGCGGTGTCGACCTCGCGGCTCATCGGTTCCTCGCCGCCGGCGAGCCGGGTGGCGTCCGCGGCGCAGACCGGCACGGTGCGTTCGCTGCCTCCGGGCGGCGCCCAGTCGACGTCCTGGACGGACGGCCCGTGCCGCGGGTCGAAGAAACAGGGCGGCCGGCGCTCGGGCAGCGGTTTGCCGGTCCGCCGCGCGTCGAGCACGGCCAGCGAGTAACGGCCGTCCTCGAGCGCCTCGGTGACGCCGCGCACGTCGCCGGGGCGCCGCGCGGCTGCCATCTTGTCCTTGGCGCGGTCGTAGGCGTCCAGGGCGTGCGTGTAGTCGGCGCGCTCGGCCTCGTCCGCACCGGGCTCGGAGGGGGAGAAGTCGAGCCGGTCGAGTTCCTCGCCGAACGCGGTGATGTCTTCGTCGACCACCGGCCGCAGCGTCTCCAGCCGCTCCCGCTCCGCCTGCGCGCGGCGCTTGCGGCCGCGGCTGCCGACCAGGGCGACGCCGCCCAGCACGATCCCGAAGAGGGCGGCCAGGACGGCGAGACCGGCCAGGAACGATCCTGCGGAGGTGCCCTCGGAGCCCACGCCGTCCCAGGAGGCGGGCGCGGTGCCGTTCGCCTGCGGCACGGCCTGGTCCACGAAGTCGTCGACCATGGCGGCGACGCTCCCCTCGTTGCCGCGTTCGACGGCGCCTTCGAGGTTGGTGACGGCGTTGTTCGACATCACCGGGGAGTCGGCGGCCGCGGCGAACCGGTCACCGAGTGCGACGACGTACACACCGGTGACGCCGACCTCGGTGCGCAGGTCCTGCATGAGCGTCTGCGGGTCGAACTCCGGCGCGTCAGGCAGGACGGCGACGAAGACGGGCTTGTCCGCGTCGCGGATCGTGTTGGCGAGGGCGTCCGCACCGCCGTCGGGCAGGGTGCCCGAGGCGCGCGGGTCCACGTACACCGGCCCCTCCCTGAGGGCCGCGGCGGCGCTGTCGAGCCCGGTCGCGGCACGGGCTGCGGAGGCCGACCCGACCACCAGCAGCACGACCGCGGCGAGCACCGCCAGCACCAGCGCGAGCGGGTGCCTGCCCGCGCGGGACTTCGCTGCGGTGTTCATATTTACGACATTAACTCCGAAACCGGCCGATCGGGCGATTTCTTTACCCGGTCGACCGGCTTCGGTCCTTTCCGGCGCGCCTCAGGAGAAGCAGTTCGCCGGGGTGGCGTGCGCGGGGTCGAGGGCGTTGACCGTCTCGTGGAAGGTCACGCGGTCGACGAGCGCGACGGTGAGGTGCTCCGAGATGTCCACCGGGCAGCGGTCCTGCACCAGGATGTTCCGCACGTTCGGCCCCTCCAGGAACTGGGTCCGGTACGGCGTGACGACCTGGTCGTAGCGGGTGGCGATCACGGTGTACTCCACGCCGGGAACGGTGTCGCCCCCGTCGTTGAGGCGCTGCAGGAAGTCCGACCCGGCCACCTGCTGGGTCAGCGCGGGCGCGCTGCCGTCGATGGCGTCCTCCAGACCGGGGAAGAGATCGAGCAGCTTGGTGAGGCCGAGCAGGGTCGTCCCGTGGTTGCTGGGCGCGATGCCGACGAAGGTGTGGACGTCGTCGGCGCCGCCGAGGAACTTGAGGTAGTAGCGGGGCATCATGCCGCCCTGCGAGTGGCCGACGATGTCCACCTCGTCGGTACCGGTCGCGGCGAGCACCCGGTCGACGTACGCGGACAGTTCACCGGCGGAGTCCTCGATCGGACCCAGGCCGTGGAAGAAGGGCACGCCGTCGAGCCGGCCGTAGTCGAGCGAGAACACGCAGTAGCCGCGGTTCACCAGGTAGGGCGCCAGGCCGAGCCAGTTGTCGACGGAGTTGCCACCCGTGCCGTGCACCAGGACCACGGCGCGGGGATGGGCGGCGGAGGGCTTGCAGGAGAAGTCGTTCCAGCCGCTGCTCGCCGCGGCGGCGGACCGCGGCGCGGACTGTTCGGCGGCGGCTGCGGCGGTGGCCGGCAGCAGGACCAGGGCGAGCACCCCGGCCAGGGCTGCTACGGGTCTGAGGGCACGTTTCCAGAACAGCTTCATGCGGTCTGTCTCCTTGCGGCTCGGGGGGTACGGCGGTGGGGTGGCCGGACCAGGGGGTCTCCCCCCTGAGCGCAAGGTACGGATCAGTAACAAGTGTGGCCAGCATCACAACGGTGAAGGTTCCGTGCCCACTTCGGCGGCTTCGGGCCGGCAGCCGCCGAAGGGAGCCCGCCCCGCCGCGCACCGGAGCCCGTCCGGCAGGGGCTCCGGGCCCGTCCACCGGGCGTGCGGCACGGGCGACGGATGATGCAGGCCGCCCCCGAGAGCCGTCCCTCCGCGGATCCGCCTGACGCTCCGGCCACACGACCCGCCCTCCCGCCGCCGCGGTGGCGGCGGCACGCCTCCGTCGCCCGCGCCCGGCGGGGATCGGCGACCGCTTCGGCCACCGGGACGGGCAGACACCTTCGCCGTCGGCCGCCGCAGGGCTACGCCGCGTCGAGGCCGCCGGCGGGATGTGCGGCGCCGGGGCCGAAGCGGAGGCGCGCCCGGTCGGCTGCCGCCTCGGCGCGGCGTGCCTTCTCCTCCCCGGGGTCGAAGGAGAGCTGGTGGGTCGCGAGTTCGGCGGCCGTCAGCTCCTCCGCACGCAGCGCGACCACCCGCACCCGGGCGCGCTGGAGGCCGAGCCCGTCGTGGAGGGCGTACGCGAGCGCGGTCAGCGCGGGAGTGTGCGCCGTGGGCTCGGGCAGCCTGCGCGTGCGCGTGAGCGTGGACCGGTCCGCGCACCGGACGGTGAGGGTGAGGGCGCGGGCGACCTGCCTCTCCGTCCGCATCCGGAAGCCGAGCTGGTCGGCGAGGGTCAGCAGGGCCCGGCGGCGTACGTCTGCGTCCAGCTCGTCCCGCCCGAAGCGGTGTTCGCGGCTCATCGCGCGCGCCGGGGCGCTCGGCACGACCGTCGTGGGGTCGACGCCGCACGCCAGTTCCCGCACCCGGCGGCCGGCGGCGGCTCCCAGGATGCGCTGAAGCGTGCCGGGGCGTGCGGCGGCGACCCGGCCGACGCTGTCCAGGCCGTACGCGGCGAGCGCCCGCGCCGTCGCGGGCCCCACGCCGTGCAGCGCGGCGACGGGCTTGCGGTCCAGGAACGCGGCCGTGCCGCGCGGGTCGGCCGGCACGCACCGTACGGCACCCGGCGGTCCGTCGTGCGCGGCCATCCTGGCGAGCAGCGGGTTGGCGGCGACGCCGACGGTGCAGTCGGCGTCGTACAGCGCCAGCGCCCGCAGCCGCAGCATGGCCGCGAGGCCGGCGGCGTCCCGGCGGAAGTAGCGCAGCGCGCCGCGCACGTCGGCGAGGGCCGCGTCGGGGGGCAGCGCCTGAACCACGGGGGTGAGGTCGGCGAGCAGTTCGAGCAGTTCGGGGTAGTGGTCGCGGGCGGCCTCGCCGAAGTGCACGTAGAGGACACGGGGCGTCGGTCCCGGCTCGGTGGATCGCCCGGACGGGTTCCGGCCGGAGGTGTTCTCCCCGTCGCCGCCCCCTCCCGGTTCCCCCGGCTCCGGGCCCCTGCGGCGGGGCCCCCGCACCGGGTCACGGGCCGGTTCGCGGGCCTCCACGGCGGGCGCCGCTGCCGGACGCCCCGCCGCGAAGGCGGCGGAGGCGGCGCGGGCGGCCGCGACGCGGACGCGGTCCGGCAGCGCTGCCGGCAGGCCGGGCGTGCGGGAGGCGCTCCCCGCACGCGCGGGGGTGGGCGGCTCCTCTTCTCCGGGGCCCGGTGCCGCTGCGGCCACGCCGCGGGAGGCGCCGCCGGGACCGCGCTCACCCCCCACCCCCGCGCGCGCCAGGGCGAGGGCGGTGTAGGCCGCGGCGAGGCGGGCGGGGTCCGGCAGAGCGGGGGACGGTGCCGGCCGGCGGGTCATCCCGCGCTCCCGGGGCTGGAGTGCCAGAACTTCCGCGGCGTCCCGGCCGGGTCCCCGGCCGGGCGGAGGTCGGCCCAGGGGTGCATGCGGTAGCCGGTGGACATCTCGATCCGCCGTCCTCCGGTGGGGTCGCCCTCCTCGGCGGCGCCCTCGTCCGGGGCGTCACCCTCGTCGGCGCCGGCTTCCCCGCCGGAGGCGAGGCGCGCGGCGACCGCGTCGAGACCGCCGGTGCGGCGGAGTTCGGCCAGTTCGGCGAGGTTCCACGCGGCGGCGCCGACCACGCTGAGGCTGCGCGGCCCGCGCCGCTGCACGACCCCGCGCACCAGCAGCAGCCAGGAGTGGAAGACGGTGTGTGCGCAGGCGGCGTGACTGTCGTCGAAGAACGCGAGGTCCACCAGTCCGGTGCCGTCGTCCAGGGTGGTGAAGATGACCCGGCGGCCGCTGCGGATGGGCGGCGTCTGGGTCGCCGCCTTGGCCCCGGCGACCAGCACCGTCTCGCCGTGCCGGGCGGTGCGCAGCGACCGCGCGGAGTGGGCGCCGAGTTCGCGCAGGAACTCGGCGTGGTCGCCCATCAGGTGGCGGGAGGTGTCCATGCCGAGGACGCCGAGTTCCGCGCCGAGCCGTTCGTCGCGGTCCAGGTCGGGCAGGCCCGCGGCCTCCGGCGCGGCGGCCTCGCCGAGGGCGAGCTGGCCTTCGCGGGCGCCGTTCCCCCGCTGGTGGCGGTGGAGTTCGGCGATGTGCAGCAGCATGTCGCGCCGGTTGCCGCCGAAGGCGTCCAGCGCGCCGACCCGTGCCAGGTTCTCGGTGACCGGGCGGGAGGGGCGGGCACGGCGCCACAGGTCGGCCAGCGAGTCGTAGGGCTGTCCGGCGGCGATCCGGCCGGCATCCGCCTCGCTGATGCCGTGGACCTCGCAGAGCGCGAGCCGCAGTCCCCACTCCTCCGCGCCGGGCTCCCGTTCGATCCGGTAGGAGGTCCCCGAACGGTTCACGTCCAGGGGGAGGACGGGCACCCCGCGCCGCCGGGCGTCCGCCAGCAGCAGCCGTTTCGGGTACATGCCGGGGTCGTGTTCGAGCAGCCCGGCGTAGAAGGCGGCCGGGTGGTGGGCCTTCAGCCACGCGGACTGGTAGGTGGGCACGGCGAAGGCGACGGCGTGCGCCTTGCAGAAGCCGTACGAGCCGAACGCCTCGATGATCTCCCAGGCGCGGGCGAGCGTCGCCTCGCCGTAGCCGCGCCGGCCGGCCTCGCGGGTGAACCAGGCGCGGACCCGGCCCTGCCGTTCGGCGTCGGAGAGTGCGCGCCGCGCCTCGTCGGCCATCGGGCGGCCGCAGCCGGTCATCACGTCCAGGACCCGGATGATCTGCTCGTGGAAGACCACCACGCCGTACGTCTCGCGCAGCGCGGGCTCGAGGTCGCGGTGCGGGTACCGTGCGGGACGGCCGCCGCGCCGGGCCTCGATGAAGGGGCGCACCATGTCGGCGGCCACCGGACCGGGACGGAACAGCGAGATGTCCACGACCAGGTCGTGGAAGGTCTCCGGCTGGAGCCGTCCGATCAGGTCCCGCTGCCCGGGAGACTCGATCTGGAAGCAGCCGAGGGTCTCGGTGGAACGGATCAGGTCGTAGGTGGCCGGGTCGCCCTGCGGCACGGAGTCCAGGTCGATCCGCTCGCCGGAGGCGCGGGCGACCTCACGCACGGCGTGCGCCATCGCGGACTGCATCCGGACGCCCAGCACGTCCAGCTTGAGCAGGCCGAGTTTCTCCACGTCGTCCTTGTCGAACTGGGACATGGGCAGGTGTTCCCCGCTGGTGGGCACCACCGGGGTGCGGGCGCGCAGCGAGCGGTCGGAGAGCAGCACCCCGCAGGGGTGCATGGCGACGCCGCGCGGCAGCCCGTCCAGCGCCTCGACCAGCGACCAGAAGCGGTCGCCGTGCTGTTCGGCGGCGACGTCGCGCAGTTCGGGGAGTTCGGCGAGCGCGGCCCGCGCGTCCTTCGCCCGGATGTGCGGGAACGCCTTGGCCAGCCGGTCCACTTCGGCCGGGTCCATGCCGAGGGCGGCGCCCACGTCGCGTACGGCGTGCCGCACCCGGTAGGTCTCGGGCATGGCGACGGTGGCCACCCGCTCCTCGCCGAAGCGGTCGAAGATCGCCCGGTAGACCTCGATCCGGCGGGCGGACTCGACGTCGACGTCGATGTCCGGGAGAGCCTTTCTGCGCGGGGAGAGGAAACGTTCCATCAGAAGGTCGTGCTCGACCGGGTCGGCGTTCGTGATGCCCAGCAGGTGGGCGACGAAGGAACCGGCGCCGGAACCGCGGGCGGCGACCCGGATGCCCATGCCCTTCACGTCCTCGACCACCCGGGCGACGGTGAGGAAGTAGGAGGAGAAGCCGAGCTGTTCGATGATCCGCAGCTCGTTCTCCAGGCGGCGCCAGCGCGCGGCGTCGCGGTCGTAGCGCATGCGCACCATGCCGGCCGTGCAGTGCGAGCGCAGCACCCGCTCGGCGGTGCGCCACGCGGCGCCCACCAGTTGCGGCTCGGGGAAGTGCACCCGGCCGATGCCCAGGTCGTCCTCGGGGTCGATCCGGCACTCGGCGGCGGTCTCCTCGGTGACCCGGAGCAGCCGGTGCGCGGCGTCGCTCCGGTAGCCCGCGGCCTCGGCGACCGCTGCGGCCATCCCGGCCATCTCGCCGGGGCCCTTCAGCCACCGCTGGCCGCCGTCCAGCCCCCGGCGCTCGTCGATCGGCACCAGGCGGCGCGCCGCGTCGAGCACGTCGGCGACCGGCCCCTGCCCGGGGTCGGCGTACCGCACGGCGTTGGTCAGCACAGGCCGTACGCCCTCCTGCACCGCCAGGCCGAGCGTCCGCGCGGCCTCGCGCAGCGGCCCCGAGGCGGTGGCGGCGAGCCGCAGCCCGTCGCCGAAGAGGTCCCGCCACGCCCCCAGCAGGCGGGCCGCCCGGTCGGGGCGGCCGGCGGCCAGCGCGCGGCCCACGTCGGACTCCGCCCCCAGCAGGACGACCGGCCCGGCGGTCCCGTCACCGTTCCCGGCGAGGTCCTGCCAGTCCAGCTGGGGGCGGTCGCCGCCGGAGGCGTGGGCGGCGGTGACGGCCCGGCACAGCCAGGCCCAGCCGGGTGCGCCGCCGCGCGCCAGGAAGACGGCGCGCTGGGCCGACTCGTCGACGAAGGCGCCGCCGCGGACGGGGGTGCGGCGGCGGCGCACGGCGGTCGCGGCCTCGGCCTGTTCCGCCACGGCCAGCTCCACCCCGTACACCGGCCGGACCCCCTCCCGTGCGGTCGCCCGGGCGAACCGGACGGCGCCGGCGAGGGTGTCCCGGTCGGTCAGGGCGACCGCCTCCATCCCGCGTTCGGCCGCCCGGTGCGCCAGCGCCTCGGGGGACGAGGCGCCGTACCGCATCGAGAAACCGCTGGTCACGTGCAGATGCACGAATCCCGTCATCCGCACGCACCTCCCACCGTGTCCGCACCCCCCAGCTCACTCGCCTCTCACCTCCCACCATAGCGCCTTGCTCGAATACATGTTCGAGCACACCACGAGACGGCACACCCCCTTGCGGCGACCGCTTGCCACGGCGAAAAGTTAGTCTCTAACATGAGCCTGTGGCAGCACCCGACTCGGCGACGAGCAAGCGGCAGCGGACCTCCGCGCGCATCCTGGGCTGCGCGCTGGACCTGTTCGAGCGCCAGGGATTCGAGCGCACGACGGTGGCGCAGATCGCGGCCTCGGCCGGGGTGACGGAGATGACCTTCTTCCGCCACTTCCGGGCCAAGGAGAACGTCGTTCTCGACGACCCGTACGACCCGCTCATCGCCGCCGCCGTCGCCCGCCGGCCGCGCGCCCTGGGGGCACTGCCACGCACCGTCCGGGGCATCCGTCACGCCTGGCGGGAACTCGACGAGCCGGAGAGCGATCTCGTCCGCCGCCGGGTCCGGATCGTGGCGCTCACCCCCGCCCTGCGTGCCGCCGCGTGGCGCAACAACGCCGCGACCGAACAGCTCATCGTCGACCAGCTCGTCCGCGACGGCACTCCTGTGCTGCGCGCCCACGCGGCGGCGGGAGCGGCGCTGGCGGCGCTGATGGCGGCCCTCTTCGAGTGGGCGCGCCGCGACGACGTCGCCCTGGCGGAGGCGGTCGCCGTGGCACTGGACACCCTGGACCCGCCGGACAGGCCGGATGGGCCGGACAGGCCGGATGGGCCGGACAGGCCGGACACCGTGGAGGACTCTCATGACTGACCTCCGGCTGACCGCGCGGGGACTCGCCCGGGGGTTCTCTCCGCACACCGGCGTACGCGGCATCGACCTCGAGGTCGCCGCGGGGGAGATCCACGCGCTGGTGGGGCTCAACGGAGCCGGCAAGACCACCCTGATGCGCCTGCTGCTCGGCATGCTGCGCCCGGACTCCGGCACGGCCCGCATCGACGGGCACGACGTCCGCACAGCGGGGGCGGCGACGTGGGCACGGGTGGGGCACCTCGTCGACGGCCCGCTCTGCTACACGGACCTCGACACCCGCACCAACCTGCGGATCGCCGCGGCGCTGCGCGGAGTCCCCCGCGGTCGCCGCGAGGAGGCGGTGCGCGCGGGCATCACCGCGTTCGGCCTCGAACGCTACGCGGGCGTGCGTGCGCGCGTGCTGTCGCAGGGCAACCGGCGACGGCTCGGCCTGGCCGCCGCGCTCCTGCACGATCCGTCCGTCGTCGTCCTCGACGAGCCGACCGACGCCCTGGACCCGAGGGGCGTGATCCGGCTGCGAGAGATCCTGATGCGGCGGGCGGGCGCCGGGGCCGGCGTCCTCGTCTCCAGCCACCACCTCGACGAGGTGGCGCGCATCGCCGACCGCGTCACCGTCCTCCACCGCGGCGGGGTGATCGGCTCCCTCGACCCCGAAGGCGCGGACATCGAGCGGGCGTTCTTCCGCCTCGTGCACGCCGACGAGGAACGGCACGGCGACCGGGAGGCCGCATGAACGGCACCGCCGTCCTCGCGGCCCTCACCGTGGAGGGGCGCAAGACCACGGCCTCCCGGGCAGTCCTCGTCACCACGGTCCTCCTGGTCGCCGGCATCGCCCTGCTCGCCGGTTCCCTCACGTGGGCGGCCGCCCGGGGCAACGAACGGGTGCTCGCCCAACTCGGGCCTCTCGCCGGGGAGGCCGGCTGGGACCGTCTGATGGGCGTGGTCGCCCAGGTCACCGCCGCCGCCTCCCTCCTCGGCTTCGGTACCGTGCTGAGCTGGATGTTCGGCCGCGAGTTCACCGAGGGCACCGTCAGCGGGCTGTTCGCCCTGCCGGTGAGCCGTCCGGCCGTCGCCGCGGCGAAACTGGCCGTCTACCTGCTCTGGGCGCTGGGCGTCGCCGCACTGCTGACGGCGCTGCTCGGCGCGGTGGGCACCGCTCTTCGCCTCGGGACGGTGGACGCCGGCGTGATCGGCGCGTTGGCCCGGCAGTTCGCGCTCACCGCGCTGTCCGCCCTCCTCGCCCTCCCCGCCGCGTGGGCCGCGACGCTCGGCCGGGGCCTGCTGCCCGGCATCGCCACGACCGTGGGCGTCCTCGTCGTCGCGCAGGTCGTGGCCGTGGCCGGAACGGGTGCCTGGTTCCCCTTCACCGCGCCGGCGCTCTGGGCCCTGCACCCGGCCGGCGTCTCCCCCGCCCAGCTCGCTCTCGTCGGCCTGGTCCCCCTCGTCTTCGGGCCGGCGGTTCTCCTGACCTGGCGTCGCCTCCAGCTCGACCGCTGACGGGGCGGGTCGGCCTGCGCCCTCCGCGTCGGCGCCAGGCGCCCTTTCCCCGGGGTGGGGAGGCCCCCACTCCTACGCGCCCCCTTGACAACCCCATTGGTCTGGACCAGATTGCGTCGACACTCGCCCTCGTCCACCCGGAGGTTGTCGTGGACCGCCCCAGACGTTCCGGACGCCCTGCACCGCCCCGTCCGCCCCGCCGTCGCGCGCGCCACCGGCTGCGCGCCCTGCTCCTCACCGCGGCCCTGGCGGCCGGCGGGCTGGCCGCCGTGGGTCCGGCCTCCCACGCGGCGGGCGCCGAACTCGCCCGGAACGGCGGCTTCGAGTCCGGCCTGGACGGCTGGAGCTGCGCGGACGGCAGCGGGACGGCCGTGGACAGCCCGGTGCGCAGCGGCACTTCGGCGCTGAAGGCGGTGCCCGGCGGCGGGCACAACGCCGAGTGCAGGCAGACGGTGACCGTACGGCCGGACTCCACCTACACCCTGAGCGCCTGGGTCCGGGGCAGCTACGTCTACCTGGGCGCGAAGGGCACCGGCACCACCGACGTCTCGACGTGGACCCCCTCCGCAGCGAACTGGACCCGGCTGTCCACGACCTTCACGACCGGCCCGGACACGACCTCGGTGACCGTGCACCTGCACGGCTGGTACGGCACACCCGCCTACCACGCCGACGACCTGTCCCTCACCGGCCCCGGCGGCGATCCCGGCGATCCGGGCGACCCGCAGCCGCCCGCCCCACCCACCGGACTGACGGCCGGCGCCACCACCTCCACCAGCGTGTCGCTGAACTGGGACGCGGTCGACGGCGCCACCGGCTACCGCGTCCACCGCGACGGCGCCGAGGCGGGCGAGGTCACGGGCACCACGACCACGGTCACCGGCCTGTCCCCCGCCACCTCGTACACCTTCCAGGTCACCGCCGTGAACTCCGCGGGCGAGTCCGCCGGGTCCGCCACGGTCACCGCCACCACGCGCGACGGCGGTGGCGGCGACGGCGGCGGAGCCCTGCCGGAACACGCCCTGGTCGGCTACCTGCACGCGAGCTTCGCCAACGGCTCCGGCAACACACGGATGGCCGACGTGCCCGACTCGTGGGACGTCATCGACCTCGCCTTCGGCGAGCCGACCACCCCCACCTCGGGCGACATCCGCTTCTCCCTCTGCCCGCAGAGCGAGTGCCCGGACGTCGAGTCCGAGGCGGAGTTCAAGGCCGCGATCAAGGCCAAGCAGGCCGCCGGCAAGAAGGTGCTGATCTCCATCGGGGGCGCCAATGGGCAGGTACGGCTGGAGACCGCGGCGGCCCGCGACGCCTTCGTCTCCTCCGTCGGCGCCATCATCGACGAGTACGGACTCGACGGCCTGGACATCGACTTCGAGGGGCACTCCCTGTCCCTCGACGAGGGCGACACCGACTTCCGGAACCCGACCACCCCGGTGATCGTCAATCTGATCTCCGCGCTGGAGACGCTGACCGCGCGGTACGGCGAGGACTTCGTCCTGACCATGGCGCCCGAGACCTTCTTCGTGCAGCTCGGCTACCAGTTCTACGGCTCCGGCGAGTGGGGCGGCCAGGACCCGCGCGCCGGCGCCTACCTGCCGGTGATCCACGCCCTGCGGGACGACCTCACCCTGCTGCACGTCCAGAACTACAACTCCGGGCCCATCATGGGACTGGACGACCGGCACCACACCATGGGCTCCGCCGACTTCCCCGTCGCCATGACCGACATGCTGCTCACCGGATTCCCGGTGGCCGGCGACCAGGACGCCTTCTTCCCGCCCCTGCGCCCCGACCAGGTGGCGATCGGACTGCCCGCGTCGGTCAACGCGGGCAACGGCCACATCTCCCCCGCCGAGGTCGACAGAACGCTGAACTGCCTGACCCGGGGCACCGGCTGCGGCTCGTACGCGCCACACGGCACCTGGCCGGGCCTGCGTGGGCTGATGACCTGGTCGGTGAACTGGGACGAGTTCAACGGCCGGGAGTTCTCCCGCAACTTCGACGCCTACTACGGACGCTGACCGACCCGGCCCGCCCGCGCCCGGGGGAAACGCAGGCGGGCTGGTCCGCTGCCGCCCCGGGCGGGGAACGCGGGCCGGGGTCGCCGGCGTTGTCGGTGACGTGAGCGAGCACTCCGACCACGGGCCTTCTCGGGAACACGAGCAGGCCGTCCGGGAGCGGCTGAGCGCCCGGCGCAGCGAGACGCGCGCGCAGATCACGGCGCTGACCCGCGAGTACGAGGGGATCGTCGAGGCGAACGCCCTGGTGGCGATCGACGACGAGCACGACCCGGAGGGGTCCAGCACCGCTTTCGAACGCCAGCATGTCGCTGCCCTGCTCGATCGGGCGCGAGCCCACCTGGACGAGCTGGATCAGGCACTGCGACGGCTCGAGCGCGGTGCGTACGGGCGGTGCGAAGGGTGCGGCGAGCCGATCCCCTCCGAACGCCTGGAAGTACGCCCGGCAGCCACCCTCTGCGTCCGCTGTGCCGAGGCCCGCCCCCGTTGACGGAAGGCGGAACACGTCGGGGATTCGAGGGTGCACGGGGACATCAGGGAGGGCACGGGATGGACGAGGGCGCGTGGGAGACGGCGGGGCGGCTGGCGACGTGGCTGGACGGGGCGAGTGCCCGGCCGCGGGAGACGAAGCTGCTGCTCCAGGTGCTGAAGATCACCGAGGAGGCGGGCGAGGCGGCGGAGGCGCTGCAGGGGATGCTGGGCGCGAACCCGAGGAAGGGGCACAGCCACGGCGAGGAGGACCTCGCGGCCGAGCTGTGCGACGTGGTGCTCACGGCGATGGTGGCGCTGTCGACGCTGACACCGGACGCGGAGGCCGTCTTCCGCCGGCACCTGACCCGCGTCGCCGCCCGCTCGCTGGGCGACGGTTGCGCCGTGGGCGGATCCGCTGCGGGAGAACGACGCGCCGGCCCGGAAGCCGGCGCCGCAGACTGAGGCGCATGACGACGACGGAGCGAGTGGAGCGCGTGGCCGTGCTGGCCGACGTGCACGGGGTGCTGCCGGCGCTGGAGGCGGTGCTGGCGGAGCCCGGCGTCCGCGGCGCCGACCGCGTCGTGCTGGCGGGCGACCTGGCGGCCGGTCCGCTGCCGGTCGCCACCCTGGCCCTGCTGGCCGGCCTGGGCGACCGCGCGGTGTGGGTGTCGGGCAACGCCGACCGGGAGCTGGTCGAGTACCGCCGCGGCCGGCGCACGGAGGTCCCCGGCCCGATCGCCCCCTGGGCGGCGGAGCGGTTGCGCGCGGACCAGGTGGAGCTGCTGACCGGGCTGCCCGCCACCGCCACGCTCGACGTCGCCGGACTGGGCCGGGTGCTGTTCTGCCACGCCACGCCACGCGACGACGAGGAGGTGGTGCTGGTCGACTCGCGTCCGGAGCGCTGGGCGGAGGTGTTCTCCGGGGTGGGCGACGACGTGGCGGCCGTGGTCTGCGGCCACACGCACATGCCGTACGTCCGCCTCACCCACGGACGGCTCGTGGTCAATCCGGGCAGCGTCGGCATGCCGTACGGGCGCCCGGGGGCGCACTGGGCGCTGCTCGGGCCGGGCGAGGCCGTGTCGCTCCGCCGCACCGCGTACGACGCCGACGCCGCGTGTGCCCGCATCGCCGCCGCGTCCGGGTTTCCGGACGCGGCCGCCTGGGCGGACGAGTACGTCCGGGCGCGCAACGGCGCGGAGGACGCGCTGGCCGCCTTCGGCCCGGGGGACGGCCGGCCGCCGGGCGGCGGCGCCGGGCGGCACGGAGTGTGACCGATGTCAAAGAATTGGCCCCCGTGAGCGACGCGGTGCAGGGTAGGGGAAGCACAAGGACACAAGCACACCCCCTGCACACAGCTGACACCAGCGCTGCACGCGCACGGCAGAAGGAGCCACATGAGGATCGGGATCGTCGGAGCCACTGGTCAGGTCGGCAGCGTGATGCGCGAGATCCTGGCCGAGCGGAACTTCCCGGTCGAGACGCTGCGCCTGTTCGCCTCGGCGCGTTCGGCCGGCCGCACCCTGCCCTGGAAGGACGGCGAGGTCACCGTCGAGGACGCGTCGACCGCCGACTACGCGGACCTGGACATCGTGCTCTTCTCCGCGGGCGGCGCGACGTCGAAGGCGATCGCCGAGAAGGTGGCCTCCCAGGGCCCGGTGGTGATCGACAACTCCTCCGCGTGGCGGCTGGACCCCGAGGTGCCGCTGGTCGTCTCGGAGGTCAACCCCGACGCGGCGAAGAACCGCCCGAAGGGCATCATCGCCAACCCGAACTGCACCACGATGGCCGCGATGCCGGTGCTGCGCCCGCTGCACGACGAGGCCGGCCTGACCGCGCTCGTGGTCGCCACCTACCAGGCGGTCTCCGGCAGCGGACTGGCCGGTGTGGCGGAACTGGACGAGCAGGCCCGCAAGGCGGTGGAGACCGACGCCACCCGCCTGACGTTCACCGGCGACGCGGTCGACTTCCCGGAGGGGAACAAGTTCAAGCGGCCGATCGCCTTCAACGTGCTGCCTCTCGCCGGCTCGATCGTGGACGACGGCCTGGACGAGACGGACGAGGAGCAGAAGCTCCGCAACGAGTCCCGGAAGATCCTCGACGTCCCCCACCTGAAGGTGTCGGGCACCTGCGTGCGCGTGCCGGTCTTCACCGGCCACTCCCTCCAGGTCAACGCCCGCTTCGAGCGTCCCCTGAGCCCGGAGCGCGCGCGGGAGCTGCTGGCCGGCGCGCCGGGCGTGGAGCTGTCGGACATCCCGACCCCGCTCCAGGCCGCGGGAGCCGACGCCAGCTACGTGGGCCGCATCCGCGCCGACGAGACCGCGGAGAACGGGCTGTCGCTGTTCCTGTCCAACGACAACCTGCGCAAGGGCGCGGCGCTGAACGCCGTGCAGATCGCGGAGCTGGTCGCGGCCGAGTCCCGCTGACGCTCCCGCCCGAGCGCGCTGCGCGCACATGACGGTGCCCCCGGACCGGGAAGGTCCGGGGGCACCGTCGTGGTGTCACCGCGTGCGCGTCGGCGTCAGGGGAGAGTCGCCCCGTACACGTCGAGCGCCTCGCTGACGGGCTGGAAGAAGGTCTGGCCGCCCGAGCTGCAGTCGCCGCTGCCGCCGGAGGTCATACCGATCGCCTTGTCGCCCGCGAAGAGCGCGCCACCGCTGTCGCCCGGCTCGGCGCAGACGTCGGTCTGGATCAGACCGTCGACCGTGCCCTGCGGGTAGGAGACGGAGGCGTTGACGGCCTCCACGGTGCCGCTGTGCACCTGCGTGGTGCTGCCGCTGCGGGTCACCTGCATGCCCACGGTGGCCTCGCCCGGGCCGGAGATGGCCTGGCTGGTGCCGTCGTAGAGGTTGACCTCGCTCGGGTTGTCCACGCTGCCCGAGTACATCACCAGACCGTAGTCGTCGCCCGGGAAGCTGCCGCCCTCGGTGTCGCCGAGGGTGGCGCCGGCCTCGTCGGTCCAGGTGGAGACGGCCTCGGTGCAGTGGCCGGCGGTGATGAAGCCGGGCTGGCCGCCCACCGTGACGTTGAAGCCGAGCGAGCAGCGGGAGCCGCCGCCGTAGATGGCGTCCCCGCCCGCGATGCGGGTGGTGAACTCGCCCTCGGTGCGCTTGAGGACGGCCTTGCCGCCCTCGGCCTTCACCTGCTTCTTCAGGTCGGCCAGTTCGGCTCCGGAGACCGTACGGTCGGCAGTGATGACGACCTTGTTGGTCACCGGGTCGACGACCCGGGAGGTGCCGGTCAGGTCCCGCTCGGTGAAGGTGTCCTTCACCGACTTCAGCTGGGCCAGGGTGTGCTCGACGACGCGGGCCTCGGCACCGGCCGCCTCGACGGTCTTCTTGGCCGCCTCGTCGACCACGTTCACCACGAGGCGCTTGGCGTCCGCGTCGTAGTACGCGCCCGCATGGCCCTCGACGTCACCGACGAGCTTGTCGGCGAGGCCGGTCGCCGCCTGCACCGAGAGGGTCTTGGGTGCGGGCGCGGGCGCCGGGCTCTCGCTGGCGTTGGCGTTGGCCAGGGTCAGCGATCCGCCGACGAGGGCGGCCACGGCCGCTCCGGCGACTGCAGCGCGGCGCTTGGGTATCCGACGGTGTCTCAACTCTCGACCTCCTGTGGGGGCGGGCGGGCCCGAGACGGGGCACACCCGGAGGGTGGAGGCACGGGCACGCCGAAGTGGGGGGAGGCGCGTCCATGCCAATGTGATCGCCGAGTATCACGCGTCACTCCAGGCGACACAACCCCCGAAAAGCCGGAACTGTCCGGTAATCGGCCTACTGGTTCCCGGAATCCGTCCGCTTTTCCCCGAGTTCGAGTTCGGGGTGAACGTCCACAGGGGGCACGATCCCCACATCCTGGTCCGGACCTGCACCGATCTCCCCCTCGGCGGGCACGCCTTCGGCAGCCAGTTCGCGTCGGGCGGCGTCCGCCTCCGCCTTTTCGGCCGGACCGGGGCCCGCACCGGAGGGACCGTAGTCGCCGGTGCGCTGCGAGCGGTCCAGGAAGCGGAGCAGCTCGACGGGGAAGGGCAGCACGAGGGTGGAGTTCTTCTCGGTGGCGACGCTGGAGACGGTCTGGAGCAGCCGGAGCTGGAGCGCCGCCGGCGTGTCGGACATCGCCCGCGCCGCCTGGGCCAGCTTCTTCGACGCCTCCAGCTCGGCTTCGGCGTTGATGACGCGCGCCCGCCGGTCGCGCTGGGCTTCGGCCTGCCGGGCCATCGACCGCTTCATGCTCTCCGGAAGCGAGACGTCCTTGATCTCCACACGGTCGACGTTGACCCCCCATTCGACCGCCGGGCTGTCGATCATGATGGCCAGCCCCTGGTTCAGCTTCTCCCGGTTGGACAGCAGGTCGTCGAGCTCGCTCTTGCCGATGATCGACCGCAGCGAGGTCTGCGCCATCTGCGACACGGCGAACCGGTAGTCCTCGACGCGCACCACGGCGTCCGCCGGATCGATGACGCGGAAGTAGACGACGGCGTCGACCCGTACCGTCACGTTGTCACGCGTGATGCCCTCCTGGGCGGGGACCGGGAGGGTCACGATCTGCATGTTGACCTTCTGCAACCGGTCGATCCCGGGCACCACCATCGTGAACCCGGGATCGCGCAGCGTGGACTGCAGCCGGCCGAGGCGGAACACCAGCCCGCGCTCGTACTGCCGGATGACACGCGCGGCGGCGCCTGCGTAGACGGCGCCGCCGGCGAGTGCGGCAAGGATGAGCTCGACGATCATGACTGGCCCCCAAAGTCCGACTTATCCCCCACGGTAAACCCGCCGGTAGCCGGGGTCGAGCCCTCCGGGAAGGGCTTCGGGGCCCGCTCGGGACCGTCACGGCGGGGCCGCGGCGGCGGGCGGCTCAGGCTCCGCAGTCGCAGCAGCAGCCGTCGCAGCCGCAGCAGTCGCACGCGCAGTCCCAGTTCCGGGAGCACCGCTCGCGCCTCTTGCGCCTCTTGCGCGACCAGGGACCCTCGTACTCCTTGGCACAGCAGATCCGGCAGGTGCAGAGGAGGCCGAGGAAGGCGCCGCAGCCGGCGAGCAGCCCGCGGGGCGGCCGCTGCCCGTCGCCCGGCAGGTGCGCTCCCGGCCCGCCGGGGCCGCCCGGTCCGCCGGGGCCGCCCGGTCCGCCGGGGCCGCCCGGTCCGCCGGAACCGGAAGGCCCACCCGGGCCGAACGGGCCACCCGCGCCGTCGGGGTCGCCGCCGCCCGCGTACGGGTTGCCGGGGACCGGCTTGCCGAGGGGCACCGGGCCGGGAGCGCCGTGGCTGCAGGTGGTGGTGCCGAAGGCGCGGTCGACGGCGCGTGGCAGTTCGTGGGCCAGCAGCCGGTGCACGAGACGGCCGTCGGCGAAGTCGACGTCCCGCAGGGCGAGCCGGATCCCGTGCGCCGCGTCGTCGCACAGACGCCGCACCTCGGGCAGGGGCGTGGCCGTGACCGTGACCGGGTTCCAGGCGCCCGCGGCCTCGTCGGCCGCACGGTCCTCCACGGCGTCGAGCAGGTGGGCGAGGCGGCCGAAGAGCCGTCCCGCCTCGGCGAGCGGGACGGCGTTGTGCGGACGTCCGGCGAGCACGGCGGTGTGGGCGAAGGCCGCGGCAGTGGCCGTCTCGGCGGGTTCGGTGACGGCGAGGAGGTCGCCGCCCGGACCGGCGGCGGCCTCCACCAGCGGCTGCCGGTCGACGGCGTCGACCAGCAGCGCGGTGTCGAAGCCGAGGGACGCGCCGGTGCGCGCGCCGGCCCGTTCCCAGCCGGTGGCGACCCGGCGGGCGGCCGCGGCCACCGGCCGGCGGGCGAGGAGTCCGTCTCCGTCAGTGACGTGGTCGCGGGTCTTCGCCGAGGCCAGGACGAGGGAGACCGAGGCGGCGAGCCGTGCGCCCTCACCGTGCGCCACGGACGCGGTCCGCATGCCGCGCAGCGGGCACGGGCCGGCCGTACGCCTGCCGCCGCGCACGTCGGCCGTCTGGGCCTCGGTGAGAGCGGACAGAACGAGTCCGTCGTAGTTGGTCACCACGCGGGCGAACTGCCCGTGGTCGGTGCGCAGGGCCAGGCACAGGCCGCAGAGGTGGGCCGCCCAGGCACGCTGCATTTCCGTTCCCAGTCGATGGCGGCAGGGCCTGATGATTCCGAACATCGTTTCCCCCGTTACGTCGTGACAGCGCATCATCGCAGGAAGCGGGGGAAGGCTGGAAGCCACACCCCGGTCACCCGTATGTCGTTCCTGCCACCCGTCCGGAGGGAAGGGCAGAATCTTTCGCACCGTCATCACCCGTATACGGCAGGATCGCTGATCGGGCAGCATGATTTCTGCACCAGAACCGTCACGAAACACCCTCGGAGCGGCAATCCGCTTGGCACATTGTCAGCCTCATGGAAGACCATAGGAATGGCGGGCCCCGCGGCGGGCCGGTCACGGCAGCACTTTCGAAGCCGCGCGCAGAGGAGAGGAGGCGTCCATGGGATCGGTGCGCAAGGCGAGTGCCTGGCTGGGCCTCGTCGACGACAGCGAGATGCGTTACTACGACGACGATTACGCCGAGGGGCCGGAGCCGGGCGACGCCGCCCGGGAGTCGTGGGTCACCGACCCCCGGGTCCGGGTGACGGCCGAGACCGCGCAGGACCAGGGCACCCGCATCGCCACGATCACCCCGGACGGCTTCCGGGACGCGCGCGGCATCGGCGAGCTGTTCCGGGACGGCGTCCCGGTGATCGTGAACCTCACGTCCATGGAGTCCGCGGACGCCAAGCGGGTCGTGGACTTCGCCGCCGGGCTGACGTTCGGGCTGCACGGCTCCATCGAGCGGGTGGCGACGCGGGTCTTCCTGCTCACCCCCGCCGACTACAAGATCGTCAGCGGTGAGGAGCGCCGCGCCTCCGAGGGCGGCTTCTTCAACCAGAGCTGAGGGAGGGACGTCCCGCCCGGACGCCCCTCCCCCGCTCCGACGGTCAGCGGAAGGCGTCCACGCCGGTGAGCGCCTTGCCCAGGACGAGCTGGTGCATCTCGACGGTGCCCTCGTAGGTGAGCACCGACTCCAGGTTGGTGGCGTGCCGCATCACCGGGTACTCCAGGGAGATGCCGTTCGCGCCGAGGATCGTGCGCGCGGTGCGGCAGATCTCGATGGCCTCGCGCACGTTGTTCAGCTTGCCGAAGCTCACCTGCTCCGGACGCAGCCTCCCGGCGTCCATGCGCGTCCCCAGGTGGTGGGCGAGCAGGATGCCCTTGTGCAGCTCGACCGCCATGTCGGCCAGCTTGGCCTGCGTGAGCTGGAACCCGGCCAGCGGCTTCCCGAACTGCTCCCGGGTGCGCGAGTAGTCCAGGGCGCTCTCGAAACTGGCCCGCGCGGCGCCCATCGATCCCCACACGATGCCGTAGCGGGCGTGGCTCAGGCAGCTGAGCGGACCGCGCAGCCCCTTCGCCTCCGGCAGCACGGCGTCGGCGGGCAGGCGCACTTCGTCGAGCACGAGTTCGCTGGTCACCGAGGCGCGCAGGGACCACTTGTGCCGGATCTCGGGGGCGCTGAAGCCCGGAGTGTCGGTGGGCACCACGAAACCGCGGATGCCGTCGTCGGTGCCGGCCCAGACGACGGCGACGCCGGCCACCGAACCGTTGGTGATCCACATCTTGCGGCCGGTCAGCAGCCAGTCGGACCCGTCGCGCTTGGCGTAGGTGCGCATGCCCGCCGGGTCGGAGCCGTGGTCGGGCTCGGTGAGGCCGAAGCAGCCGATGACCTCGCCGGAGGCCATCCCGGGCAGCCACCGCTCCTTCTGCTCCTCGCTGCCGAAGCGGTGGAGGGCGTACATGGCCAGCGAGCCCTGCACGGAGACCAGCGAGCGGATGCCGGAGTCGGCGGCCTCCAGCTCCAGGCAGGCCAGGCCGTACTGGACGGCGGACGCGCCCGCGCATCCGTAGCCGGTCAGCGACATGCCGAGGGCGCCGATCGAGCCCAGCTCGCGCGCCATGTCGCGGATGCCGGGCAGCTCTCCGCGCTCGTACCAGTCGGCGATGTGCGGCAGCACCCGGTCGGCGGCCCAGGAGCGCACGGTGTCGCGGACCGCCCGGTCCTCGGGGTCGAGCAGGTCGTCGAGGCCGAGCGGGTCGGCCGGGTCGAATGGCGGCAGCGCGGACATGCGTTCCTCCGGGGTGATCGTCTGGTCCGACGCTAGGTGCGTGCGGCGCCGCTGGACAAGAGGGCACCGGCGCCCTTGGCCGGTTGTTCCCGCTGCTCCCGCGCGCCGCGGGGGCCGTGCTCGCCCGGCGCGGGGCGCGGCGGGTCCGCGGAGCGGCGGGCGGTGTCCGCGCTGCCCGGCAGGCGGAGCGCGGCCAGCGCGCCGAGCAGCAGTAGTCCGGCGCTGACGAGGAGCGTGACGTGCAGGCCGTGCACGAAGGCGCTGCGGGCGGCGGCCCTCAGGGCCTCCCCCGCCACGCCGTCGAGCCGCTCGGCGACGCCGTACGCCTCGCCGAGCGAGTGTCCGGCGTCCCTGCTCGCCGCGGACGGCACGCCGGGGAGGTCCCGTACGCCCGGGGCATAGGCGGCGTTCATCACGCTGCCCAGCAGGGCTATGCCGACGCCCGCGCCGAGCTGGTACGCCGTCTCTCCCACCGCCGCGGCCCCGCCCGCACGGTCCGCGGGCGCCTCGCTGAGCATCGACTCGTAGCAGCCGAACAGCGTCGTCTCGAGGCCGAAGCCGAGGAGGACGAACGCGCCGACGAGCAGCACGGGCCGGTCGTCCTGGCCGACGACCGCGACCAGGCAGAGCACCGCGAGCGCCGTCACCCCGAAGCCGAGCGCGACCATCAGCCGGGGGCCCATCAGGCGCAGCATGCGGGCGCCGACCAGCCCGGCGGCGATCGCGGCGACGGAGAGCGGCAGCAGCCGCAGCCCGGTCTCCAGCGGCGACAGGCCGAGCACGAGCTGGAGGTACTGCGCGGCGAGGAGCGCCAGCCCGACCAGGGCCAGGACGGTGAGCACGATGCAGCCCAGCGACGTCCCGAACGCGGGGCGGGCGAGCGCCTTCATGTCGATCAGCGGGTGCGCGTGCCGGCGCTGCCTGCGGACGAACGCCGCCAGCAGCCCCGCACCGGCGAGCAGCGGGAGCAGGGTGCCCGGGGCCAGCGGCGCGCCGTCCCCGGCCTGCTTCACGCCGAGGATCACGCCGAACAGGCCGGCGGCGGCGAGCAGGGCGCCGAGCACGTCCCAGGGCCCGTTCCCCGAACCGGTCGACTCGGGCAGGAGCCGGCGGCCGACGGGCAGGCTGACCGCCATCAGCGGAATGTTGATCAGGAAGACCGCGCCCCACCAGAAGTGCTCCAGCAGGAGACCTCCGAAGAGCGGGCCGAGCGCGGCCCCCACCGCGGCCACGGCGCTCCAGACGCCGACGGCCAGCGCGCGTTCCCTCCGGTCGGTGAAGACCTGCCGGAGGATGGACAGCGTGGCCGGCATGATCATCGCTCCGCCGACACCGAGCAGCGCCCGGGCTCCGATGAGCGTCTCCGGGGTGTGCGCGTACGCGGCGAGTGCGGAGGCGAGCGCGAAGATGCCGTAGCCGAGCAGCAGCACCCGCCGCCGGCCGGTGCGGTCGCCGAGGGTGCCGAAGAGGATGAGCAGCGACGCGCAGACCAGCGGGTAGGCGTCGACGATCCAGAGCAGCTGTGTCGAGGTCGGCTGCAGGTCCTGGGACACGGCGGGGACGGCGACGTGCAGGACGGTGGCGTCGACGGAGACCAGCAGCAGGCTGGCGCAGAGGACCACGAGGACGGTCCAGCGTCCGGCCCCGCGGTCGCCTGCGGGGGGTGGAGCAGCGGACCTCTGTGCGGGGACTTCCGCCGTCTCGCGTGCCACGGGAGTGTTCCCGGGCATGTACGCACCTCCTCCTGCACTCGCCGCCGTCGGCCACCGCGGGGAATGCCGGGCGCGGCGGGGTTGTCGCCCGGCTCGGTGCTTCGGGCACGAGTGGGCGACAGCGTACGCGAGTCCGCGGCCGGTTCCCGTGGCGCCTGTCACGTACACGGGCCGACCGCGCAGGTCCGCCGTGTGCGGAGGGGACCGCGGGGGTACCCGTGGTGGTCGCACGACCGCCCGCCGTGCGCACGCCCGGTGAACGGACGGGCGGACGCGCACGGGAATTCCGCATTAAGCGACGGTTAACGCCGTCCCGCCCTTCCGGGAACTCCTTATGCGGCGACCCGGCGGTGGAATGCGAGTCGACCGAGGGAATTGAGCGGCGAAATGCGAGGGATAAGACCGGGAACGAGACGAACTCCACATCACATCGGCATCACAAAGGCGCGGACACGCGCGTTCGCCTCACCGACGCGTTGTAACGTCGACTGGGTGCGTACCGACCGATTGCTCGCCAGGCTCGAGCAGGAGCCCGAGCGGCCCAGCAACCCCGCCCCGCGGATGAGCGGGACCCGCAAGGTCCTGTTCGCCGCGACGGGAGTCGTGTACGCACTCATCGTGGCCGCCGTCCTGCTGACCACCGAACTGGTGCGCTGGGACTGGCAGCTGATGCTCCTGAGGCCCTACAAGCAGTGGCCGGAGTTCCACGCCTTCCTCGACTACTTCGTCGTCCTGGGCCAGCGCGGACCGACGGCCGTGCTGGTGGCGGCCTGGCTGGGCTGGCGCTCCTGGCGCCAGCGCACCCTCCGCCCGCTGCTGGTGCTGGCCTCCGCGCTGCTGGTCCTCAACGTGTCGGTCGGCGCGGTGAAGATCGGCCTGGGCCGCCTCGGCCCGCACTACGCCACGCAGGTCGGCTCGGCCGAGCTCTTCGCCGGCGGCGACATATTCCCCTCCGGGCACACCGCGAACGCGGTCGTGACCTGGGGCATCCTGGCGTATCTGGCGACCACCCCGCGCGCCCGGCGGGTGCTGTCCGTGGTGGCTGCCGTGTTCGCCCTCGGAGTGGGGGCCACCACCGTCTACCTCGGTACGCACTGGCTGAGCGACGTGCTGCTGGGCTGGGTGGCCGGCCTGATCATCCTCCTGGGCCTGCCGTGGTGCGAGCCGTCGATCGCCCGGGTGGAGGCGAAGATCTACGCCTACCGCGAGCGCCTGCGGCCCGTCGGCCGGGCCCGGCCGTTCCCGGTCCCGGTGACCCCGGTGGCCGGCCCGCCGGCCGTCGCCCGCGCGGGGCACGGTGACGGGCAGCACGCCGGGGCGCACGCCGAGCCGACGGGCGCCGGGCGCGCCGCCGCCGTACGGGGCCACACCACGGGGCGGGCCCACCCCGCCCGCGGGGACCGCCCGTCCGCGACGCGTACCGCGACGCTGGGGCCGCGGGGACGCTGAGGTACGGCGCCTCCGCCGCCCCGGCCCGCGGGGCGTGCCCACCGGGCCGGGGCGGCTGTCAGCCCTTCCAGGAGCGCACCACGGTGCCGTCCCGGACGGCGAGGTTCAGCCGCCCGGAGAGGAACTCCATGGTGATGATCGCGTCCGGGGCGAGGGTGCGGACGGTGGACCAGCCCTGCTCGCGCGCCCGCCGTTCGGCGTCGTCGGCGGCGAGCCCCACGTAGCGCTCGGGGTCGTCCTGCGAGGAGTCGGGATCTGCGGATTCGGGTGCCATGGCCGCCACCGTACGGCGCGGCGGCTCGGGCGCGGAAGTCCGGGCCGTATCCGCGGGGCGTCACACTTGTGTCACAACGTGGAACACTCGCGTGGCGTTATCCGTTCACCCGTTCGCGTCATGCGACGGTGAACGGTCGACGGGGTGGGAATTCCCTCCCCTCACCGTCGTGGGACGCCTCCGGGAATTGCACGGGAGGGCCCGATTTTCGGTCTTCTGTTCTCCTGCGGCCACAGAGGTATTCACCCGTTTCCGGCGGATGTCGGCACGCCCGGAATTCTCCCGCACCCGTCCGGAGGGCGGGTCACGGCTCGCCCAGCGCGCGCCCCAGCCGGTCCCGGAGGGAACGCAGGTGGGCGGCCAGCTCCACGGGCTCGCGGACCTCGAAGTCGATGCCGAGCATCACCAGGTGCACGGCCATGAGGTCCAGCGAGTGCGCACCGGTGCGCAGCAGGCAGCTGTGCTCGTCCACGCCCTCCAGGGTGCCCGTGGACAGCGAGACGCGTTCCGCCGCCTCCTCCACCGGGGCGTGCAGCAGTACGGTGGCCTGCTCGGCGTACACCCTCCTCGAGACGCCCTCCGAGACCCAGGCGGCCAGGTCCTCCGCGGGCGGGGTGCGCGGGGTGAATCCCGGGCCGTGCGGCGGCTTCGGTGTGAGGCGGTCGGCCCGGTAGGTGCGCCAGTCCGCACGGTCCCGGTCCCAGCCCACCAGGTACCAGCGGCGCGCGGTGCTCACCAGCCGGTACGGCTCCACGACGCGGCGCGACTCCTCCCCGTCGTGCGCCCGGTAGGAGAACCGCAGCACCTGGTGGTCCCGGCAGGCGTGGGCGAGTTCGGTGATGGTGGCGGGATCGACGGCGGGCCCGCGAGCGGGGCGCGCCATCGGCACGGTGTAGGCGGTCAGCGCCCCGACCCTGCGGCGCAGCCGGTGCGGCAGCACCTGCTCCAGCTTGGCCAGCGCGCGGCCGGAGGACTCGTCGATGCCGCGGACGCCGAGCTGCGCGGCGGCCTGGAGGCCGACGGCCACGGCGACCGCCTCGTCGTCGTCCAGCAGCAGCGGGGGCAGCTCGGCGCCCGCGCCCAGCCGGTAGCCGCCGGACGTGCCGGTCGAGGAGTGCACGGGGTAGCCCAGACCACGGAGCTTGTCCACGTCCCGGCGCACCGTGCGCGGGGTGACGCCGAGGCGCGCGGCGAGATCCGCGCCCGACCACTCCCGGTGGGTCTGGAGCAGGGACAGCAGACGCAGCAGGCGTGCGGAGGTCTCCACCATGCGGAGGAGTCTGCCAGGCATGGCGGACGGTTCCGGTCCTCAAGGTGGTGGGCCACCCTACGCGGCTCGACGGCACCCGGCAGCCCGCTGCCACAAGGTGCACTCGATCCGGCGAACCCGGCGTCCCGCACGTGACCGCCGGAGTGACGCGCCGGTTGGCCGGGCGGACAGTCATCCGCGAGAAGCCAGGAGTCCCCGTGCCCCCCATGCTCGACGTCAGCGACGCCGTACGCGCCGAGATCGGCGACGAAGAAGCCGGCCGGCTGCTGGCCGGGGAGAACGCCCCGGGCAGCTACGACTGCACCTCGTGCCGTACCCCCGGCGACACCGGCCGGGAGCCCACCAGCACCGTGCTCTTCGTGGGCGACGAGACGGCCGTGCTCGCCTTCGCGCACTCCGCCTGCGTGCCGTCCCAGGTGGTGCGGGTGTCGGAGGAACAGCTCCAGGGCGCCGTGGCCACCATCACCGGCGGGCACAACCCGGCGGCGGGAGCCGACGCGGGCACGCTCGGCGGCGCCCCGCGCCAGGCCGTGCTCGGAGTCACCTGCGGGCAGGTGCTGATCGGCGACACGCTGCACCCCGCGATCGTGGTGGAGCCCACCGGTCCGATCGCCCGGCCGGGCACCGACGGTCCCGGCGACGACTTCCTGCCGATGCTGATCGAGGAGGGCTTCAAGCCCGTCGCGGACGTGGACACCGCTCCGGGCACGGTGGACGGCTGGTCCGTGCTGATGGCCGTCGGCCAGCTGCACGGCATCCTCCAGCCGCCGCCGGAGGGCACCACGCAGCCCACCTCCTGGTGGCAGGCCCACCAGCCGCTGGACGTCACCGAGGGCTGGCGCACCGCCGCGAACAAGAACCACACGGTGCTGGTGTACGCCTCCCCGCACGGCACCATCGGGCAGCAGCCGCGTGAGGACCTGCTGCGCGACGCGCTGGAGAAGTCGGCCCGGCGCGGCACGCTGGTGGCCGCGGCGATGCCGCTCGCCGGAACGTCCTGAGGCACCGCGGCCGCCCGGGACCGCCCTGTGGCGGCCGCTCCTCTCCCCCGCTCCATCCCATCGATCAGGTCATTCGCCGCCCGGCCCCGCATCCGCCGGGCGGCGGTGTCGTTTGGACAGTCGTGCAGCCCTACGAATCCAGCAGCGACCCCGCCCCGCGCCACTCTCACGTCCCCGCCATGCGGCCTCCGCACGGAGTCTCCGGCGCGCCCGGCACGTCCGTCGGCTCCGTGTACCCGGCGTACCCGCGCTCGGCGACGCCCATCTACGACGCGCTCTACGCCGAGTACCAGCGGCTCTTCCGGGCGCTGCCCGGCGACCGGACGGGTGAGGAGGAGATGCGCTTCGAGCGGTTCGAACGCGTCGGGCGTCTCGACTCCCTGCGGCCGCTCGACGGCGGTCCGTGGGGCGGGCAGCCCACCACGCGGCGCCCCGCCCGCGCGGCACTGCCCCCCGCGCCGCGCGACGGCCACGGGTACGGGCTGTAGCACCCGCCCGGCCACGGTGGCACCGCAGCGGGGCCGGAACACGCCTGTTCCCGGCCCCTGCGGTGCGCCGTCACGTTCCCCCGTACCCCGGCGGCCCCGGGGGCCGCTCACCCCCCGTGCGTCACTTCTTCCTGCCGCGCTTCTCCCGCACCCGTACGGACAGGTGGATCGGCGTGCCCTCGAAGCCGAACTGCTCGCGCAGCCTGCGCTCGACGAACCGCCGGTAGCCGGCCTCCAGGAAGCCGGAGGCGAAGAGGACGAAGCGGGGCGGGCGGGTGCCCGCCTGGGTGCCGAAGAGGATGCGCGGCTGCTTGCCGCCGCGTACCGGATGCGGGTGGGAGGCGACGATCTCGCCGAGGAAGGCGTTGAGGCGTCCGGTCGGGACGCGCGTCTCCCAGCCGTCCAGCGCCGTCTCGATCGCCGGGACGAGCTTCTCCATGTGCCGTCCGGTGCGCGCCGAGACGTTGACCCGGGGCGCCCACTGCACCTGTCCGAGATCCCGCTCGATCTCGCGCTCGAGGTAGAAGCGGCGCTCCTCGTCCAGGGTGTCCCACTTGTTGTACGCCAGCACCAGCGCGCGGCCCGCGTCCACCGCCATGCTGATGATGCGCAGATCCTGCACGCTGATCGATTCGCTGACGTCGACGAGGACGACGGCGACCTCCGCCTTCTCGAGCGCGGCGGCTGTGCGCAGCGAGGCGTAGTAGTCGGCGCCCTCCTGGAGGTGGACGCGGCGGCGGATGCCGGCGGTGTCCACGAACTTCCACGTCACGCCGCCGAGTTCGATCAGTTCGTCGACGGGGTCGCGGGTGGTGCCGGCCGTGTCGTCGACGACGACCCGGTTCTCCCCCGCCACCTTGTTCAGCAGCGAGGACTTGCCGACGTTGGGGCGGCCGATGAGGGCGATGCGGCGCGGGCCGCCGAGTCCGCCCCCGAAGGTCTGCTGCGGGGCGTCGGGCAGCACCTTCAGCACCTCGTCCAGCATGTCGCCGGTGCCCCGGCCGTGCAGCGCGGACACCGGGTGCGGCTCGCCCAGGCCCAGTGACCAGAGGTACGCGGCGTCGGCCTCGCCGGACGGACCGTCGACCTTGTTGGCGCACAGCACCACCGGCTTGCCCGCCCGGCGCAGCAGCTTGACGACGGCCTCGTCGGTGTCGGTGGCGCCGACCACGGCGTCCACGACGAACACCACGGCGTCGGCCGCCTCGACGGCGAACTCGGCCTGCGCCGCCACGGAGGCGTCGATGCCGAGCACGTCCTGCTCCCAGCCGCCGGTGTCGACGACCTTGAAGCGGCGGCCCGACCACTCGGCCTCGTAGGTCACCCGGTCGCGGGTGACGCCCGGCCGGTCCTCGACGACCGCTTCGCGGCGGCCGATGATGCGGTTCACCAGGGTCGACTTGCCGACGTTGGGGCGGCCGATGACGGCGAGTACGGGGAGCGGGCCGTGACCCGCCTCGCCGAGTGCGCCTTCGACCTCGTCGAGGTCGAAGCCCTCCTCGGCGGCGAGTTCCATGAACTCCGTGTACTCGGCGTCGCCGAGTTCGCCGTGGTCGTGACCGTCGCCGGTCGCGTGCTGCTCGTTCATGCCGTCGTGGTCCTCGTTCACTGTGCTCGTTTCCCGTTCGGGTGGATGCTGCGGCGGCCGGTCAGCGCCCGGGCTTCGGCCAGGTGCTCGGTCAGCCGCTGCTGGATGCGTACGGTCGCGGCGTCCAGGGCCGCGCGCGTACGCCGGCCCGAGCCGTCCCCGGCGTCGAAGGGCTCGCCGAAGACCACGTCCACCCGGCCGCGCAGCGGCGGCAGCGCGCCGACGACGCGGCTGCGCCGCTCGGCGCTCCCCAGTACCGCGACCGGTACGACGGGGGCGCCGGAACGCAGCGCGAAGTACGAGAGGCCGCCGCGCAGCGAGGCGAAGTCCCCCTCGCCGCGCGTGCCTTCGGGAAATATCCCCAGCACTCCGCCCTGCGCGAGGACGCCCAGGGCGTCGGTCGTGGCGGCCCGGTCGGCCGCGTGCCGGTCGACACCGATCTGCCCGATGGAGCGCAGGAACGGGCCCAGCGGGCCGACGAACGCCTCCTTCTTGATCAGGAAGTGCACCGGGCGCGGCGAGGTGCCGAGCAGCAGCGGGCCGTCGATGTTGTGGCTGTGGTTGACGGCGAGGATCGCGGGCCCGGTCGCGGGGACGCGCCAGGCGCCCAGCACGCGCGGCTGCCACAGGCCGTGCATCAGACCGATGGCGATCCCGCGGCCGACGGCGGCGCCGCGCGGCCCGGGACCGTCCGGTCCGGGACCGGTACCGCTCACCGCGCCTGCTGCTTGTCTTCGACGAGGGTGACCACGCACTCGATGACCTGCTCCAGGGTGAGGTCCGTGGTGTCGACCTCGACCGCGTCGTCGGCCTTCTTCAGCGGGGACGTCTTGCGGCTGGAGTCGGCGGTGTCCCGCTGGAGCAGCGCCGCCCGGGTCGCGGCCAGGTCTGTGGCCTCCGCTCCCTTCAGCTCGCCGCTGCGGCGGGCCGCGCGCGCCTCGGGGGAGGCGGTGAGGAAGACCTTCAGGTCGGCGTCGGGGAGCACGGTGGTGCCGATGTCACGGCCCTCGACGACGATGCCGCCCGGCGCCTCGGTCGCGATGGCCCGCTGCAGCGCGGTGATCCGCTCCCGCACCTCGGGGACGGCGCTGACCGCGCTGACCGCCGCGGTGACCTCCTTGGTCCGGATCGGGCCGCTCGCGTCGGCGCCGTCCGCGGTGATCGTGGGAGCGGCCGGGTCGGTGCCGGAGACGATGTCCGGACGTCCGGCGGCGGCTGCGACGGCGGCCGGGTCGTCGACGTCCGTACCGTGGCTGAGCATCCACCAGGTGAGGGCCCGGTACTGCGCCCCGGTGTCGAGGTAGCGCAGCCCGAGCTTGGCGGCGACCGCCTTGGAGGTGCTGGACTTGCCGGTGCCGGAGGGACCGTCGATGGCGACGATGACGGGGGCCGGGGCGGTTTGCACGGTGAAGTGGACCTTTCTCGGGCACCGGGTTCGGATCACGCGGGGCGGGGCGCACGGTGCTGCGCTGGGGCCCCGCACAAGGCTACCGGCTCCCGGACGGCCGCCGTCCCGGGAGGGCGGCCGTACCGGAGGGCGCCCCCGGCAGGGCGCGCAGGCGGGCGGGCTACTGCGTGCGCAGCGCCCAGCCGCGTTCCCTGAGGGCCGCGGTGAGGACGGCGACGGCCGCGGGGTCGACCATCAGCTGGACGTGGCCGGCCTGCTGCCCCGTGGCGTGCTCGATGCGCACGTCCTCGATGTTGACGCCCGCGGCGCCGGCGTCCGCGAAGATCCGCGCCAGCTCGCCCGGCCGGTCGCTGATCAGCACCGCCACCGTCTCGTAGGCGGCGGGTGCCTGGCCGTGCTTGCCCGGGACGCGGGACCGGCCGGCGTTGCCGCGCCGCAGCACGTCCTCGATGCCGAGCGCCCCGCTGCCGCGCTTGGCCTGGTCGTGGGAGTCCAGCGACCGCAGCGCGGACACCGTCTCCGCGAGGTCCGCGGCGACCTCGGCGAGGATGTCGGCGACCGGGCCGGGGTTGGCGGAGAGGATGTCGATCCACATCCGCGGGTCGGAGGCGGCGATCCGCGTCACGTCGCGGATCCCCTGGCCGCACAGGCGTACGGCGGTCTCGTCCGCGCTCTCCAGCCGTGCCGCGACCATGCTGGACAGCAGTTGCGGGGTGTGCGAGACCAGCGCGACGGCACGGTCGTGCGCGTCGGCGTCCATCAGCACCGGCACCGCCCGGCACAGGGCGACCAGCTCCAGCGCGAGGTTGAGCACCTCGGTCTCGGTCTCCCGCGTCGGGGTGAGCACCCAGGGCCTGCCCTCGAACAGGTCGGCGGTGGCGGCCAGCGGACCGGACTGCTCCCGCCCCGACATCGGGTGCGTCCCCAGGTAGCTGGTCAGGTCGCCGCCGGCCGCGGTCAGCTCGCGTCGCGGTCCGCCCTTGACGCTGCCCACGTCCAGGTAGGCGCGGGCCAGGCCGGCCCGCTGCGCCTCGGCCACGGTGGCCGCCAGGTGGGCCGGGGGCACCGCGACGACGGCGAGGTCGACGGGGGCCTCCGGCTCCGCCGCGGTACCGGCGCCCAGCGCGGCCGCGGTCCGCGCCCGCTCGGGGTCGGCGTCCCGCAGGTACACCCGCACACCGCGTGCCGCGAGCGCGAGGGCCGCGGAGGTGCCGATGAGACCGGAGCCGATGACGAGGGCGGTGCGCATGGCGTACAGCCTACGGACCGGCCGGGACCCCCGCCCGCGTCGTCCGCCCCTCGGGCCTCGGGCCCCTCCGGCCATGGGTGTCGGCCCTGCGATGATGACGCGATGACCGGCCTCCCGCGCTCCGTACCCGCCCCGGATCCGCACACGCTGGTCCGCGCGCACACGGTGTACTCCTGCGTGATGGGCTCCCGGGCCTTCGGCCTGGACACCGCGGCAAGCGACACCGACCGGCGCGGGGTGTTCGTCGCTCCCTCCGAACTCTTCTGGCGGTTCGACAAGCCGCCGACGCACGTGGACGGCCCGGCGGAGGAGCAGTTCTCCTGGGAGCTGGAGCGGTTCTGCACGCTGGGGCTGCGTGCCAACCCCACGGTGCTGGAGTGCCTGCACTCGCCGCTGGTGGAGTACGCGGACGGCACGGGCCGGGAACTGCTCGGCCTGCGGGGCGCGTTCCTCTCCCGGCACGCCCACCGCACCTTCACCGGCTACGTGGACGGGCAGCACCGCAAGATCGAGGCCCGGGTGCGCCGGGGTGCGCCGCCGGGCAAGCCCGCCATGCACCTGCTGCGGCTCCAGCTCGCCCTGCTGGATCTGCTCCGCACGGGCACGCTCACGCTCGACGTGGGCGAGCACCGCGACGAGCTGCTGGCGATCCGGCACGACGAGACCCCGTGGGCGCAGGTCGAGAAGCGGCTCCGGACGCTGCGGGCGGCGTCGGAGGCGGCCGCCGCGCGGACGCCGCTGCCCGCCGAGCCGGACGTGCGCCGGATCGAGGACTTCCTCGTCCGCGTCCGCCGTACCTCGGCCTCGGCACCGGCCTCGGCGCCGGACTCGGACTCGGGGTCGGGGTCGGGGTCGGGCCGGAGTCCGTCCTAGGCGTCGCCGAGCCGGGCGCGGACGACGAGGTCGTGCAGCGCGTCCCGGGCCGAGGGCTGATCCGGCAGGGCGGAGGCGGTCTGGGCCTCGTCCAGGACGCCGTGCAGCGCGGCGATCTCCTCGGCCGTCGCGTCCGCACCGGCCAGGCCCTCGGCCGTGCCGTGCTCGGCATGCGCCTTGGCCTCGATCAGCCCGGCCAGCCGGCCCGGTGCCTCCGGGACCGCGTCCGCGAGCTCCCGCAGGTCGGCGACGACCTTGCCGCTGCGCATCAGGTGGATGCCGGTGAGCAGCACCCGGTAGGTGTACAGCAGCGGTTTCAGCTCGCGGTTCTTCTCGTGCAGCCGCCACTGGGTGCGGGCGAAGCCGCGGTAGTGGTGGGCGTGGTGCCGGGTGAGCACGCCCGGCGCCAGCGCGACCAGTTCGGCGTGCACGTCGGTGGTGTGCACGACCAGCGGGGAGAGCAGTTGCTCCAGCACGTAGCCGTTGCGGCGCAGCAGCAGCCTCGCGAACTTCCGCAGGTCGTGGGTGACCAGGTCCATCTCGACGCCGTCGTGGAACCACATCCGCGACCGGGTCTCGTCCGGTTCGCGCAAGCCGACGAGGTCGGCGGCGGGCAGCAGGTGCACACCGCGCAGGTCCACGTCGGAGTCGCGGGAGGGGAAGCCGTAGAGGTGGGCGCCGGAGACGGTGGCGAACAGCAGCGGGTGGCCGTCCCGCTGCTGCTCGACCAGGACGGGGGCGAGGTCCGGCAGCCCGGTGAGGGTCAGAGGCCGACCTCGTTCATCAGCATGCCGACCTCGGTGTTGGTCATGCGGCGCAGCCATCCGGACTTCTGGTCGCCCAGTGCGATGGGCCCGAAACGGGTGCGTACCAGCTTCTCCACCGGGAAGCCCGACTCGGCGAGCATGCGGCGCACGATGTGCTTGCGGCCCTCGTGCAGGGAGACCTCGACCAGGTAGTTCTTGCCGGTGTTCTCCACGACCCTGAAGTGGTCGGCCTTGGCGTAGCCGTCCTCCAGCCGGATGCCGTCCTTGAGACGCTTGCCCAGGTCGCGCGGGAGCGGGCCCTGGATCGCGGCCAGGTAGGTCTTCCGCACCCCGTAGCGGGGGTGGGTGAGGCGGTGGGACAGCTCACCGTGGTTGGTGAGCAGGATCAGGCCCTCGGTCTCGGTGTCCAGGCGGCCGACGTGGAAGAGCCGGGTCTCGCGGTTCTGCACGTAGTCGCCGAGGCACTGGCGGCCGTCCGGGTCCTCCATGGCGGAGACCACACCGGCCGGCTTGTTGAGCGCGAAGAACAGGTGCGACTGAGTGGCGATGGTGAGGCCGTCGACCTTGATCTCGTCCTTGTCGGCGTCGACCCGGAGGCCCTGCTCGACGACGATCTTGCCGTTGACCTCGACGCGAGCCTGCTCGATCAGGTCCTCGCAGGCCCGGCGGGAGCCCATGCCCGCGCGGGCGAGGACCTTCTGCAGCCGCTCGCCGTCCACCTCACCGAACGTCTTCGGCAGCTTGACCTGCGGCTTGCTGTGACGGGCGCGGTTGCGCTCCTCGATCTGCGCCTCGTACTCGCGCGGACGCGCCGGGGCGGACGCGCGGCGGTTGCGCGTCTTGGGGGCGCCACTGCGGGTGGTGCTCTTCGGTGCCGCTCCACTGCCCCCGGCCTTGCCGCCGGCGCCTGAGCCGGCCTTCCCGCCCGCGGGGCGGCCCTTGGCTCCGGAGGCGCCCTTGCTTCCCGGAGCGCCCTTGCCGCCGGGCGTGCTCCTGCCCGATCCGGCGCCGCCGGTGTCGTAGCGGCGCTCCTCGGGACGCGGCTTGCCCGTCCGCTGCTGCTTCTCGTCCCTCTTGTTCCCCGCGCCTCGCTGGTTACGGTCGCCGCCGGGGTTCCTGCCGCTGCTTCGCATCAATGTTCCGTCGTCGTCTGGGTGTCGCCGCTGTCGTCTACGTCGAACGACGGCATCCCCTCCTGGGTGTCCCCCTCGACCGCGTCCGCCTCCGGGAGGAAGGGCGCGAGTTCCGGTAGCTCGTCCAGGCCGCGCAGGCCCATCCGCTCCAGGAAGTAGTGCGTCGTCCTGTACAGGATCGCACCTGTCTCGGGTTCCGTGCCCCCCTCCTCCAGCAGACCGCGCTGGAGGAGCGTGCGCATCACGCCGTCGCAGTTCACGCCGCGCACGGCGGATACCCGCGAACGGCTGACCGGCTGACGGTACGCGACGACGGCCAGGGTCTCCAGCGCGGCCTGGGTGAGCCGGGCCTGCTGGCCGTCGAGCACGAACCGCTCCACGGCGTCGGCGTACTCGGGGCGGGTGTAGAAACGCCAGCCCCCGGCGACGAACCGCAGGTCGAAGCCGCGACGCTGGACGGCGTACTCGTCGACGAGCTCGCGCAGCGCGTCGGCGACGGCGCGGCGCGGGCGGTCCAGCACCTTGGCGAGATGCTCCTCGGTCGCGGGCTCGTCGACGACCATCAGCACCGCTTCCAGCGCGGGCTTGAGCTCGAGTTCGGCGACGCGGTCGCCGCCCACGGGCGCCGTCCCGTCCGTCGTCTCCGGGACGGCGGGCACGTCCTGTTCGAGGACGTCGTAGGTCTCCTCGCTCATGGCTGGGGCTCCTTCTCGGGCTCGGGCGGCTGCTCGGGCATCTGCTCGGGCGGCGTCCCGGGCTGCGGCTGCGGTCCCTGGTCGAACTCGTCGGTGACCAGCGGACGGCCGGTCGCCGCCCCGCCGGTCCACCGCACGATCAGGTCGCCGAGCGCCTCGGGCTGGTCGAGGGCCACGGCGCGTTCGCGGTACAGCTCCAGGAGGGCGAGGAAGCGGGCGACGACGGTGAGCGTGTCCGGCGCGTCGGCGACCAGGTCCCTGAACCTCGCCTCGCCGAACTCCCGCAGCCGGGCCACGACCACCTCGGCCTGTTCCCGGACGCTGACCAGCGGGGCGTGGATGTGCTCCACGTACACCTGCGGCTTGGGCTTGGGCTGCATGGCCTTGACCGCCAGCCTGGCGAACCCCTCGGGCCCGATGGTGAGCGCGACCTCGGGCAGCAGTTCGGCGTGGTGGGGCTCCAGACCGACCGTGCGCGGATGGCGGCGCGCCTCGGCCGCGAACCGGTCGGCGAAGATGTCGGCGACCCGCTTGTACGCGCGGTACTGGAGGAGCCGCGCGAAGAGCAGGTCACGGGCCTCGAGCAGCGCGAGGTCCCCCTCGTCCTCCACCTCGGCAGCGGGGAGCAGCCGCGCCGCCTTGAGATCGAGCAGGGTGGCGGCGACGACCAGGAACTCGGTGGTCTGGTCGAGATCCCAGTCCGGGCCCATGGCGTGGATGTGGGCCATGAACTCGTCGGTGACCCGGGACAGCGCCACCTCGGTGACGTCCATCTTGTGCTTGGAGATCAGCTGGAGGAGCAGGTCGAACGGCCCCTCGAAGTTGTCCAGCCGGACCGTGAACCGGCCGTCGTCGACGGCCTCCGCGCGCTCCTCCTCGTCCGCGTTCCGGGTCTCCGTGGCGGAAATCCCCGTGATCTCCGTGATCTCCGTCGTGTCCGTCTCCGCGGCGTCCGTCTCCGCCGGAGGCGGAGGGGAGGACGAGACGGCTCCCGCGGCGTGGTCGTCGCCGTCGCCGGACGTCTCCGCGGCGGGCCGTACCGTGTCGTCGCGCGGCGGTTCCGGCTCCTCGTCGGGCAGGTGGACGGCATCGGTCGCCGTCGCCTCCTGCAGCGCACCTGGCGCAGAGGCGGGCTCAGGCCCCGGCTCCGGGTCCGGCGCGGGACGCGGAGCGGCGGCGGCCTCGGACGCATCCGCCGTTCCGTCGGCCGCCACGTGCGGGCGTGCGGAGGGTGCGCCGGGGCCGCGGCCGAGGGGGCGGCGGGAGGCCCGGGCGGGCGGCTCGTGGTCGTCAGGTGTGGGCATGTGCGGGGCAGCGTACTGGGCGCGACCGGTGGCGGGCGGCCGGTGTCACCCCGTTGGACCTGCGTTTCCCCGGAGCGGCGTGCTCATCGGCCGCGGAGGCGGCGGACCAGGATGCTGGCGTCGCCCCGGGACTCCAGGTCGGCGAGGACGACGGCCACCGCCTCCCGGACGATACGGCCGCGGTCGACGGCGAGTCCGTGTTCGCCGCGGAGGACGAGCCGGGCGTGCTCCAGGTCCATCAGTTCCTCGGCGGAGACGTAGACCGTGATCTTCTCGTCGTGGCGTTCCCGCCCGCTGGGGCGCCGTGCGGCCCGGCTGCGGCGCGGAGTGGGCGCTCCGTCGGGCTGGCGGTTCTTGCCCGCGGCGGGGCGGTTCGGCCCTCCCGCTCCGGTGCTTCCGGGCGCGCCGCCCGCGGCGGTGGCGGTCGGCCCGCCGCCGGGCGCGGTGCCGTTGACACCGGAGCCCGAACGGCCGTTCGCGCCACCGGAGTTCTGGCCGGGGACGGCACCGCGCGCCGGCCGGTCCGTGCTGCGCGTGCCGTGCTCGGCGGGCCCGGCGTCCGCGGCGCGCCCGGTGGTGGGCCGATCGCCCGCGCGGTCGCCGGGCGAGCCGGCCGACGGCGCGTCGTCCGCCGCCGGGGCGTGCTCACCGCCGGGCGCCGGGACGCGCGGGGCGCCGCCGGGCTGCGGCGGGGTGGAGGGCTGGACCGCGGATCCCCCTGTGGTACGGAACAGTTCGTCGGCTGCCGGCAGACTCACTCGGCGTGGCACCGGGCGAGCACCTCCCTGGCGAGCTGGCGGTAGGCGGCGGCACCGACGGAGTTGGACGCGTAGGTGGTGATCGGTTCGCCCGCGACGGTGGTCTCCGGGAAGCGGACGGTACGGCCGATCACCGTGTGGTACACGCTGTCGTCGAACGCCTCGACGACCCGCGCGAGGACCTCGCGGCTGTGCACGGTGCGGGAGTCGTACATGGTGGCCAGGATGCCGTCCAGATTCAGCTCCGGATTGAGCCGCTCCTGCACCTTCTCGATGGTCTCGGTCAGCAGCGCCACACCGCGCAGGGCGAAGAACTCGCATTCCAGCGGCACTATCACCTTGTGCGCGGCGGTCAGCGCGTTGACGGTGAGGAGACCGAGCGAGGGCTGGCAGTCGATGACGATGAAGTCGTAGTCGGGCAGCAGCGGGGCGAGGGCGCGCTGGAGCGTCGACTCGCGGGCCACCTCGCTGACGAGCTGCACCTCGGCGGCCGAGAGGTCGATGTTGCTCGGCAGCAGGTCCATCCCGGCGACCGCCGTCTTGAGCAGCACCTCGTCGGGCGACATGCCCCGCTCCATGAGCAGGTTGTAGACCGTCAGGTCGAGTTCCATCGGGTTGACACCCAGCCCGACGGACAGCGCACCCTGCGGGTCGAAGTCCACGAGCAGCACGCGGCGTCCGTACTCGGCGAGCGCGGCGCCCAGGTTGATGGTCGAGGTGGTCTTGCCCACCCCGCCCTTCTGGTTGCACATCGCGATGATCTTCGCCGGCCCGTGCTCGTTGACCGGGCCGGGGATCGGGAAGTACGGCAGCGGACGGCCGGTGGGGCCGATGCGCTCGCGGCGCTGGCGGGCCGCGTCGGGCGCGAGGGTGGCCGCGTACTCGGGGTCCGGCTCGAACTCGGCGTCGGGGTCGTAGAAGTGACCTTCCGGCAGGTCCGGGGCGTTGTGGTCGTAGTCGGCGAAGCGGTCGCCGGATGCGTGGTCCGTGCCGTCGCCGGCCGAGGCGTTCACGTGGTGACCGTCCATGCTCTGGTGGGCTGTCGAGTGCGGCTGGGTGCCCTGGCGGGCGGCGAAGGTGCGAACGGCGACGGAGCCGACAGCCTCTGGCCCCGTGGCGCCCCGTCCCGCTACCGACGCTCCCGGCTGACCACCCCCGGGAGTGAATGTCGACTCGTTCACAAGTCGTTCTACCTCCTAGGCGACCAGGAAACTTCTGGACAAGGTCAGCGTGCACCCTGCCGACGACTGGTGACTCTATGGCGTGTCGGCCTCCCGCAGCAACACAAACCGTCGGACACGGTGCGATCCGTCGGCATGTGAACGTCCCGCTGTCAAGGGCGTCACGGCTCCGCGCGCGAGGTTTCCGGGAGGTGCGTAACGGCCAAACAGCACAGTTCCGCGCGAGTCGACCCGCTCGGCGGCCGGTCGTGCGACCGGTGGGCGCCCGCAGGTCGCACGACCGGCCGGGCCCCGAGGGTCGGAGCCCGGCCGGTGACGCGGCGTCGGTGACGTTGACGACGGACGTTGACCCGTCGTCGTGCAGGTCGACTTGTCAGCCGAGCAGCGTGGCGAGGTCCACGGTGGAGGACAGGCCGTGCGCCTCCGCGACGGGACCGTAGACGACCTGACCCTCGTGCGTGTTGAGGCCCTTCGCCAGAGCGGCGTCCCGGCGCAGGGCGTCCCGCCAGCCGCGGTTCGCGAGCTCGACGATGTAGGGCAGCGTCGCGTTGGTGAGCGCGTAGGTCGAGGTGTTGGGCACCGCGCCGGGCATGTTGGCGACGCAGTAGAAGACCGAGTCGTGCACCTGGAAGGTGGGCTCGGCGTGGGTGGTGGGGCGGGAGTCCTCGAAGCAGCCGCCCTGGTCGATCGCGATGTCGACAAGGACACTTCCCGGCTTCATGCGGGAGACCAGCTCGTTGGTGACCAGCTTCGGGGCCTTCGCGCCCGGGATCAGCACGGCGCCGATGACCAGGTCGGCCTGGAGGACGGCCTGTTCGAGGGAGAGCGCGTTCGAGGCGACCGTCTGCACCTTGGTGCCGAAGATGCGGTCGGCTTCGCGCAGCTTGTTCACGTCCTTGTCCAGGAGCGTGACGTGGAAGCCCATGCCGACGGCGATCTGGGTGGCGTTCCAGCCGGAGACGCCGCCGCCGATGACGACCGCGCGGCCCGCGGGGGTGCCCGGAACGCCGCCCGGCAGCACGCCGCGGCCGCCGGCCGAGCGCATCAGGTGGTAGGCGCCGACCTGCGGGGCGATCCGGCCGGCCACCTCGGACATCGGGGCGAGCAGCGGCAGCGCCCGGGTCGCGGTCTCGACGGTCTCGTACGCGATCGCGGTGGTGCCGGACTGGAGCAGCGCGTCCGTGCAGTCGCGGGAGGCGGCGAGGTGCAGGTAGGTGAAGAGCGTCTGGTCCTTGCGGAGCCGGTGGTACTCCTCGGCGATCGGCTCCTTGACCTTCAGGAGCAGGTCGGCGGTGGCCCACACGTCGTCGGCGGTGGCCAGGATGGTGGCGCCGGCGGCGGTGTACTCGTCGTCCGCGATGGAGGAGCCGAGGCCGGCTCCGAGCTCCACGTAGACCTGGTGGCCGTTGCGCACGAGTTCGTTGACGCCGGCCGGGGTGATGGCCACTCGGAACTCGTTGTTCTTGACCTCGCGGGGGATGCCGACCTTCACGTCGATCACGGTCCTTGCTTCGGGGATGCAGGAGAAGGGCCGGGCCCGTTTCCTGTCATCTCAGCATAGAGGGGTGCATGCCGGATGCAGGCGGAACGGCCACAGCGCAGCCAGTCTAATGAAGGATGCCGCACTGTCTAGCCTTGCAATGGGTCAATCTTTTCCGATCCTGCTATTGATTTCGCAGGTCGGCACCGGGGGTGACACGGCTGCCACCTTGGGTCCACCACGCGCCCCCGCACGCCCTCGCCGCTACCGCTCGGTAAGGTCGCGCAGCTCCTCGCCCGCGGCACGGTGCCGCGCGGCGGCGGCCGGGTCGCCCGCCGCGTCGCACACGTCGGCCAGGCGCATCCGCAGGTCCGCCTGGAGCAGCGGGTCGCGGGCGCGACGCGCCTCGGCGAGCGCCTCCCGGCAGCTGCGCAGCGCCTCGTCGGGCCGGCCCCGCTGCTGCTGGAGGCGGCCGACTTCGCCGAGCGCGCGGCCGCGGCCTGCCGGATCGCGCAGCCTGCGGTGCAGGGCGGCGGCCGCACGCCACGTGCGCAGGGCCTCTCCGGTGTCGCCGTTCCGCGCCTGGGCGTCGGCGACCAGGCCGTGCAGGCGGGCGACCTCGTGCGGGTCGCCGGCGGACTCGCGCAGGGAGAGCGCGCGGCCGTACCAGTCGGCGGCGCGCGCCCAGTCCCCGAGCCGTCCGTGGGTGTCGCCCAGGCGCTCCGGGATCACCGTGGCGGCGACGCCGTCCCGGCAGGCCCGGGCGGCGTCCAGGGCCCGCCGGTAGCGGTCGGCGGCGACGGCGAGGCGTCCGGCGGCGGCGTCCATGTCGGCGAGGGCGAGGAGGGCGGCGGCGCGATCGGGCTCCAGGGCGCGGCGTTCGGCGACCTGGAGGGCCAGTTCCTGGAGACGGTAGACCTCGGGTGCGGCCTCCTCGGGGGTGCGGTGCGCGGCGAAGCAACGGCCCAGGGCGTGCACCAGGCGGCGGAGCAGGGTGTCGAGATCGCCGGCGCCTTCGGCGACGGCGAAGCGGGCCGCGGCGAGGAGCGCGGGCCGCCGCAGCTCCAGCCAGTCGCGGGCTTCGCGAGCGCTGTCGAAACGCAGCGGGCGCGGCATCCCGGCGAGTTTCGTCCGGGCGGGCGACCCGGGCGGCTCGGTGACGGCGCGGCAGGCGTGCAGCCGCCGTACGGTGCGCTCCAGCATGCGAGCACGGGCGAGCATCACCTCGGCCGGGCGTTCGCGGGCGTCCAGTTCGGCCCGCAGCAGCGGGTCGAGGCAACCGGGGACCGTCCAGCAGCCGGGCGCGGCGTGGTGCAGCAGGCCGAGGGCGTGGAGCCGGTGCAGCGTCTCCTCGGCGGTCTCCGGCGAACAGCCGGTGAGGGCGGAGGCGTGCTGCGCGTCGACGAATCCGGCGGGCGCCACGGCGAGGAAGCGCAGCAGCCGGGCGGCGGGCGCCGGAAGGGAGCCGGCGACCAGGTGGAAGGCGCGAGCCAGGAAGTCGGGGGTGCGGGTGCCGGGGGTTCCGAGGGTGCCGCCGGTGTCCGGACGGCCGTCCGGGGTGCCGAGGAGCTGGGCGGTGGCGTCGGAGACGGAGAGCTTGGGGCGTGCTGCGAGCCAGCCGCCGACCATGCGCAGGGCCGCAGGGAGGTCGCCGCAGGCCTCGGCGAGCGATTCGGCGCGCCGCGGGTCCACGGTGAGCCGGGGCGAGGTGCCGGCGCGGCTGCGCAGCAGTTCGACGGCGGCGGCCCGGTCGAGTCCGCCCATCGCGCAGGGGCGGATGTCGGGGACGCCGGTCAGGGGACCCGAGGCGACGGCGACCACGAGGCAGTCGCGGTTCTCGGGGACGAGTTCGCCGAGCTGCTCGGCGGCGGCCACGTCGTCGCAGAAGAGGAGGACCCGGCGCCGTGCGAGTTCGGCGCGGAGCACGGCGGTGAGGTCGTCGGGGTCGGCGCCGGGAGGTGCACCCCCGGCGCCCAGCGCGGTCAGCAGGTCGCGTGCGGTGCGTTCGGTCGGCACGGGCATGCCGCCGGGGTCGGTGAGCCGGGCCCGGAGCACGCCGTCGGGGTAGCGTCCGGCGACCTCGCGGACGAATTCCTCCGCCAGCGTGGTGCGCCCGGAACCGGGCCGCCCGGCGACGAGCAGCACCCGGCTGTGCGGGGCGGGGCGGCCGGCGAGGGTGCCGAGTCCGGCGGACTCCAGATCGGTGCGGAGCCGCCGCAGTTCCCGGTCCCGTCCGACGAAGGAGCATCCTCCGTCGGGGCGGCCGCCCGCCTTCGGCGTGCCGTGCCGCACCGCCTGCTCCGTCACGGGTCATGCTCCCGTCCGCCTGCGCCTGTGGGGGCACCCTCCGCGCCGGGGGTGCGGGGGCGTACGACCCGCCGCGCGGGGCGGGCGGGGACCCGTCGAGCGTAGTTCACCGTGCGCGTCCGGGAAGGACGCGCACGGCGGGCGGACGGCCCGGCGGTTCCCGAGGATCACTGCACCGGGCCACGGACCTCACGAGGCGTCAGGTGCGTGCGCACGGGGCTCGGGGCGTCGGGCGTGACGGCCGGATCACACTTCCCGGTCAGGCATCGAAGGGCCGCGCCGGCCAGGGGGCGTCGGCGGCCCGGAGCGCGTCGAGGCCGTCGGAGGTGAGGGCGGCGTGCAGGGCGAGCGCGCCGACGACGAGGCAGTTGTTGTGCAGCTCGCCGGCGAGCGCGCCGCGGAGCAGGTCGGGCAGCGGGACCCGGGCCTGCTCCATGGTGGCCTCCTCCTCGCTGACCGCGAAACGTTCGCCCTCCGCGTCGGTGACGCCGCGCGCCAGGAAGATGCGCACGGCCTCGTCGCAGCCGCCGGGCGTGGTGTAGACGTCGACCAGCACCCGCCAGTCCTCCGCCTTGACGTGCGCCTCCTCGTACAGCTCGCGCTGAGCGGCGTGCAGCGGGTTCTCCCCGGGCACGTCGAGCAGACCGGCCGGGATCTCCCACAGCGTGTGCCGCACGGGGTGACGGTACTGGCTCAGCACCAGCACCCGGTCCTGGTCGTCGAGGGCGAGAACGGCCACCGACCCGGGGTGCACCTGGTAGTCACGCCCGACGACCTGCCCGTCGGGCATCTCCACCTCGTCGGTGCGGACGCTGGTCTTGTTGCCTCGGAAGGGGACGTCGGTGCCGACGACGCGCCATTCCTCGGCCCTGTCGGCGAGGCGGTCGGTCACGCTCCGGCCTCCTCGGCGGTACGGCCGGCCGCGACCTGCCCGGCCTGGCCGCCCTGCCGCTCGACGGCGGCCCGGACCAGGCCCGCGAACAGCGGGTGCGGGCGGGTCGGCCGGGAGCGCAGTTCCGGGTGGGCCTGGGTGGCGACCAGGTAGGGGTGGGCCTCGCGCGGGTACTCGACGTACTCGACCAGCTTGTTGTCGGGGGAGGTGCCGGAGAAGACCAGTCCGGCCTTCTTCTCCAGCTCCGAGCGGTAGGCGTTGTTGACCTCGTAGCGGTGGCGGTGCCGCTCCTCGACGTAGGGCTCGCCGCCGTAGACCTCCCGCACGAGGGAGCCCTCGGCGAGCTTGGCGGGGTAGAGGCCGAGCCGCATGGTGCCGCCCATGTCGCCCTCGCCCGCGACGATGTCGAGCTGCTCCTCCATGGTGGAGATCACCGGGTGGGCGGCTCCCTGGTCGAACTCGGTGGAGTCGGCGCCGTCGATGCCCGCGAGGTTGCGGGCGGCCTCGACCACGATGCACTGGAGGCCGAGGCACAGGCCCAGCAGCGGGACCCGGTTCTCGCGCGCGTAGGTGATGGCGGCGAGCTTGCCCTCGACGCCGCGTTCGCCGAAGCCGCCGGGGATGCAGACGGCGTCCACGTCGCCGAGCTGCTCGCGGGCGCCGGCGGCGGTGCGGCAGTCGTCGGAGGTGACCCACTTGATGGTCACCCGGGCGTTGTTCGCGAAGCCGCCGGCCCGGATGGCCTCGGTGACGGAGAGGTAGGCGTCGGGCAGGTCGATGTACTTGCCGACCAGCGCGACGGTCACCTCGTGGTCGGGCTGGTGGACGCGGCGCAGCAGGTCGTCCCACTGCGTCCAGTCCACGTCGCGGAAGGGCAGGTCGAGCTTGCGGACGGCGAACGCGTCCAGGCCCTCGGAGTGCAGCACCTTGGGGATGTCGTAGATCGACTTGGCGTCGATGGCGGCGACCACGGCGGCGTCGTCCACGTCGCACATCAGCGAGATCTTGCGCTTGATGGAGACGGGCACCTCGCGGTCGGCGCGCAGCACGATGGCGTCGGGCTGGATGCCGATGTTGCGCAGCGCGGCCACGGAGTGCTGGGTGGGCTTGGTCTTCAGCTCGCCGGAGGGCCCGATGTAGGGCAGCAGCGAGATGTGCACCACCAGCACGTTGTCCCGGCCCACCTCGTGCCGGACCTGGCGGACGGCCTCCAGGAAGGGGAGGGACTCGATGTCGCCGACGGTGCCGCCGACCTCGGTGATGACGACGTCCACGTCCTCGGCGGCCATCCGGCGGATGCGGTTCTTGATCTCGTTGGTGATGTGCGGGATCACCTGGACGGTGTCCCCCAGGTACTCGCCGCGCCGCTCCTTGGCGATCACCGAGGAGTACACCTGGCCGGTGGTGACGTTCGCCGACCCGTCCAGGTCGACGTCCAGGAACCGCTCGTAGTGGCCGATGTCCAGGTCGGTCTCGGCGCCGTCGTTGGTGACGAACACCTCGCCGTGCTGGAAGGGGTTCATCGTGCCCGGGTCGACGTTGAGGTACGGGTCGAGCTTCTGCATGGTGACCCGCAGGCCGCGCGCCTTGAGCAGCGCTCCGAGGCTGGAGGCGGTCAGCCCCTTGCCGAGGGAGGAGGCGACACCCCCGGTGACGAAGAGGTGCTTGGTCGTCACGGACGACGAAGGTCGGTTCGGCATGGCCAAGAGGGGGCTCCCGTGGTCGCTTGGTGGGGTGCGCACCGGCTACCTGGCAGGTCGCGCAGGGGTACCGTCGCTGCGGTCGGGGGGCTGCCGTCTCGGGATCGGATGCCGATTCCGCGCCCACCGGTCCACGGGCCACCAGGGTATCAGTGGCAGGCTGTGACCGTGGCGGTCCAGGGGTGGACCGCCAGGTCGGACGAATCACATTGCACGGCACGTATGCTGCCCGGACACTCGCATGGGCAGGATGGACGTATACGCGCCCCGCGGCGCGTGAACCGCAGCTCGACTGGAGACGCACGTGGCAGGGCGCATCGAGGATTACGCACTGATCGGAGACATGCAGACGGCCGCCCTCGTCTGCCGGAACGGCTCCGTCGACTGGCTCTGCCTTCCCCGCTTCGACTCCGACGCGGTCTTCGCCGGCCTGCTGGGGACGGAGGACAACGGCTTCTGGCGGATCGGCCCGGCCCACTCCCCCGACGGCACCCCGCCGCCGGCCACCCGCCGCCGGTACCGCGGCGAGTCGCTGGTCCTGGAATCGGAGTGGGACACCGACCGCGGCACCGTGCGCGTGATCGACTTCATGCCGCCGCGCGGCACCGGCACGCCGCAGCTGACCCGGATCGTCGAGGGCGTGAGCGGCCGGGTGCCGGTGCGCTCCGCTCTGCGGATGAGGTTCTCCTACGGCTGGGTGGTGCCGTGGATGCACAAGGTCGACGGCCGTTCGGTGGCCGTGGCCGGCCCGGACTCGGTCTGGCTCGACACGGATGTGGAGACGTACGGCGAGGACCTCACCACGTACGCCGACTTCACCGTGGCGCCCGGCGAGCGGGTCGCCCTGTCGATCAGCTGGCAGCCCTCGCACAAGGAGCCGCCGCCGCTCCCGACGCCGGAGGCCGGGCTGCGCAACACCGAGGAGTTCTGGCAGCGCTGGGTCGGACACTGCACCTACCACGGCCCGTACCGCGAGGCGGTGGTGCGTTCGCTGATCACCCTGAAGGCGCTGACCTACTCCCCCACCGGCGGCATCGTCGCCGCCCCGACGACCTCGCTGCCGGAGGACATCGGCGGCTCGCGGAACTGGGACTACCGCTTCACCTGGCTGCGGGACGCGGCGATCACCCTCTCGTCGCTGCTGCGCACGGGCTACCACGAGGAGGCCAGGGCCTGGCGGGAGTGGCTGCTGCGCGCGGTCGCGGGCGACCCGGAGCACCTGCAGATCATGTACGGCATCGCGGGCGAACGCGACCTCGGTGAGCGGGAGCTGACGTGGCTGCCGGGCTACGAGAACTCGGCTCCGGTGCGCATCGGCAACGGCGCGGCGGGGCAGCTCCAGCTGGACGTGTACGGGGAGGTCACCGAGGCGCTGCACCTGGCCCACATGACCGGTCTGGCCCGCAACGACTACGCCCAGCTGCTCCAGCTCAAGCTGATCCACTACCTGGAGGAGCACTGGGACGAGCCGGACGAGGGCATCTGGGAGGTGCGCGGCCCGCGCCGCCACTTCGTGCACTCCAAGGTGATGGCCTGGGTGGCGGTGGACCGCACCTGCAAGCTGATCGAGTCCGGCGACGTCGACGGCCCGCTGGAGCGCTGGCAGGAGCTGCGCGACACCATCCACCGCGCGGTGTGCGAGAAGGGCTACGACGCCGAGCGGAACACCTTCACGCAGTACTACGGGTCCAAGGAGCTGGACGCCTCGCTGCTGCTCATCCCGCAGATGGGTTTCCTGCCGCCGGACGACAAGCGGGTCATCGGCACGGTCGAGGCGATCCAGCGCGAGCTGTCCACCCACGACGGCTTCATCCTGCGCTACCCGACCTCCAGCGAGGAGGGCGACACGAACGTCGACGGCCTGGAGGGCAACGAGGGCGCGTTCCTGGCGTGTTCCTTCTGGCTGGCGGACGACCTGGCGATGATCGGCCGGGTGGACGAGGCGCGGAAGCTGTTCGACCGGCTGCTGTCGCTGCGGAACGACCTGGGGCTGCTCGCCGAGGAGTGGGACCCGGTGCGCGGCCGCCAGGTCGGCAACTTCCCGCAGGCGTTCAGCCACGTGCCGCTGATCGACACGGCACTGCGGCTGACCGCCTCGGGTGCGTACGGCGGCTGACGCCGCCGTACGCGGACGCCTGATGCGCCGTGCGCCGGCCTAGAACGGCGTGAGCGTCAGGGTGAAGGAGCGGGGAGCTCCGTCCTGGATGTAGGAGGCGTATCCTCCGACGTCGTCGAAGGCGAACCCGTAGGCCTTCCCGTCCTCGGTGGCCTCGTGCATCGCACGGGCGTAGGCGTGCACGGGGTCGTCCTGGTAGAAGCCGCCGGGGTCGCCGGTCGGCTGGTCGGCGTGCGCGGCCAGGGTGGTGCGGTTGAACCCGGCGCCGAGGATCGCGGCCACGGGGCCGGTCGTGCCGTCGTTGGGGGCGGCGAGCGCCCCGTCGCAGAAGAGGACGTCGCGTGTCGAGGGCCGGTCGAAGGACACGTTCGCGGGGCCGGTGAAGGAGAGCCGCCCGCCGGAGACGCGGCCGGTGAACGTCCCGGCGTTCGTGGTGACCCGCAGGTCGCGGGAGGCGTAGGTGTCCCACACCCGGTCGATGTAGCCGCCGAAGTAGTCGGCGGGGAAGAGCCCGGCGTCCAGGCCGTGGCCGGGGGCGATGACGCGCCGGTCGTCGACGACCAGGGACGAGAACGGTCCGCTGCCGCGCAGCGCGTCGAAGATCTGCGCCCGTCCGCCCGGGCGGAGGGTGCCGGTGGTCTGGTCGGCCGCCCCGGTGAGGCGGATGGACAGCGGCACGCTGAACATGTCGACCATGGTGGTGTTGCAGAACATGCCGGCGGAGTTGAACGTGAACTCCGCGCAGTCGTGCAGCACGTCGTAGTTGGGGTCGCCGGATACCCAGCCCGCGGGGTAGGCGAGGGCGGCGTTGCCGTTGCCGTCGCGGACGGCCTTGAACTTCAGGTCCGCGCCGAGCGCGACGTACATGCGGCCGGACATGTGCGGCAGCGTCAGGGTCGTCGCGCCTCCGGCCGCGAGCGGGATGGCGTAGTCGGTGTAGCCGTCCGGGCCGTTGTCCGACAGGGCGACGGGCGCGACGGTGCCTTCCGGGGTCAGGCGCACCTGGCGGGTGCCGTCGTTGCCGACCACGTAGAGACGGATGTCCGCGTTGCCGTAGCGGCCGGTCTCGTTGACGACGGTGAGGTCCATCGTCGCCGCGGTCCCGCGCGCGGGTGCGGTGCGCGGGGTGCCGGCGGTGGCGAGACCGGCCGCTGTTCCGGCGGAGACGGCGGTGGCGGCGACGCCGCCGAGGAACATGCGCCGCGTGAAGCGGCTTTTCATCGTGCCCATGTCATTCACCTCTCGCAGGTGGGGGTCATTTCGGGAGGGGTGGGGCCTTTCCGGCGTACCGCGCCCACGTGAGAGCGCTCTCACGCCGTGGTCATGCACCATGCCGCGCGCTCGCGGTAGCGTCAAGGGCCGACGACGGATAGGAGTTCGACGTGCACGGTGTCCGCGGTTCCCGGCCCACCCTGGAGGCCGTCGCCGCCCATGCGGGCGTCTCCCGCGCGACGGTCTCGCGGGTCGTCAACGGCGGCCCCGGCGTACGGACCGAGGTCCGCGAGAAGGTGCAGCGCTCGGTCGAGGAGCTGGGCTACGTGCCGAACAGCGCCGCGCGCAGCCTGGTGACCCGCCGCACCGGAGCCGTGGCCGTGGTCATCGCCGAACCGGAGACGCGGGTGTTCTCCGACCCGTTCTTCTCCCAGCAGCTGCGCGGCATCAGCCGCGAACTGTCCGAGCGCGACACCCAGTTGCTGCTCATGCTGCTGGAACACCGCCGGGACTACACGCGGATCGGCCGCTACCTCTCCGGCGGCCACGTCGACGGCGCGCTGATGTTCTCGCTGCACTCCGAGGACCCGCTTCCGGCGATGGCCGCGGAGTCCGGGCTGCCCACGGTCTTCGGCGGCCGCCCCGGCTGGCCGGGCGCGGAGAAGGACCCCGACCTGCTGTACGTCGACACCGACAACCGGGGCGGCGCCCGGCAGGCGGTCGCACACCTGCTGGAGCGGGGCCGACGGCGCATCGCCGTCATCACCGGCCCGCTGGACCAGACCTCGGCGCTGGACCGTCTCCAGGGGCACCGGGACGCGCTGGGCGCCGCAGGGGCTGCGGGCGCGGGCGAGGCGCACGGCGCGTTCACCGCCGAGGGCGGCGAACGGGCGATGCGCGAACTGCTGGCCCGTGAGCCGGAACTGGACGCGGTGTTCGCCGGGTCGGACCTGATGGCGTCCGGGGCGCTGCGGGCGCTGCGCGCGGCGGGGCGCCGGGTGCCGGAGGACGTCGCGGTCGTCGGCTACGACGACCTGGAGCCCGCGGCGTGGGCGGACCCCCCGCTGACGACGGTCCGTCAGGACGTGGAGGGAATGGGGCGGATGATGGCCGAACTGCTGCTGCGCCGTCTGGACCCCTCCCCGTCCGGCCCGCCTCCCACCCCGGTCGTCACCCCGGCCCAGCTCGTCGTCCGCGCCTCCAGCACGTAGGACCTGTCCGGCGGCGCGACGCGCGCCGGACGACGTCCTCGGACGGCCCCCGCCCACGGCGGCGCGAGAGGGGGCGGCGAGAACCTCGTCAGCGGCGGAGGCCCAGGAGCTCGTCGTAGACCGCCAGCACGTGGGTGACGCGCTGTTCCCCGGTCGGGAGGGTGGCGGCGCGCTCGGCGCACGCCGCGCGCAGCCGGGCGAGCCGCACCGGGTCGCGGAGCAGTTCCGCGACCGTCCCGCCCAGGGCCGTCGCGTCGCCGGGCGCGGTCAGCGCCCCCGCCTCCCCGACGAGTTCGCGGGCGCCCTCACCCTGCCGGGCGGCTCCCGCGACGGGGACCCCGGCGCGCAGCGCCTCCTGGGCGAGGAGCATCGCGGACGCGCCGCCCTCCGGCAGCAGGACCAGGTCGGAGGCCCGCAGCAGGTCCAGTGCGTCGTCCCGTCGGCCGGGCAGCGTCACCGGGAGGTTCTCGGCGACGATCTGCCGTTGCAGCGCCGCCCGTTCGGGGCCCTCCCCGGCGACGACGGCGAGCGGCGGCCGCTTCAGGCCCCGCCACGCGCGGGACGCTGCGACGACCGTGCCGTAGCCGTGCCGCGCGTCGAGGCGGCCCAGGGAGAACAGCAGCGGCCGGTCCACGGCGCCGATCTCGGCGCGGGTCTTGTCCCGGCTCTCCGCCGCGCCGCACGGGGGCGTCGCCGGTACGGGCAGCGTGAGGGGCGACAGGCGCGCGTCGCGGGCACCGCACCGCCGGGCCCGGTCGACCTGGCGCGGGGTCGGGCAGAGGACGACGGCCGCCGCCCGCGCGGCCCGTCGCTCCAGCGTGCGCAGCAGCCCTTCGCGCGGACCGTCGACGGGCTCGCGGTCGTGCCAGCCGACCACGAGCGGCACCCGCCGGCGTGTCAGGTCCCGGGCGAGGGAGGCCAGCGCGGCGGCCCGCAGCCCGTGGGCGTGCACCAGGTCGGCGCCGGTGAGGGCGGAGCGCAGCGCCATGACCGCTTCCGGTTCCGTGCGGGCGTGGGCGGGGCGGAAGGCCGCGCCCCGGGAGGCGTCGGGGCAGGCGGACCCGGCCTCGGGCGGCGCGTGCACCGTGACCCGCACGCCGTGCGCCACCAGCCCGTCGGTCAGCGCCCGGAGGCTCAGACAGGCCAGGGCGGACGGAGGCTCCTGCCCCAGCCCGGGTGACGTGCCGCCGAGCACGTGGACGACGTGCACGGGGGCGCCGCCGTGCGGCGGCGGGGGCGGCTCGGCGCTGCGGATCACGGCGGGGCAGGCTCCTGGACGCGGTGGCGGTCGGTGGTGCGCGGGAGGCGCGGGGTGCCGGGCGCGGGGTGTGCGCGGGCGCGTGACAGTCTGACAGGTGCTGCGGGTTCATCCGACCGCGCCGGGCCGCCGGTCTCCCGTGATCGCCGAGTAGAGCCGCTGGGTGGCGGGCGAGGGTTCGGTCGCCAGCTCCTCCCGCAGCCGTTCGCGGAGCAGCAGGTAGCTCCGTACGGCCTCGGCGCGTCTGTCCTGCCGTGCGCAGACCTCCATCAGGACGCGCCAGGCGCGCTCGCGCAGCGGGTCGCGGCCGATGACGCGGCGGGCGTGCACTTCGGCCTCCTCGCAGGCGCCGGAGGCGAGGAGGCCGGCTGCGTGCTCCTCCAGCGTCCACAGCCACTCCAGCGCGAGCCGTTCGCGTTCCCGGCGGACCCATACCTGGCCGAAGCCGGGGAGGAGGTCGCCCCGGTACAGGGCCAGGGCGTCCCCGCATGCCTGGCGGCGGGCTCGGCCGGTGCTGCGCCGGGCCGTCCCGACCTGGGCCTCGAACCGCGCGAAGTCGGTGGTGACGCGCACCTCGTGGGCGATGCGGTAGGAGCCGGCACGGTGCTCCACGTAGTTGGCGTCGGGGCGCCAGGGCGGGCGCAGGGCGTGCCGGAGGAGACGCATGGTGCTGCGCAGACGCACCTCGGTGCGGCGCACGTCGTCCTCCGGCCAGAGCAGGTCGAGGAGTTCGTCGCGCGTGGCGCCGCCGTTCGCGGCGAGGTACACGAGGATGAGCTGCGCGTGCAGCGACGTCCACCGGCCGGGCGGCACGGGGGCGCCGACCCGGACCTCGTAGCCGCCCAGGCACCGCAGGTCCAGGCCGGGGAGCGGTTCGGCAGCCGCTGCGGTCAGCGTCTCGGCGACGCGGGCGCGTACGGCCGGGCTGTCGTCGTGGTGGCCGGCCAGCAGTGCGTAGGCCCGCGGAGTGGGCCGGCCGGAGAGCGCGGTGACGGCCCAGGTGCGTACCCGCTCGTCCGGGGAGGCGAGCAGGTCGGCGGCGAGGCGTGCGGGGGAGTCGTCCCCGCCGCCTTCGGCGGCCGGGAGTACGGCGGCCACGCGGTCGGCGACGGGCGGGAGGAGGCTGGGCAGCCGCCCGGCGATGAGCGGGGTGAGGCCGGGGTAGCGGCCCATGTCGGTGACGAGTGTGGTGACGTGGCCGGACAGCGCGTCCAGGTCGCCGCGGTCGTGGGCGTGCCGGGCGGCGACGGTGTGCCAGCGCAGCGCCTGGTGGCGGTCGCCGTAGCGGCGGAAGAGGGCGCCCGCTTCGGCGAGCAGTCCGGCGCCGGCGGCGGCGCCTTCGATGTCGGCGAGTTCCAGGAGGCAGACCCCGAGCGTCCACCGGTCCTGCTGGGTGCGGGCGACGTGCACGGCGGTGCGCGCGGTGTCGGCGGCCCGGCGCGGGCTGTGCGGGCGTTCCAGGCGGGCCCTGGCCAGCAGGACGTCGGCGCGCAGCAGCGAGGAGGAGCCCGTCCGCAGGGCGCGCAGCGCCCGGTCGCAGGCGTCCAGCGCGGCCGTGGTCTCGCCGCGGTGTCCGAGGGCGACGGCCTGGTTGTACTCGGCGAAGCAGACGGCGTGCGGTACGTGCAGCCGGTGGCCCTCCTGCAGGGCGCGCCGGGCGTGACCGTGGGCCTCGTCGTGGCGTCCCTCCCAGTTCAGCACGAACGCCAGGCAGTTCAGGGTGCGGGGCAGGCCGAGTTGCAGGCCGTGCTCCTCGGCGAGGGCGAGGGCTTCCTCCAGCAGAGCCTCGGCGTGGTCGAAGTCGCCGCGTCGCAGCGCGACGAGGACGGCGGCGTTGGCCAGCACATGGCGCTGTCCCTCTGCGTCGGCGCGCCGCTGGAAGGTGCGGAGCTGGATGCGCAGGAGGGTCTCGGCGCGGTCGAGTTCGCCGTGGGCGCTGTGCACGAGGGCCTGCCCCTCGCGGAGCTCGTCCCACGCGGGGTCGTCGGAGACGGTGCCGGCGAGGAACCGGGAGGCGCGATCGAGGAGGCGCCGGGCCTCGGGGATGTCGCCGCGGTACCAGGCGAGGACTCCCTGGGCGGTGACGACCTGGGCGAGGTCGGGGGCGGTGCCGTGGTCGGTCGCGAGCCGGTGGGCGCGCCGGTAGCAGGCGGCGGCCCGCTGCCAGGCGGTGAGTTCGGTCCAGGCGGTGCCCGCCCGCAGCAGCAGGTCGAGGTCGGTGTGGGCCTGGGCGGGAGGGAGCGCGTCGAGGAGTTCGAGGAAGCTGCGGACCGCGCCGCTGTCGCAGAGCGGCTTGGCGAGCGTGCGCAGCTCGGAGAGCGCCCCGTGGTGGTCGCCGCGTGCGGCGGCGCCTCGGCAGCGGGCGACGTCTCCGTCGGCCGCTCCGGGCCGCCCGGTGTGGTCGTACTGCGAGTGCTGGAGCCCGGTCCCCGGCTCCCGGCGCTGCGGTTTCACTGTCGTTTCACCTCCGGTCGCCACCCTTCCCGCTGCGCGTGTCATGTACGCGCAACGGGTGGAGACGGGCGTGCCCGGAGGAGTGAGGAGAGCGCTGTGCGCGAAGCGACGGACGACCGCGCCCGGCGAACGGCGGGGCGGCGCCTGCGGCGTCACCTGCCGCCCCTGCTGCTCGCCGTCGTGCGCGCGGTCCCCGGCATGGCGGCGCCGCTCCCGGGCACGCCCGGACCGGCGCCGCAGCAGGCGGACGCGTCGTCGCCGGGGCCGCAGCCCGCCCCTGCGGGGGCCCGCCACACGCTGGACCTCGACTCCGACGCGTCCGGCGCCCGCTGGCGCAACGACCGCCGCTGAGCCCCCCGGCCGGACAGACCCCGGGGCATGCACCCCGGCACACCCCGACACGCCCCCTGCAGAGAAGGAGACACCGTGAGGGACCACCCCGCGCCGTCCGCACGGACCCGCAGACCGCTCGGACTGCGGGCCGCCTGGACGGCCGTACTGCTGCTGGTGGCCGCGCTGCTGGCACCCACCGCGCAGGCCTCGCACCACAACACCAGCTCGCACCAGACGCACGTCAACTCCATGCACTACACCTCGGCGGGCGGCGGCGCGGCCGGGCCGCTGGACGAGCAGTACTGCGCGCAGGTCTACGGCAGCTCCTACCTCTCGCACACCCAGGCCCGGAACTTCCTGGAACAGACCCTGGCCGGCCAGGGCGACCGCGACTGGGACGGCACCGGCGGCTGGCGCATCGACCTGTGGCTCGCGCCGAACCCGTGCACCTCCTACCCCACGCAGGAGCGGGCGGAGATCGAGCTGGAGTACCACTACGCCGCCGACTGGAGCAACGTGTGCGGCGGCAGCTACGGCTACTACAACTGCGCCGTCAGCCAGAACCCCGTCTACAACTCCGACTACGGCCACACCGACTACCGGTGGAAGGTCATGTACATGGTCGACAGCACGGGCGGTGCGCTCGACAACGTGGGCCGCGCCTTCATCAACCACGAGACGGGCCACGCCTGGGGCCTGCTCGACCCGCGCTGGGACGGCGACTGCCACACGCCCAGCATCATGCACGGCAGCTACACCTACGGCTGCCAGAACTGGACCAACTGGTGGCCCAGTTCCTACGACTACGACTCCGTCGTCGCCTCGATGAACGGCAACTGACCCCCGCCAGGAAGGACGATCACCGATGCTTCGACGCCTCCGCATCCGCAGGAGAACGGCCCTGCACCTGGCCGCCATGGCGGCCGTACTGGGCGCCGCCACCGCCGCACTCGGACACGGCGCCGCTCCCGCGCACGCCGAACTGACCCCGGACAACGGCCTGCTGGTGAGCACCCGCGAGGACTTCCGCATGTGCGTGCACACCGCCGACGGCGTGGCCGACCCGGCGCGGGCGCGCGCCGACCTCGCCGCGGGACTCGCCCACGCCCAGCAGCACCCCGACTGGCGTGCCGCCTTCGGCGCCGCGCCCTCCTCCGCCCGCGCGGCGACCGCCGCCGACTGCCCCGACGTGACGCTGCCCGCCCGCGTCGACCGCACCACCCTCGTCGGGCCCGGCGTCACCGAGGAGCCGAGCCCCTACCGCACCTGGGTGCACGTGCTGGACGACCGGACCGCCGACCGGCTGCTCGGCGAGGGCGTTCCCGCGCTCTCGGTGACCGCCGAGGCGCTGCCCGACGGCGAACGCCACGCGGCGACCGTGTCCACCGCCGTACTGGTGCGCCGCGACCACCTGGACGACAAGCGGTTCCAGCTGGGCACGCTGACCCGCGCCGTCGGCCTCCAGCCGCAGCAGGCGCCCCCGGCCGGCGTGCACGGGCCCGCCACGGTCAAGGAGCACACCGCGGCAGGGAGGGCCGCGGAGTGAACCGGCGCCCGGCACCGGGGCCTGCCCGGGTGCCGGGCGTCTGCACCGGCGCCTTCGACCCGGTCGTCCGCTGACCGCCGACCCCGTCACCCAGCAGGTCGTCCTCACCCTCACCGACGCCACCGACGCCCGCGGCGCCGCACGCCTGCGCGCCGCCGCGGCCGAACACGGCGACGCCGTACGCATCGAGGAGACCCGCGGCGCGATGAGCCCGGCCGTCCGGGGCAGAGCCCCATCACCGGCGGCGGCATCCGCTGCTCCGCCGGCTTCACCACCCGCAAGAACGGCCGGAACTGCATCATCGACGCGCCGGTCACTGCACCAAGGGCGTCGCCAACTGGAACGGCATAGGCCCGTCCGTCGGGGCCAGCTTCCCCGGCAACGACTACGGCATGATCCGCAACCGCCACAGCAGCGCGCCCGGCGTCGTCACCCTCTACAACGGCGACGTGCAGCGCATCGACCGGGCCGCCTCAGCTGAACACGGCTCACCGAGGGCCGCCGTACGCCGGATCCGTCGGCGGTGCGGCGGACGGCCGGTCCTCCCTGCGGTGGCCGGTCGTCCGCGGCGCGGCGCACGGTCACGCCTCGGCGCGGGCGGCCTCCAGCAGTTCCTCCGCGTGCGCCCGCGCCAGCTCCGAGTCCTCCTGGCCGGCGAGCATCCGCGACAGCTCCCGCACCCGGTCCTCCCCGTCCATCGCCAGCACGCCGCTGCGCGTGACGCTGCCGTCGTCGGTCTTCTCCACCACCAGGTGCCGGTCGGCGAACGCCGCCACCTGCGGGAGATGGGTGACGACCACGACCTGCGCGGAACGGGCCAGCCGGGCGAGCCGTCGCCCGACCTCGACCGCCGCCTTGCCTCCCACTCCCGCGTCGACCTCGTCGAACAGGTACGTCGGCACCGGGTCCGAGTCCGCGAACACGACCTCGACGGCCAGCATGACCCGGGACAGTTCGCCTCCGGAGGCACCCTTGGCGACCGGCCGGGGCGGCGCCCCGGGGTGCGGGGCGAGCAGCAGCTCCACCTCGTCGGTGCCGTGCGGCCCGTAGGCGTAGGCGCCGCCGTCGATCTCCAGACCCTGCGGGTCCTCCGTGCGGCGCAGCGCGAACGACACCCGGGCGTGCGGCATGGCCAGTTCGCCCAGCTCGCCGGTCACCGCGTCCGCGAACCGCTTCGCCGCGCCCGTACGTGCCTCGGTGAGCTGTGCGGCCAGACCGGCCAGCTCGGTGCGCAGCGCGTCGCGTTCGGCGGCGAGTTCGCCGATCCGGTCGTCGTCGCCCTCGAGTTCGGTGAGCCGGGCGGCGCTGCGCTCGGACCAGGCCAGGACGCCCGCGATGTCGTCGGCGTACTTGCGGGTGAGCTGCGTCAGAGCGGCACGGCGCTCCTCGACCGCGGCGAGACGGAGCGGGTCGGCGTCCAGGTCGTCGGCGTAGCCGGCGAGTTCCCCGGCGACGTCGGTGAGCAGAATGGACACCTCGCTCAGCCGGTCGGCGAGGGCAGCCAGCGCGGGGTCGTGGGCCCGTACCGCCTCCAGCGCGCGGTGGGCGCCCGCGACCAGCGCGTTCGCGTCCACGCCCTCGGGATCGGCGGGGTCTCCGGCGAGCGCACCGTGCGCCGTGGCGGCGGCCGAGGCGAGGGCCTCGGCGTGGCCGAGGCGTTCCGCCTCGGCGGCCAGCTCGTCGTCCTCCCCCGCGCGGGGCTCGGCGGCGGCGATCTCCTCGATGCCGAACCTCAGGAGGTCGGCCTCCTGCGCCCGCTCGCGGGCCCGGGTGGTCAGCTCCTCCAGCTCCAGCGTGACCGAGCGCACCCGCTTGTAGGCCTCGCCCCAGGCGGCGAGCGGCACGGCGACGGCGTCGCCCGCGTACCGGTCCAGCGCCTGGCGCTGGCGGGAGGGGCGCAGCAGCCCCTGCTGGTCGGTCTGGCCGTGCACCGCGACCAGGTCGTCACCGAGGTCGGAGAGCAGCCCGACCGGGACGGACCGGCCGCCGACGTGGGCCCGGGAGCGGCCCTCGGGGGAGACGGTACGGCTGACCAGCAGCGCGTCCTCGTCCAGTTCGGCGCCCGCCTCGGCGGCCCGCACGGCCGCGGGGGCGTCCGGCGCGACGACGATGCGGCCCTCCACGACGGCGGACCTGGCCCCGGCCCGCACCAGGGCGGCGTCGGCGCGGCCGCCGAGCAGCAGGCCGAGGCTGGTGACGACCATGGTCTTGCCCGCGCCGGTCTCGCCGGTCACCGCGGTGAAACCGGCCGACAGCTCGACGACGGCGTCGTCGATCACGCCGAGGTCCTTGATCCGCATCTCCTGCAACACGGATACGACCATACGAGGTTCCCTGCCGGAAACCACCCCCGGCCGTCGTACGCCCTCCCTGCGGGGCCCTCCGCACGCGTGCACGAGCCACGGCGGCACGTCCGCCCGCGCCGGGCGTGTCGGCACGGCAACGGCACCTGACCTGCACCAGGTGTCCGTGGTCATGACACCGAGTGCGGGTATGCTCATGATCGGCGTACCGGGGCCGAGGGGGCGTGCCGGTCGGAGCGAGCAGGGGGACGCGGCATGTCCGGCGGGGCGGGGAACGGTTACGAGGTCCGGAAGAGCGGCATGGCCGGCGAGGCCGGCAAGCTCGACCGGGCGGGCGACGACGTCGGCGACATCCGCAAGGCCGTCGACATGCAGGTGTGCTACCCGGCCGACACGCTGGGCGGCTCGGACTCGGGCCCGGCCCACGACGGCTTCGCCGACGCCTGGCAGGCCGAGGCGAAGGTGCTGGAGGCCGCGTTGCACGAGCTGGCGGACAAGGTCCGCATCTCGCAGCAGAACTACCAGGGCGCCGACGTCTTCGCGCAGAACGGGCTGAACTCGGCTGCCGGCGGAGACGGCCTGACGACGATGCCCACCCCGGCCACGCTCCCCCACCCGGGAATCACCGGCGGACCGGCGCCCGGCGAACGCCCCGCGGTCATCGGCGAGCCGCCGCTCGTCGGCGGACCCGCACCGGCCACGCACACGCCCCCGGGCCTCGCCGACTTCGGCTGAGCAGCACCGCATCAGGCCTCAGCGCACCCCCGCAGCACCGCACCTCCGCATCTCCCGTCGTGCGCCGCGACGGCCGCGCCTGCCGCGGCCGGCCCGGTGCGCGCGTCCGCCGTCACTCACCCACCACCCACGGGGCGAACACGTCATGGCCGCAGCAGGCGAATCCACCACCGACCGCAGGGAAGCGATAGCCGGACACCGGAAGTCCGTCTCCGACGCCGGGGACAAGAACGCCCTGCTCGACGCGATCGGCAAGCTGCTCGACGTCTCGGCACCCGTCGGCTCCCCGAGCACGCTGGACGGCATCGCGAAGACGTACAAGAGCCAGGCAGACGACGCCGGGGACGTGCAGACGCGCGTCGAAGCGGTGGCCAGGTCCGGCCTCCCCTCGGTCTGGGTGGGCAGCACGGGCGCCAAGGCCGCCGAGGTGGTGGCGGCCGCCGGCCGTTCCGCCGAGCAGATGGAGGAGGCGTTCCGCAAGGCGTCGAAGGCGTTGTACGACCTGTCCGACGCCCTGACCTCCGCGCAGTCGACCGACGAGTCCGGCCGCGGCCAGCTGCGTCAGGCCCGCACCCTCCTCGGCGACGAGGACGGCTTCTTCGACGACTGGGTGGAGAAGGACGCCGAGGAGGAGGAACGCAAGCGCGCCCAGAAGATCGCCGTCGGGGGCGCCGACGAGCTGCACGCGGCGGCCGTCAAGGCGGACGACGCGGCGCGGACGGCCGCGCGGGTGCTCAACAAGTTCGCCTCCGAGGCACGCGCCGGACAGATGCGGACGGACGAGATCTCCGCCGCCGACCGCCTCGTCCTCGCCGACATCGGCCAGGTCGGCGGCCCGTTGGAGCAGAACGAGCTCCTGACGGCCAACGACCTGGAACGGTCGGGGCGTTACCTGGAGAAGATGAGCCCGCAGGAGCAGGCCGAATTCGAACGGATGCTCGCCGACGCCGGGTCCCCGCAGGAGCGCGCCTACCTCGTCAAGGCACTCGCAGCGGGCTACAGCCTCGACGAGGTCGGGGAGTTCCGCGACAAGATCCACGACAAGGACCCGGTCTGGCTCCAGGAACACCTTTCGCCCATCACGACGGGCTACGGCAGCAAGGTCGACATGGGGGTCAACGACCAGGGGGCCAACGTCAACACCGAATTCCAGAAGTTCGAGGGCAAGGAGTGGTCTCAGGACGGTCTGACCTGCGTCCCGTCCTCCGTCGTGACCGCCCGCGCAATGGTCGACCCGGTGTACGCCCTCGAGCTGACTGGGGGTCCGACAGGGCAGGAGAACGATGCCGAGGCGTTCCGAGAGCGTCTCACCGACGAACAACTGCGGTTGCACGAGGACGGCGACGGCGCCGACAAGGGCTGGTTCGACGACACGCCCGCCGGGATGAACGACGAGGGAAAGACCGACATCGCCAACAACGAGATCAGCCCTCATACCGGCAGCGAGTACGAGGCTCGGCAGCTCGACAGCGCCGACGCGCGCCGCGACGTGCTGCCGGACGTCGAGAAGGCGGTCGCCGAGGGCAAGCCGGTGCCGATCGGTGTGGAGGGCCACGACGAGGACGGCAATTGGGTCGGGCACGGAATGATGATCATCGGCCAGGAGGGCGACATGCTGCAGGTCTACAACCCGTGGGGGCGAACCACCTGGGTCAGCGAGGACGACTTCGTCAACGGCAACATGCAGAAGGCGTCCGACAACGACCTACCGGACACCTACTCCGTCCATCTTCCGGCCGCGTGAAAGGACCTGCGATGCGCAGTGTACGAAGCGGGGCGTTCGTCTTTCTGACCGTCATACTCGCCGGGTGCGGCTTGGCGGGCCCGGCGATCTACGAGCTCGACGAGAAGACCGTGGAGGTCGAGGTGGGCGAGGAGTTCACGCTGGCCGTGCCGGTCGACGTCGCGTTGGGCGAGAACTGGTCGCTGACCGCACCGGAACCGGATGCCCGCATCGTCCGCAGCAGCGGAAACCGCGAGGAGTACGGGGACAGCGGAGACTACGCGGGCGGGAGCTCCGGAACCTCGTTCTTCGACTTCGAAGCGGTCGGCAAGGGCACCACACGCATCCGGCTCGTGGAGTGCCCCGACATGGGCTGCACGGGCGGCGGCGACAGCGGCAGGCCGGTCGTGCCCAGCCCGGTCCCGAGCGGGAGCCCCACGCCCGACGCCGAGGACCGGGCGAAGATCCACACGTACACCGTGACCGTGAAATGACCGAGGCGCGCATGAACTCCGCATCCACTCCCCCGCCCCCGTCGCGGACCGACGACGAGCTGGCGCAGGCCGATCCGGCGGCGATGCTGCGCTACGGGCTGTCGTTCGGCGGTCCGCACCGCACCGCGCTGTTCGGCGACGGCGCCGTCGGTGCCGCCGTGCGCCTGGACCGGCTGGGCGTGCCACCGCGCGCGGTGGCGTTCCTCGCCAAGGTCGTCCGCAGCGGCGGCGCCCGCTACGCGGCGGAACTGGAGGAGCCCGTGCCGGGTGAGGCCGCCGCGGAACAGGTCCGCGGCTGGCTGGAGACGGCGGCCACCGTCGTCACGGGGCCGGACGGCGACGAGCAGGCCGCGCGCTGGCTGGAGGCCGTCGCGGAGATCCTCTCCCTCCGCGTCACGACCCGCCGCTCCCCCGCCTAGATGATCGATTCCAAGGGGTCGGTGTTCGCTCTCCTCTTGACCTCAACCGAACTTCACGTCACACCATGACCCGCATGGACACTGAATCGACAGCCGCCCACCCGGCCGACCTCGAAGCGATCCACCAGGTCGTAGCCGCCGTCGAGCACTCCCAGCAGCACAAGGACCCCGACGAGTTCCTCGAGCTTTTCCACCCTGACGCGGTCTGGACTACGGGCGGAGGCAAGGTCCTCATCGGTCTCGACGCGATCTCCGAGTTCACCCGCAAGGTCCTTCCCGGAAACCACTGGGACGGCAAAGTCACCTACGAGGTGATCCACGTGTTCTTCATCCGCTCCGACGTTGCGGCGGTCAAGGTCCGTCAGCTCTACCTGACCCCGGGGGACGAGAGTGAGGGTGCACCGCTGTACGTGATGTCGAAGCAGGACAACGGCCGCTGGCTGCTGACCGCCTGCCAGAACACGGAGGTCGTCGCAGACTGATCGATGCAGACTGACCGCCCACGACCGCTGAACCCCTTCGGAATCACTCGTCTAGGGGCGGCGGGCGCCACGCCAACCGGCCACCGGGAGGGCGAACTTCGCGACCAGGCGGTCCGTGAACGACGCGTGGTGCAGCCGTGCGAGACGTACGGGGACGGCGCCGCGGCGGACCTCCACCCGGGCGCCGGCGGGGAGTTCGACGCTGCGGCGCCCGTCGCACCACAGGACGCCGTGCGGGGTCTGCCGCTGCACCTCCACGGCGAGCACCGAGTCGGGCGCGGTCACCAGCGGCTTGGCGAACAGCGCGTGGGCGCTGATCGGCACCATGAGCAGGGCCTCGACCTCGGGCCACACCACGGGGCCGCCGGCCGAGAAGGCGTAGGCCGTGGAGCCGGTGGGCGTGGCGCAGACGACGCCGTCGCCGCCGAATCCGGTGACGGGCCGGCCGTCGACCTCGGTGACGACCTCCAGCATGCGTTCGCGGGCGGCCTTCTCGACGGACGCCTCGTTGAGCGCCCAGTCGGTGTGCACCACGTGGCCGTCGTTGCGCACCAGCACGTCGAGCGTCATGCGCTCCTCGACCTCGTAGCTGCGGCCCACGACCCGGTGCACGACGCGGTCCAGGTCGTCGCGTTCGGCCTCGGCGAGGAAGCCGACCCGGCCGAGGTTGACGCCGAGCATGGGCACGCCCGACGCGCGCGCGAACTCCGCGCCGCGGAGCAGCGTGCCGTCGCCGCCGAGCACCACGAGCAGTTCGCAGCCGTCGAGCACGTCCGGGGCGGCCTCGACGGTCTCCACGGCGGGGGGCAGCGGCATGTCGCTGGCCTCGTCGCCCAGCACGCGCACGCCGATGCCGTTGCGCAGCAGTCCCTGGACCACGAGTTCGGCGCTGCGGACGGCGGCGGGCCGCCCGGTGTGCGCCAGCAGGAAGACGGTGCGGGTGGCGTCGGCCTCCGCGCTCGTCCCCGGGGTCGTCTCGGTCGCCTTCGTCGTCACTGGGGCCCCTCCGCCACCGCTCGTTCCACGTCCGCCGGGTCCAGCTTCGGTGCACCGGCGCGCAGCCACAGGAAGTACTCGACGTTCCCGGACGGCCCTGGCAGCGGGCTGGCGGTGACGCCGCGCACGCCGAGGCCGAGGTGCGCCGCCCGTTCCGCCACCGTCCGCACGGCCTCCGCGCGCAGGGCGGCGCTGCGCACCACGCCGCCGCTGCCGAGCCGTTCCCTGCCGACCTCGAACTGCGGTTTGACCATCAGCAGCAGGTCGGCGTCGGGTGCGGCGCACCGGACGAGCGCGGGCAGCACGAGTCCGAGCGGGATGAACGACAGGTCGCCGACGACCAGTCCGACGGGCCGGCCGTCCACGTCCTCCACGGTCATCTCGCGTACGTTCGTGCGGTCCTTGACGGTGACGCGCGGGTCGCTCTGGAGGGACCAGGCGAGCTGGCCGTAGCCGACGTCGGCGGCGACGACGTGTCCGGCTCCGGCGCGGAGCAGCACGTCGGTGAACCCGCCGGTGGACGCGCCCGCGTCCAGCGCGCGGCGGCCGGTCACCTCCAGCCCCTGCGGGACGAAGACCTCGAGGGCGCCGGCGAGCTTGTGGCCGCCGCGGGAGACGTAGTCCGGGTCGGCGTCGTCCTCCCGGACGACGAGTGCGGCGCTGGTCTCGACCTGGGTGGCCGCTTTGGTGGCGGTCGCACCGCCGACGGTCACCCGCCCCTCGGCGATCAGCCGGCTCGCGTGCTCGCGGGAACGGGCGAGCCTGCGGCGCACCAGTTCCGCGTCGAGTCGCTTGCGTTGCGGGCGGGTCGCAGCCACGTGCGGGTCAGCTCCTGGTGTCGTGCCGGTCGAGCGCGGTCAGCGTGTCGCGCAGGCCGCGGTGCACATCCTCGTACACCTCCAGGTGGCCGGAGACGGCGAGGTGGTCGGCGTCCTCCAGGCGCCGGAGCTGCGCGTCCACGTCGGTGTCGCCGGTCTGCTCGATACGCACGCCGAGCGGCTGCGGGCCGTGGTCCTCCTCGTCCGGGCCGCCGTCGTGGTGCGCGTCGGGGCCGTCGTGGTGCGCGCCCGCACGGGCGTTGGCGGGGGCAGCCGCCTGGGGCGTGCCGGACTCGGTCGCTTCCGGCCCGGGCGCCCCCGGCCGGGACGTCCTCGGCGACGGGGCCTCCGGAGCGGGCTCCGGTGCCGGCTCCGGCGCGGCGGGAGCGGGCGGGTGCGGACCCGCACCCCCGTGCGCGCCGAGCGGGCGGCGCACGGGGCCGGGCACCCCCGGTCCGTGCGGCGGCGGGCCCGGCAGCGGGCGGGGGCCGGGACGGGGTCCGGGCTGGTCCGGGGCGTCGCCGGGCGTCGCGTCGTTCATGGGGGCGACGCTACCCGTTCGGGGCGGGCGGTCGCGCGGCCCGTCGCGCCGACGGCGCAAAGTCGCCCCCGTGTGCGGGAGGCGGCTACCGCCGGCGGGCGGCCGGGACGACCAGGGGGGTGCCGGTCTCCGGGTCGTCGATGACCCTGCACGGCATGCCGAAGACGTCCACCACCAGGTCCGCCGTGACGACGTCCTGCGGCGGCCCCTCGGCGACGACGCGGCCGTCGCGCATCGCGATGAGGTGGGTCGCGTACCGGGCGGCGTGGTTGAGGTCGTGCAGGACGGCCACCACCGTGCGGCCGTCCTCGTGCAGCCCGGCGCAGAGGTCGAGGATGTCGATCTGGTGGGCGATGTCCAGGTAGGTCGTGGGCTCGTCGAGCAGCAGCAGCGGAGTCTCCTGGGCCAGCACCATCGCGATCCACACCCGCTGCCGCTGGCCGCCGGAGAGCTCCTCCACGAAGCGGTCGGCCAGCGCGGAGACGCCGGTGGCGGCCATGGCCCGGTCGACGATCCGCTCGTCCTCGCGCGACCACTGGCGCAGCAGGCTCTGGTGCGGGTAGCGGCCGCGTCCGACGAGGTCGGCGACGGTGATGCCGTCCGGGGCGAGGGAGGACTGCGGCAGGAGGCCGAGGGTGCGGGCGACCTGCTTGGCGGGCAGCGCCGCGATGTCGCGGCCGTCCAGCAGTACGCGGCCCACGGCGGGCTTCAGCATCCGGGACAGGGCGCGCAGCAGCGTGGACTTGCCGCAGGCGTTGGGGCCGACGACGACGGTGAAGGACTCGTCGGGGACGGAGACGGACAGCTCGCGGGCGATGGTGCGCTGGTCGTAGGCGAGAGTCATGCCCACCCCGGCGAGCCGGGTGGCGTCGACGTCGCCGGCCGCAGGGGGTTCGCCCTTCGCCATCCGGACGCCCGGGCCGGTGCCGGTGAACTGCTTCATGTCGCGGGTCCTCTTCCTGCTCCCGTCCGTCCGGGCGTGCGGGGGCGGCGGTTCGGGCGGCGGGTGTCCGCCGGGGGCGGGCCGGCGGGGGTCATATCCGTCCCGCCCTGCGTTCGGTGGCCAGCAGCCACACCAGATACGCGCCGCCCGCGACACCGGTGACGACGCCGACGGGCAGGGTGTGTCCGGGTATCAGGCGCTGGGCGGCGAGGTCGGCGACGACCAGCAGCGCGGCGCCCATGAAGAGCGCCGGCAGCAGGTTCGGGCCGGGGGCGCGGGTCAGGCGCCGGGCGAGCTGCGGCGCGGTCAGGGCGACGAAGGCGACGGGACCGGCGGCGGCCGAGGCGAAGGAGACCAGCAGGACGGCGGCGGTGAGCACCGTCAGGCGGACGCGTTCGACCGGTATGCCCAGGCCGGAGGCCGCGTCGTCGCCCATCTCCAGCATGCGCAGCGGCCGCGCGCAGTACAGCAGGACGACCGGCAGCAGCACGACCAGCGTGACGAGCAGGGGCAGGGCGTCCTCCCAGCCGCGTCCGTCGAGGCTGCCGGTGATCCACAATACGGCGCGCCCGGCTTCGAGGATCTGGGCGCGAGTGAGCAGGTAGCCGTTGACGCCGGTGAGGATGGCCATCACGCCGATGCCGACGAGGACGAGGCGATAGCCGTGCACTCCCTGCCGCCAGGCGAGAAGGTAGATGAGCAGGCCGGTGGCGAGTCCGCCGACGACGGCGCCGAAGGCGAGCGCGGTGCTGCCGCCGCCGATGAGGACCACGGCGGTGAGGGCGCCGGTCGCGGAACCGCTGGTGAAGCCGAGCACGTCGGGGCTGCCGAGCGGGTTGCGGACCACGGTCTGGAAGACGGCGCCGCCGAGGCCGAACGCGGCGCCCACCAGGAGGGCGGTGGCGGTGCGGGGCAGGCGCAGTTCCTCGACGACGAACGCGTCGCCGGGCGCGCCGGAACCCGTCAGGACCCGGAGTACGTCCAGGGGGTTCATCGGGTAGTCGCCGCTGCCGGCGGCGATCGCGAACACGGCGCCGGCCAGGGCGAGTACCGCGCAGCCGGTGCCGACGGCCAGGGCGCGGGGCCGGAAGACGACGGAGAAGCTCCCTGCGGCGGCGCGTTTGACGCTCATGCGCGGGCCACCTTCCGCCGGGTCACGAAGTACAGGAACAGCGGGCCGCCGAGCACCGCGGTGACGATGCCGACCTGGAGTTCGGAGGGCCGGGCGAGGAGGCGGCCGGCCACGTCGGCGGCCAGCAGCAGGACGGGGGCGAGCACGGCGCAGTACGGAAGCATCCAGCGCAGGTCCGGGCCGGTGAGCGCGCGGACCATGTGCGGGACCATCAGGCCGACGAAGACGATGGGACCGCAGGCGGCGGTGGCGGCGCCGCAGAGCAGCGTCACGGTCACCATGGCGCCTCTGCGGACCTCCGCGGGGCGGGCGCCGAGGGCCCGCGCGGAGTCGTCGCCCAGCGCGAGGGCGTTCAGCGGGCGGGCCAGGGCGAGGGCCCCGACCGTGCCGATCACGACGAACCACCCCAGGCTCTCGAGGATTTCCGGCCGTGTGCCGGCGAGCGAGCCGACGGTCCAGAACCGCATCAGGTCCAGCGACGAGGTGTCCAGCAGCATCACGGCGTTGACGTAGCTGAACAGGGCGGCGTTCAGGGCGGCGCCGGCGAGCGCCAGGCGTGCCGGGGTGGCGCCGCGTCCGCCGCCGACGGTGTAGACCAGGACGGCCACGGCGGCGGCGCCGGCGAAGGCGAACCACACGTAGCCGGAGAAGCCGGTGATGCCGAGGAACGAGATGGCGGTGACGACGGACGCGGCGGCGCCGGCGTTGATGCCGAGCAGGCCGGGGTCGGCCAGCGGGTTGCGGGTCAGGGCCTGCATCACCCCGCCCGCGAGCCCCAGCGCGGTACCGACCATGAGCCCGAGCACCGTGCGGGGCAGCCGCATGTCGTGCACGACGGTCCAGCTTCCGGACGTGTGGTCGGTCAGGCCGGCCCACACCTCGTCGAGGGAGAGGGCCTTGGCGCCGAGGGCGACGCTCAGGGCGAGCAGCACGCACAGCAGCGCCAGCGAGGCGAGGAGACCGGCGGCGCGCACGGCGTTCCGCCCGCGGGGCGGCCGGGTGCCCGGCGATGCCGCCTGGGGCGACTCCGGCGGCGGGGACTTGGTCAGCGACACGTACGCGGCTCCGGTCGGGGCCCGGTGACGCGACTCACCCGGCCACGGGGACAGTGCTTTGTTAGGTTAACCTAACCTCGCACGCGGACCCCGCGGTCCCCCCAGCACGTCCCAGGAAGGCCCCTGCCATGTCTCAGCCCCGACCGTCCACTCCCACCAGGCGCGGCGTCCTCGCGGCGGGCGGCGCCGTCGGGCTCGGCGCTCTGCTCGCCGCCTGCGGCGACGGCGGCACGTCCGGGAAGAGCGGCGGCTCGGGCGGAAACGGCGGCGGCTCCTGGTCGTTCACCGACGACCGCGAGAAGAAGGTCACCCTGGACGCGGTACCGGACCGGATCGTGGCCTTCACCGGTACCGCCGCCGCGCTGCACGACTTCGGCATCGACGAGCAGGTCGTCGGCGTCTTCGGCCCGACGAAGCTGCCGAACGGCGAGGCCGACCCGCAGGCCGGCGACCTCGACGTCGACCGGCTGGAGGTCATCGGCAACGCCTACGGCGAGTTCAGCATCGAGAAGTACGCCAAGACCCGTCCCCAGGTGCTCATCACCAACATGTACGAGCCGGGTGCACTGTGGTTCGTGCCGGAGGAGAGCAAGGACAAGATCGTCAAGCTGGCGCCGACCGTCGCGATCACGGCGTCCCGCACCTCGTTGAAGAACGTCATCGGCCGCTACGCGGATCTGGCCGAGTCCCTGGGCGCCGACCTGAAGGCGCAGCAGGTCACCTCCGCCAAGGCGCGTTTCGAGAAGGCCGCCGAGCGGCTCCGCAAGGCCGCGAAGGCGAGCGGCGGCCTGAAGGTCCTGGCCTGCTCGGGCAGCAAGGACCTCTTCTACGCCTCCAACCCGGGGATGAGCGCCGACCTGATGTTCTTCCAGGAACTCGGCGTGCAGCTCGTCACGCCGGACAACCTGGACGAGGGCGGCTACTTCGAGAGCCTGAGCTGGGAGAACGCCGACAAGTACGACGCCGACCTGCTCTTCCTCGACGACCGCACCGCGACGCTCCAGCCGGAGCAGCTGAAGGCCAAGCCCTCCTGGCGCGACCTGCCCGCGGTGAAGGCCGGCCAGGTCACCCCGTGGTCGAGCGAACCGCGCTTCTCCTACGCGGGCTCCGCCCCGCTGGTGGAGCGCCTGGCGAAGGCCGTCGAGGACGCTGCGAAGGTCGGCTGACCCCCCGCACGGAAGGATTCCGTATGAGTGCCGCCGCTCGTGAAGCACCCGCGCCCGCCGCGCCGTTCGCTTTCTTCGAACTGCAGGTGGTGCGCACCCGACGGCTCGGTCCGACGATGCTGCGCGTGACCCTCGGCGGCGAAGCCATGGCGGGCTTCGCGAGCGGGGGGCGCGACCAGAGCTTCTCGTTGTTCCTTCCGCACCCCGGCCAGTCCGCACCCGTCGTGCCGACGGGGGCGGACTGGTTCGCCCGCTACCGTGCGATGGACCCGGAGGAACGGGCCGTGATGCGCGCCTACACCGTCCGCGCCCGGCGCGCGGACGAGTTGGACGTCGACTTCGCCCTGCACGGCGACGGCGGACCGGCCTCGCGGTGGGCGCGGACCGCCGGGCCGGGCGACCGGGTGACGCTGCTGGGTCCGGTGGTTCCGGACAACAAGAGCGTCTGCTTCCGGCTCCCGGACGACGCCGACTGGGTGCTGCTCAGCGGCGACGAGACGGCGCTTCCCGCCCTCGGCGCCATCCTGGAGTCGCTGCCCGCGGGGCTGCCGGCCCGGGTGTTCGTCGAGGTTCCCGAGGCGGGCGACCTCACGGAGCTGGACACCGAGGCCGACGCCGAGATCACCTGGCTGGTCCGCTCCGGCCGGTCCGGGCACCGTACGGACGTGGCGGTGGAGGCCCTGCGGTCGGCCGCGCTGCCGGCGGGAGCGCCGTACGCCTGGATCGCGGGCGAAGCGGGCACGGTGCGCGCGCTGCGCCGCCATCTGGTGAACGAGCGCGGGTTCGCGCGGCGTGCCGTGACCTTCGGCGGCTACTGGCGGCTCGGCTCCTCGGAGGAGAGGCTCGCCGCCGAGGCCGAGGCCGGCCTCTCCCGCGTCCCGGAGGACTGAACCCCCCGCCCGCAGGCTGCGGCCGGGCCCGTACGAGACGCGCCCGCGCTGTCACCAGCCCAGGCGGGCCAGTGCCTTGGCGGAGTCGAGGTCGCAGCCGCCGTCGCCCCCGGCCGCCCAGGCGGCGCCGCACAGGGCGCGCAGGCCGTCGACGGGATCGCCGCCGCCCTCCAGGGCGAGCGCTCCGTCCGCGGCGCGTGCGCGCCAGCCGCCGCAGCGGAAACCGGTCACCGGGTCGCCCGTGGTCCCGGGGTGCGGAGTGAGCAGCCCCCGCAGGTCCGCGGCGACGTACGCGGGCCGGTGCGGCGGCGGCGCGGCCAGGAGTTGTGCCCCGTCCGTCACCCCCGTCATCACCAGCAACGCGTCCACGCCGCCGGCGTGCGCGCCCTCGATGTCGGTGTCGAGCCGGTCGCCGACCACCAGCGGCCGTTCGGCGCCGGTGCGCAGGATCGTCTCGCGGTGCATGGGCGGGCGCGGCTTTCCGGCGACCTGCGGTTCGGGAGCGTCCCGCATCCACCGGGTGGCGATCCGGACGACCTCCACGGCGGCGCCGTTGCCGGGGGCGATACCCCGTCCGCTGGGAATGGTGAGGTCGGTGTTGGAGGCATACCAGGCGGCACCGCGTCCGACGGCGAGCGCGGCCTCGGCGAGACGCCCCCACGCCAACTCCGGCCCGCCGTAGCCCTGCACGACGGCGGCCGGGTCGTCGTCCGCGGACTCGACGGTCTCCAGGCCGCGTTCGGTCAGCGCCACGCGCAGCCCCTCGCCGCCGACGCACAGCACGCGGGAGCCGGGCGGAAGCTGCTCGGCGACGAGACGGGCCACGGCCTGCGCGGAGGTGATCACTTCGTCTGCGGCGGCGGGCACGCCGAGCCGGGTGAGGTGGTCGGCGACGGTCTGCGGGGTACGGGCGGCGTTGTTGGTGACGAACGCCTGCCGCATCCCGTCCCGGCGGGCGGCGGCGAGTGCCTCGACGGCGTGCGGCACCGCGGCACCGCCGGCGTACACGACGCCGTCCAGGTCGAGCAGGGCGGTGTCGTACGCCTGGCTCAGTGCCGTCTCGCAGGCTGGCAGCATGATTCTTCCCTGGTCTTCGGTCGGGTGTCTTCCCCACCGATCATCGCGTACCCGCCCCCTGGCGCCGTGCGCCGGTCCGCATAGCATTCCGGGATGCGCACTGACGGCAACGACGCCCACGACGCCCCTGCCCGGGCCACCGACGGCCTGCGGCTGCTGCCCTTCCGCGGACTGCGCTACGTTCCGGAGCGCGTGAGTTCGCTCGCCGCGGTGACGTCCCCGCCGTACGACGTCATCGTGCGCCCGGACGGTGTGCTGCACCTGGAGACCGCCGACCCGTACAACATCGTGCGGCTGATCCTGCCGCACACCGTCGACCCGGCGGCCCGGCACCGCAAGGCCGCCGACACCCTGCACCGCTGGCGCGGGGAGGGCGTGCTGGCCGCCGACGGGACCCCGGCGCTGTACGTCTACGAGCAGCGGCGCGGCGAGGTGCTGCAACGTGGGCTGATCGGCGCGCTGCGCCTGGACGGTCCGGTGCTGCCGCACGAGGACGTGGTCCCGGAGATCGTCGCCGACCGGGCGGCGCTGATGCGGGAGACCGCGGCCAACTTCGAGCCGCTGCTGCTCGCCTACCGGAGCGAGGGCACGGTCACGGGGGCGACCGCCGTGATCGAGGGCGCACTGACCCGGGCGCCGCTGCTGACGACCACCACCGAGGACGGTTTCGCGCACCGCCTGTGGTCCGTGACCGATCCGGCCGAGATCGACGCGGCGTGCGCGGATCTCGCCTCCCGGGAGGCGCTGATCGCCGACGGGCACCACCGCTGGGCGACATACCAGCGGCTGGCCGGGGAGCACCGCGGCGGAGACGCCGGGGCGTGGGCCAGCGGCCTGGTGCTGCTGGTCGACTCGGCCCGCTACCCGCTCCAGGTGCGGGCGATCCACCGGGTGCTGCCGCGGTTGCCGCTGGGCGACGCCCTGGCGGCGCTGGAGGGGGTGTGCCGGGTGCGGGCGGTGGACGGGCCGCTGCCTGCGGCGCTGGAGGCCCAGGCCGGGACGCCGGGCAACGCCTTCCTGCTTTCCGGCGGGGGTTCGGCGGGAACCGGCGCGTTCCACCTGGTGGACCGCCCGGACCCGGACCTGCTGGCACGCACGGTCCGCAGCGACCGGCCGGAGACGTGGCGACGGCTGGACGCGACGGTTCTGCACTCGGCGCTGCTGGACGCCGTGTGGCGGGTCCCGGACCGGCCGTCGGACATCTCCTACCTGCATTCGGCGGAGGACGCGGTGGAGCAGGCGGGACAGCACGGCGGCACCGCCGTGCTGCTGCGTCCGGAGCGTGAGGAGACGGTGCGCGAGCTGGCCGGGCAGGGCGTCACCATGCCCCGGAAGTCCACCTCGTTCGGGCCGAAGCCCGCCACCGGTCTGGTGCTGCGCGACCTCGCGGACGAAACCGGCTGAGGCCGGCTCCAGCTCGTCGGCGCGCTGGACGACCCACCCGTCCGGCTCGCCTGACACCGCGGGGCGTGTGTGGAGGGGCGGGCCCTGCCGGCCCGCCCCTCCACAGTCTCCTCAGTCCTGCGGCGGCTCCTCGCCGGAGTCGCCGTCGGCGCTCTTCGGCTCGGACACGGGCTCGGCCTCGGGCTGGGCCGCGGTGGCGCCTTCCGGGGCCTCCGGGGCCTCTTCCCGCTCGTCCTCCTCCGCGGCTTCCTCGTCGAGCGCGTCGAGGAACTCCACGCCGTCCAGTTCGGCCAGCCGGTCGGATGCGTCGGTGAGTCCTCCCTGGTCGGCCTCGAGCGCCCTGGCGAACCAGTCACGGGCCTCCTCCGTCCGGCCCACCTCGAGCAGGGCGTCGGCATAGGCGTACCGGAGACGCGCGGTCCAGGGCTGCACGGAGTTCGAGGCCAGTTCCGAACTCTGCAGCGTCACCACCGCAGCGTCGGCCTGACCCATGTCGCGACGGGCGCCGGCGGCGACGATGCGCATCTCGACCTGTCCCGCCTTGTCGAGCTTCCGCACCTCGGACTCCCCGGCCATCGCCAGGGCACGCTCCGGGCGCCCCATCCCGCGCTCGCAGTCGGCCATCACGGGCCACAGGTGAACACCGCCGGTCATGCGCCGCGCCGCACGGAACTCGGCCAGCGCCTCCGCGTACTTACCGACACCGTACGAAGCGAAGCCCGCCGCCTCACGGACCGCCGAGACGCGGGAGGCGAGGCGCAGTGCCACGCGGGAGTAGCCGTAGGCCTGCTCGGGTTCCTCGTCCAGCAGCCGCCCGACCATCACGAGGTTCTTGGCCACGTCTTCGGCAAGCGTCTTGGGGAGGCCCATGAGCTCCTGGCGCACGTCACGCGGTACTTCCTCACCGGTGACGTCCTCCGGGATCGGCAGGCGCCGCAACGGCTGGCCGTCACCACGCGAGCCGCCCCTGCGGTCGTCCCGTCGGGTGTCCCTGCGGTCGTCACGTCGGCCGTCCCGACGATCGTCCCGGCGGCCACCGCCCCTGCGGTCGTCCTGCCGGTCCCGGCCACGGAAACGGTCATCGCGCCGGAAGCCTCCGCGGTCACCGCCCGGACGGCCGCGCTCGCGGTCGTCACGGCGGTCACGGCCTTCGGTACGGCGGTCATTGCGCCGGTCCTCCCAGCGCCCGCCGTCGGAGCGCCGGTCGGTGCGCCGGTCGTCGCCACGGCGTCCGGCGCCACGGTCCTCCCAACGCCCGCTCCTGCGGTCGTCCCGACGGTCGCCGGAGCGCTCGTCGCGCCGCTCCCGGCCACGGAAACGGTCGTCGTCGGGACGGGTGTCGCGGCGGAACCCACGCTGGTCGTCGCGACGGGGACCGCCACGGTGGCTCGGCCGCTCGCGGTCGCCGTAACGCCCGCGGTCACGGTCACGGTCGCCGTAACGACCGCTGTCGCGCCCTCCGTCCCGACCACGGTCACCGTAGCCGCTGCGGAAGCCTCGGTCACGATCCGAGCGCCGGTCGCTCTCGCCACCGCGGCGCTCGTCGTCGCCCCGCCGGCCGTCGCCGTAAGGGCGCCGGCCGCCCCTGTCGTCGCGGCGGAATCCGCCGCGGTCGTCACCGTCCCTGCGCGGGCGGCGCGGACGATCGTCACCCCGCCGCGGCGGCCCCTGTCGGCGGGGGCGCGCGGAATCGTCGTCGGACGAGTTGGTGGACATGGGGTGTGACTCCTGTCTGAGATTTCCCTCGGGGAGAACGCAAAAAAAGCCGGTGGCTCCAGCGCATGTACGCTGGAGCCACCGGCTCTCAATGATTGTTCGGCGGCGTCCTACTCTCCCACGAGGTCCCCCTCGCAGTACCATCGGCGCAATGAGGCTTAGCTTCCGGGTTCGGAAAGTAACCGGGCGTTTCCCTCACGCTAT